>NZ_JBMKIF010000019.1:0-111096 GCF_049238025.1 Enterobacter cloacae complex sp. IR5458
TACAGCGGCCAGCCATCCGTCATCCATACCACGACCTCAAAGGCCGACAGCAGGCTCAGTAGACGCTCCAGCGTGGCCAACGTGCGTTCACCGAATACTTGCGCCACAACCGTCCTCCGTATCCTGTCATACGCGTAAAACAGCCAGCGCTGACGTGATTTAGCACCGACGTAGCCCCACTGTTCGTCCATTTCAGCGCAGACAATCACATCACTGCCCGGTTGTATGCGCGAGGTTACCGACTGCGGCCTGAGTTTTTTAAGTGTCGTAAAACCGTGTTGAGGCCAACGCCCATAATGCGTGCACTGGCGCGACATCCGACGCCATTCATGGCCATATCAATGATTTTCTGATGCGTACCGGGTTGAGAAGCGGTGTAAGTGAACTGCAGTTGCCATGTTTTACGGCAGTGAGAGCAGAGATAGCGCTGATGTCCGGCGGTGCTTTTGCCGTTACGCACCACCCCGTCAGTAGCTGAACAGGAGGGACAGCTGATAGAAACAGAAGCCACTGGAGCACCTCAAAAACACCATCATACACTAAATCAGTAAGTTGGCAGCATCACCGACAAATGAGCCCATTGGAATAAGTTAGAAACTACATATCTGCCAACAACATCCCAGCCATACCATCCAGTCGCTTCTTGACCTTTTCCCACCCCGGCATAACCTGCCCCATCAAGCGGTAAAACTCCTCACTATGGTTGTGCTCAGCAACATGACATAACTCATGTAGCAAGACATAATCGATACATTCTGAGGATGCCTTAACCAGCCATGGATTCAGGGTCAGACAGCCTTTTGCTGAACAGTTGCCCCATTGCGTTTGCATCGCCCGCAGACGTATCGGAGGACGCTCACTGACCCAAAGGGTCTGCGGAATCAGTAAATCAAGCCTGCGCTGAAAAACATCTCTGGCACGTTCCCGATACCATTCAGCCAGCAAGGCTTTAATCTTTTCTGCCGATTTGTGTCTGACAGTCACTTCCAGACGCCCACGCAACATTATCACTCGTTGCGGCACAGTAGCGTCTTCTGTCACTTTCAACTGATATTGCTTACCGAGATAATAATGGCTTTCTCCGCTGACATACTGACGCGGAACAATGTGTGTCTGTTGCTCCCTGAAATCACGCAGTTGCTGGTATATCCAGCGCCCACGTTTTTTCAGCGCAGACAATACCTCGTGCTCCGGTGTTTCAGGCGGTACAGAGGCCACAACCCGGCAGTCCGGATAAACCTTGATGAGCACCCTGCCCTTTACGACCTGACGCGGAACACACTGTACGGTGATGACCTCATCACCATAAACAATGCGTAACGCTTTCACTGCTGGCGACTCTTTTTCACTCATGATTTCATCAAACCAACGCGCAGTATCTGGATGATAGTTTCCACAATACGGTTCACCTGGATCATTCCAGCCCCTATCTCCCGGCAGGACGTAAACAGCAGAGGTAAAAGATTTGTCTTGACCGCTTTCTCTATATCCTGAGGGTTCAGGGAATTTTCTGCTACTGCTTTGACGATAATGCTGTCCACCTCAAAGGCTAGCTTCGTCCACTTCTCCTGCACCTGAACATCGTTTACCGCAAAAACCTCAGGTAGCTCTTTTTTAAATACACCGTAATACGCCTGAGCATACTTGTTCACCGCCAGTGCATCCGGGATGTCGCTGAGCTTACGGGCTTCAACTTTTTCTTCAAACTCCCGGAATAGGAGATACTGTTTTAGTGGATGGTCGAACAGTTTTTCTGCTTCTTCGATAGCCATGCGCAGGAGTCTGGAAAATGCCTCCTGAGCGTACGGGTCATCACGCAGCTCCTGCTCAATCATCTTCGTCACACGGGTTTTAATGATGTCGGTTTCATTGCGGGTTTTATTGTTATCCCACTCTTCGGGTTTTTCGCTCTTGCCCATTTTACCTACTTCATACACGCCATCCGGTTCACGAACCTCAACGCCAGTGACATGCTTATCCAGCAGTTTTTTCACCTGCTCGGCGTAGTCGTCATAATTGACCTGCTCTCCACTTACCTGCATTGCCCACTGGCGAAGGCTGGACATCTGTTTTACGGTTTCTTTATAGAGATTTCGGTCTTGTTCCGTAAAGCTCTTGTCGGTGAAGAAGGTAGCGGACTGCAGTGCCACTTTCAGGCATCCGGCAAAGGCCGTTAACGCCTCGAAGAAATCATCACGGGTTTTCTGATGGATATCGACCATCTCTCCGTCACGTTCTTCCATTTTAGGCACCAGTACCGCACGTAACTGCTCAGTATCATTTTTGTTTTTAACACCGGCAAATATGGCCCACAGCTGGTTATACAGATGCGGTAGACGCTTGTATTCAGAGCTCATGGCGCTGTACAGCCCGTCAATATCTTTGATGTCGTATCCGCCCTGAGTTCGGGAGGCGAGGTCCTGATATTTGCCGATAGTCGTGTCCAGTTCAGCCAGAATGCCGCGATAATCTATCAGCAGGCCAAACTTTTTCAGTGGATGCAGTCGGTTTACCCGGGCAATCGCCTGGATAAGGTTATGGGATTTAAGCGGCTTGTCGATATACAGCACGGTATTCTTTGGTTCATCAAACCCGGTGAGCAGTTTATCGACGACAATCAACAATTTAAGCTTATCATCGGTATCGAAACGACTGATGATATTGCGGGTATACACGGACTCATCCTGCGTGCCGACGTTATCCTTCCACCATTTAGTCACTTCCGGCAGTTTGCTTTCATCCACTTCGGTATTCCCTTCCCGGGTATCCGGCGGGCTGATAACTACTGCTGACTCAAACAACCCGGCTTCATCAAGATACTTTTTATATTTGATGGCGGAAATCTTGCTGTCGCAGGCAAGCTGGCCTTTCAGCCCCTCATCAATATTCTTCGAGAAGTGCATGGCGATATCGAGTGCGATCAGCCGGATGCGGTCATCTGCACTGTAAACCTCACCCTTTCGGGCATATTTACGCTTAAGGTCGGCTCTTTGCGCTTCGCTTAATCCATCGGTAATACGGTCAAACCAGGCATCTATTGCCCGGTCGTTTACCTCAAGATCAGGAATACGTTCCTCATAGAGCAGAGGCGTCACGGCCTGATCTTCTACCGCCCGCTGCATGGTATAAGCGTGGACAATCGGCCCGAATTTATTGGTGGTCTTATCTTCTTTCAGCAATGGCGTACCGGTAAACGCAACAAAGGCGGCGTTCGGCAGAGCCAGTTTCATACGAACATGGTTCTCACCCCCCTGGCTACGGTGTCCTTCATCAATCAGAACGATGATGTCGGGGCTGGTATTGACGCATTCAGGCAATTTTGTCGCTGAGTTAAATTTCTGGATAAGGGTGAAGATAATGCGTTCTTTACCAGAGCCAATCTGCTGTGCCAGTTTCTGGCCAGAGGTCGCCATTGCTTTGGCCTTATCATCCTTTCCGGCCAGTTCGCCACCAGAAGCGAAAGTGCCGCTGAGCTGCCCTTCAAGATCGACACGGTCCGTCACCACCACAATGCGACACTGCTTCAGGCTGTCATGAAGAATCAGCGCCTTACTGAGGAACACCATGGTGTACGATTTACCGGACCCCGTGGTATGCCAGATCACACCACCTTCTCTGCCCCCGTCCGGTCTGCGGGTGCTTATGCGTTCCAGCAGCCTTTTAATCCCGAACACCTGCTGATAGCGGGCGACAATTTTTCCGGTTTTTTTATCAAACAGGGTGAAGAAGCGGGTCATCTCCAGCAGACGTTCCGGTGAAAGCAGACTGATGAGCAGCTTATCCTGCCCGCTGACTGCCAGTTCCCCCCCATCGATTAACTGTTGATACCATTTGAGATCGACTGAAGGACGATGATCAAACAACGCATGAATTTGTTCAGTCGATAACTGATGGTTGCGCAGCGCATACATCTGCGGATCGGTAATATCTTCTTCGCGCCATGCCGCCCAGAATTTCATTGGCGTATGGCATGTACCGTAGCGCCCGTCATGACCGTTAATCGAAAGTAATAACTGGCTGTAGACAAACAGCTGCGGGATTTCATCGTTGAACTGGTTGCGGATACTCTGGGATATCCCCTCGTCAATGGTTGGCCCTTTCTTGCCATGACCAGCCGGGCTTTTCGCTTCAATAACAGCCAGCGGGATACCATTAACAAAGCAGACAATATCTGGCCTCCGGGTTTCAACACCACCTGACCGCAATACCGTAAATTCTTCAGTAAAGTGGAACTGGTTATTTTCCGGATGTTCCCAGTCAATCAGCGCAATGGTGGGGTTCACCTTTTTGCCATCGACAAACTCCGTAACGGCGATCCCGTAAAGCAGATGGTTATACATCCGCTCATTGGCTTTCAGCAGCCCTTCATTCAGCGCCGGAGAACAGACCTGTGATATCAGGTTATCCAGCGCTTTTTCCGATAAGCGGCATGTTTTACCGCCCACCATAAAGTAACGCTCCGACAACACTTCACGCAGAATCGGGCGTAGCACCACCTCGTCCTGTTTATAGCCCCGGCAGTCCATAATCTGTTTCGGGGATAAAAACGTCCAGCCAAGGCTGGTCAGTAACGTCAGTGCCGGGATTTTGGCGCTGTATTCTTCCTGGAATTTTGGCGTGTACGTCTGGTTCATCATTAATCCTTTTCTTTCTGGCGCTACTCGCTACTGGTCACATGAAGATTCATCAATGCAGACAGCACTTCTTAAATTTTTTACCGCTGCCACACGGACACGGGTCATTTCGCCCGGGCATGTTTTCTGCCCCCTTCACTGGAACAGGCCGGGATGATGCCTCTGACATTCTCACTGACAACCAGTACTGATAAAGTGCCAGTGCAGCAGGCTGAATAAGGGAAATACTTTTCTCAAACTGCTCTCCGGTCATTTTCTCAAGTACAGGAAAATTCTTCTCCACGCCATGAAGAGCGATCACTTCCAGAGAAGGCCGTAACTCACCGGGAAGACCAGACCAGTCATCCAGTGACTTTCCTTTCATATAACCAAAACACCACTCTTCCACAATGGTATATTTTTCCCCCTTTACCTCACGCTCATTGAAAATCGGCTCAAACAGTTCAGGGGCGTCATAAAGGCAACCAGCGATATCGTTCATATGCTGAAAACACAGACTGACAAAACGCTCCATCTCTCTCTCAGATGACCATTTCGGATGATAATCGCCTCCTCCCCAAATAGCACTCAGCCAGATATTGGGTGAAACCATATTTGGACCTGATAAAATCGCCGTCAGCAATCCATCCAGCTCAGAGAAACAGAGTACAGAATCATCCATTCCATACTTCATTAATATTTCTTCCAGCCAGTCGATTTCCCGGTCAGTCAGTGGACCGCTTTTCGTCAGTTTCATACGGCAACCGCCTCATCCACTTTCACCCGACGTTTCCCGGTCAGCAGTTGCTGCATCAAGGCTTTCTTCTCGTCTTTCAGGCAGGCGAGTTTTTTCTCCAATGTGGATATTTCAGCATCCGCAGCAGAAAGTACGGCTGCGATTTTTTGCTGTTCTTCAACACAGGGGAGTTTAAGCTCTAACTTTATCAATTGCCTTTTTGAGAGGTTGTAGCGAGTTGCTCCCTGACCTAATGTCGAAATTTGACGGCGTACATGTTCACTACGGAATAGGTAACGAGCATATTTGGGAATAAGAGTCTCGAAGTTATTCAATCGAAATCCGAAGCAAAATGAGTTTAAGAAAACCTCACTAACCTCTTCCAATAAAACCGAAGACATCCCAACCTCTTCTGGCGTCTCCGATGATGTAGTGAAAAATATATCGCCGTACTTTACAACGGATTGGCGCTCATCATCATTAACCTGTACGTACTCTAGGTTTTGAATATCGATTCTGGAATTTTTGAAAATATTGATGTAAGGGATATATGGCTTACCTGCACCAAAATCCTCCTTGGTCTTCCCTGTTAAACCGGTATAGGTATCACCCAAGTTGCCGAAAATGGTATATTCCCACTCCCCACTAAACCTCACCCCATTCTCATCCCGCAACCGCTTCCTTCCAGTAAGCAATTGCTGCATCATGGCTTTTTTCTGCTGCTGACTGTTGGTGAGAAGCTTTTCCGTCACCGAAATCGCCTTATCCCAGGTTGACAGGATTTGGGCGATTTTTTTTTGTTCGGGAAGAGGAGGAGTGAGGATCTCTGTAGATTTGATAGACTTGATGGACAAGTTACGAATTGTGGTCCCTGTTAGCTCCGACTCATAAAATGCTTGAGTTTTGGAGCTTGATAGTACGTAGTAAATAAAGTCTAAATTAACACTATCCTTTATGTTGATATAAGACGCACTTTTTCCTAAAACAACATTTTCTCCTCGATAGTACGCCAGATTTCCGATCGTTCCATTTATAGACATTAAAAGTGTACGAACACCCAAATCTTTTCGATGATTGATCGCATCGTTTTCATCAACGCACTTTGTTGAATCTTGAATAACGATTGAGCCGCTTTTAAGATTATTACCATTGATGAAATAAATTTCAGAGGTATCGGCATACAGTGGTGTTTTGTGAATTCCATCGCTAATCTTACTAGCCAGCTCCGATAAATGCTTTATCTCCCACCCCTTAGGCACCATAACCCAGCTCCTCCAAATACCCCGCCATCTCTGTTTCCAGCTTCGCCAGTTCCGCTTTCAATTGCTCACGCTCAGCACGCACGGCCAGTAAATCAATCTCGTCCTCTTCCTCAAAGGTATCGACGTAGCGTGAAATATTAAGGTTGTAATCGTTGTCCTGAATTTCCTTCAGGCTCGCAAGATAGGCATATTTCTCGACGTTATCGCCATCACGGTAGGTCTTGACGATTTTCTTAATGTTTTCTTCGCTAAGCTGGTTCTGGTTTTTACCTGCCTTGAATTCACGGCTGGCATCGATAAACAGCACCTTGTCATCAACTTTCTGCTTTTTGAAAATCAGAATCGCAGCCGGAATCCCCGTACCGTAGAACAGTTTTTCCGGCAGACCAATTACCGCATCCAGCAAATTTTCGTCGATCAGTTTCTGGCGAATTTTACCTTCGCTGGAGCCACGGAAAAGCACACCGTGTGGCACAACTACGCCCATACGGCCAGTTCCCGGTTTCAGGGTTTCGATCATATGCGAGATAAAAGCGTAATCTCCTTTAGTCTTCGGCGGTACACCGCGACGAAAACGGCCAAACTTATCGTTCTCGGCCTCGTCATGGCCCCACTTATCGAGGCTGAACGGTGGGTTAGCGGTCACGATATCAAACAGCATCAGGTCGCCATTTTTATCGAGCAGCTTCGGGTTACGAATGGTATCGCCCCACTCGATTTTGTGGTTGTCTTCGCCATGCAGGAACATGTTCATTTTCGCTAGCGACCATGTAGATCCAATCGCTTCCTGACCGAACAAGGCATAGTTACGGCTGTCATGCCCGGAGACAATTTTACGTCCGCACTTCATCAACAACGAACCGGAACCACAGGCCGGATCGCAGATGGTATCACCGGGCTGCGGATCGAGCAGTTCAGCAATCAGGTCTGAGACTTCCGGCGGGGTATAGAATTCCCCCGCTTTCTGCCCACCGCTGGCGGCAAAGTTTTTTATCAGATATTCGTAAGCATTACCAATGACATCCAGCGTACCTACACGACTCGGCTTCAAGTTAAGATTTTCACCCGCAAAGTCTTCCAGCAGCTGGCGCAGGATGGTGTTCTTCTGTTTTTCTTCACCTAGGCGATCGGTGTTAAACGAAATATCCTGGAACACGCTTTTCCCGGCGTCTTTCAGTTTGGTGCCATTAGCTTCTTCAATCGCATGCAGAGCCTGGTCGATGCGCTCACCATTGCCCGGTTCATGACGACGTTCATACAGCGCATAGAAACTGGCGCTTTTCGGCAATACGAAACGTTCATTCGCCATCATGGCTTCAATGAGTTCTGGTGCATCACCATACTGTTTTTTATATTCATCGTAATGATCCTGCCAGACATCCGAAATGTACTTAAGGAACAGCATGGTAAGGATAAAGTCTTTATAGGTATCAGCACTGATGGTGCCACGGAACGTATCACACGCGGCCCACAGGGCTTTGTTGATCGTGTCCTGACTGATTTTGTCGTTCATGAATCATCCTAGTCTGAAGAAAAGCCTGCGATGCAGGGCATTGCATCGTAAAAAACTGCGTTAAATGATACCTCAAGACACGCCCCTGGACACACCAGAATCGCGGTATCTTGAAGGGAATTGTCCAATTGATACTGACAGATAACTTACGGACGCCCTTATGCTTACAAGCTTATAAATTCTAATACTATTAGCAGGATAGACTCGATGTAAGCTATGGTGTAAAACTGCCGTTGGGGTAAATAACCTACTCATGCTCTTGTAATCAAAGCACTACCTTGCAAACCTCCTTCTGTAAAGGGGATCTGCCCTAAATAAACGAGGCACATTATGTTTGAAAACGACCTTGAACATCCTGACCGACATCCTAAAAATGCTCAACTGCTCGCTAAGTATCAGAATGATATTGAAAAATTATCCGAAATTTTCACTGAGGGCGATTTACTACACCTGATGACACAAGAGCAACCAGATGGCACGCGTAAGATGCGCCCCTCATTAGCCTCTATCGAGATTTTCGCGCCCTCCGCATTATTGTCCAATTATATTAATTTTTTTCAGTATACTGATTACCTTGAAAAATGGTGCAAACTACAACGTAAGGAGTTCGACGTACTGACCATTAATATCTACGGCCTTAACTCCATTAAACAAAATAGAATTCCGGGCAATGTTTTAAAGGAAGCTGATGCATTCCTGGAAGAATTACTGAATAAGGCAACCGACGAACCAACAAATCCGATTCTCACATTGCTAAATATTCTTGATACACTTGTAGATGAAAAAACGTATCAAAGTAACAAACCCTACATCTGGAATGGTAAGTTTTCGATGCACATTCATAACAAAGCACTCAAAATTTCCCGCAGAAAAATCATAACCTATATCAAATCCTCCGATTTCACTAATTCACTCCCGAAAATTTCAAATCTGGAACCCCAGGATACTGCCCTCCTTTTCTTTGCAAGACTTTGTGATGAATTTTATTTTCACTTTCTATTGCAAATATTAGATAAGATGAAAAACTCCGGGCTTATTAAAGATAAATGCCTCAACCACCCCGCCATGTTTCAATTGATTACTCTTGCAATGTTACCCCATGAGGTCATGCAACACTTTATTAATGAAAAAGACAATGCAATTACATTAACTAATCCTGACCGATTTGTTATTGATGAAACCATCCCCAGAAACAAAGAAAACCTGACAGGGATCCAAAAAAACATAAACCAGATTTTATACAAAGCATATATTTACATTGCACTGCTTATCTTCCCAGAATGGAAACCCACAGCCAAAGAAATCATCCTTTTCCTTGAAGGTAAAAGTAAAACCGTTAAAGGATTATTAGATCTAAAATCGACAGCTCTGGGACTACCTTCAAAGATTAACGATGTGGGTCGCCTCAGCAAAAATGAATATGTCACCCGATTACTATCACTTGCTCAGACTAAATGAACTCATAGCGTCACGACCCGCAGAGAAAGTTCATCTGTAGATAAAAAATACAGTTCTAAATTGAAATGATGAACTGTGAAAATGACAACTCGCTATTAGCTCATCTGACATCGTATTTTTCCTGATACACATTCACAGGAGAACTACGATGTCCATTATTGACCTGCGTTTCAGCACCAAATCACTTCAGCAACTGCCGCATCCGACGACTGGCTGCCAGGAATACCGCGATATTCACTGCCCCCATCTGAGGGCGCTGGTCTATCCCAATCAAATCACGCTCGCGTTTCGGGCGACCATCAACAATCAGCGTATTTATGAAACGCTTGGGACGTTCCCACATCTCGATATTGAAGATGCCCGTCTGAACACTATGATTCGGCTTGGTAATAAAAAACGCCTGGCCATACAGTCCCGCCGTCATACCGTCGAACAGGCTATCAACGAGTTGTGGATTCCTGATATGCAGTTATATAAGAAAAGTCCACAGTCTGAGCTATCGAAGCTCAATCGCCATATCCGACCCTTCTGGGGGAAGCGTCGCCTCTGTCATATCACCCCAGGGGAAATCGAAAAATTCGCCGCTGGCCTACGACCGAAATTAAGCCCGGCAACAATAAACCGCCTTCTGGCTCTGCTCTCGAAGATATGCTCTCTGGCTGTACGCGCTGAATGGATAAATCATTCTCCGATGACCCACGTTCGTTATCTGAAAGAGAACAACGTCCGGTATCGCACACTTTCTGCCACTGAAATTCCATTATTTATTGCTGCCGCTGAGGCCCTGAATACGCCCGCTGCTGATGCCATATTGCTCGCACTCTATACCGGTATGCGTATTGGTGAAGTTTGTACCCTGAAGTGGGAATACTGGCATCCCGATGCTCAGCAGTTGCTTCTCCCGGATACGAAATCAGGGCACCCATTCACCTGCCCGCTTGCAAATCCCGCAGTGGCTATTATTCAGCGACAAGCACAACTGGCACTCAGCACGACCTGGATTTTCCCGCGCATTACCGACACGACTCGCCAGTTGAGCTATCCGCGTGAAACCTTTACCCGGATTTGTCGGGATGCTCGCGTACAAAACCTGCGCATGCATGACCTTCGCCGGACGTTTGCCACCCGCGTGCTACAGGCAACCAGCGATATCGCCATGGCCTCCCGTTTACTGAATCACCATTCACTCACGGCCACCCGCCGGTATGCCTTTCATAATGCAGCAGACTCTCAGGCGGTAGTATCACAAGTTGTTGATACATTTAAATAAAGCAAATCTGACAGCATGAGCTGTGAGTTTTATGGCGTGTAATCAAACTGCGCAGCTCGTATGGTTAGAGCACACCACTGCAGGGCCCGGCAGTGACTGATAAAACCCTAACGACTTTTAGCTCAGAGGAGCCCTGATATGTACATAAATAGCAAACAGCTTGCTCTCCGCTGGGGCGTTTCACCCAGCTCTATTGCTAGCGACGTGACCCGTAACCCGAGCAAGCTCCCTCCGTTCATCCGGCTGGGACGTGCGATCCGTTTTCCCATTGCTGAGGTGGAAGCCTGGGAAAAACAGCACATCACAAATACACAAACTTCGCGCTAATTTGACTTTCAAGGAGTAAAAACAATGAAAACCTCAAAAACACTCAGCTTTGACTACCTGGTTAACGCCAGCGACATACTTATCCCTGTCTCTGATGTCATCAGCATCAGTCTCGTTGAAAACCGCCTCAATTTTATTAGTCGGGCGTGCCGCCTGCTGCACACCGAGTCTTTTGATACGGATGAAGCAGCGAAAACTGCGTTTAACACCTATGCCCGCAACTTCGAAAGTAACCTGCCTGAAGAGGCAGTCTACCGGGGTAATAACTGCATTGCCCGACTTAAGTTCGTCTACGGCGTCAGCCTGTTCCAGAACGCAGAGCGGGCTATCCTGACGCTCACTAACCGTTATGGCGGAACACTAGTCAGTGAATCAGCCAAATCTGACACTCTTGATGAGGCATTTCAGGAACTGGCTACCACTCTTGGTGGTCGCGAATTTGAAGGAATGGGCTTTCGTTGGTTGCATGCTAATTGTCTTCTCTCCTCGCGACTCTTGCCGATGGTCGAAAAGACCCCGAACGGCGTCGTCATTAAAGTCAACGATAACTTCGTATCTTTCGTAGCAACGAAAGACGAAGAACAAAAAGAACAACTGTTTTCTGAGATTCGTACAGCCCTCGTCTGATTTCCCCTTACTTCTCGGTGCCAGTAATGGCACCGCTCACCTGAATAAGAGAAGCCCCAATGTTTGACATGAATGCACTGCTCGCAGATGCGGCGGGAGTGACGCAACCTGTCGCCCGGTCAGCTAAAACACTTGATAACTTTCCGTTAATACCTCAAAAGTCAAAAAATCGACTGGACGTCAGCAGCGAGCTACATCTAGATATCGGCTTTGATACTGAATATGTCTATAACCCACATACAAAGCAAAACGACATTCTGTCTTATCAGAGCTATGTCGTGCTGCCTGATGGAACGGGTGTTCCCGGAATCCTGTACCCCGCCAGCGCCCACAAAAAAGATCGCCTGTCGCTGAAAAACTTTCTCGCGAAAACCCTGACGCCACTATTGAAGAATGAGCAGATTAACGAATGGCCGGGTTCGATTACGCTGTATGCTCATTTCCTGCGGGCTGATGTTGCCTCGTTTGCCGATTTCTGGAGCGATCACAAAATATTGCTGAAAGGAATTCGCAGTACAGTCAGCAGTTTTAAAAACCGCTACGGTATTGATTTTGATGAAGTCGAAACTCGTCGTGAAAAAAACAGCCTAATCATGTTTGATAAGCGGACCAGCCCGTCCCGTTGCAGCAATGTAACGTTTACCGATACCTTGTTGATCACTCCGGGCGGTATGGGACTGACGGAATGTGGTGAATTACTTGGCCTGCCGAAACTAACCATTCCAGCACCTTATTCAATCAGCGATATGCGCCAGTATTTAAAAGGCGATCGACGCGGTTTCGAGGCCTATGCAGTTCGTGATGCCGAAATTGCCGTGCGCTATGCCTTACAGGTGAAATCGTTCTGCACTGAAAGTCTGCTGATTGAGCGCGTCCCCACTACGATTGGTGCGATGGCTGTTTCCCGGTTTCTCAAAACCATTAAGGAAAGCGGCCAGACTCCTGAAGTCTGTATGGGAACCTGGACGGAATCGCGCCAGCGCTGGAACCCGGACACTCAGGGATTCAGAACGTTAAAATCGACGCAGAGTATACCCGCAAGGGAACTCTATGAGACGTTCGCCATCAACTGCTATCACGGCGGTCGAAATGAATGCTTCATGATGGGCATTACCCCTGAAAGCCAATGGTATGACTACGATTTAGCAGGCGCTTACACCACCGGGCTGTTAGATATTTTGCAGCCTGATTACGATAATATTTACCAGAGCCAAAATCCTGAGGAATTTTGCGGGCATACCATGGGATTTGGGCTGGTCAGTTTTCGATTCCCCGACACGGTACGCTACCCCTGCCTGCCCGTCAGAACCGACCAGTACGGATTGTTTTTCCCTTTGACGGGTGAGTCATGGGCGACCGCCCCGGAAATGGCCCTCGCTCTGTCTCTGGGTGCGGAAATGACTATTCAGCACGGTATTATCATCCCCTGGCGTCAGTATAAATCTAATGATTCCTCATCACCGGCAGAACCAGCATGCTCCGTGTTTTTACCCTTTGTGCAACAGGTACGCGAAAATCGTAATCGCCATGATAAAGGGTCTCTGGAGGAGAAATTCTGGAAAGAGATCGGAAATTCACTGTACGGAAAACTCGCTCAGGGTCTTCACGCAAAGACTGCATTTGATACCGCCCGAGGGCTGAACAGCCCTCTGCCGCCTTCGTCAGTCACCCAGCCATTTTTTGCTGCACATGTCACGGGATTTGTCCGCGCGGTGGTGGGCGAGTTGATGAATGCACTCCCGCCGAATGCAACAGTGGTCAGTGTGACTACAGATGGTTTTCTGACGGATTCCGCTATCGAGAATATCGATATGTCTGGCCCGTTATCATCACGTTTTCAGGCGTTATGCGCCATTGCGGATCCGGGCTCGTCTATGCTGACCTGTAAACATCAGGTCCGGCAACTTGTCGCCATGAAAACCCGGGGGCAGTTGACCTATAAAGAACTTGCAGGCTACCCAATCGTACACGCCCGTGCAGGAGTTAAACCCCCTGCTGATATTCCCCGCGACGACTATAACCGCTATATGGTGGACCTCTATCTTAACAGGGCTCCGGGTCAGAAGCTTCGCAGGGGATCTCTCATTTCAACCCGTGATATGTGGTTGAATGAAAGCGACCTTGTCGCAGTTGAGTCGGATATCCGGTTAAATCTGGAGTTCGACTTTAAGCGCCAACTGATCGCCCCCACCATGAATGATGGACATTTGTTGATGTATTCCCGTCCGTGGAATGATATAGCCCAGGCACTTAAGCAACGCCAACTTTTCGATGACTGGCGGCAGACACACAGCCTGAAAGATGAAGCTGACTGGGAAGACTGGTGTGATTTTCTCTATTGCAGAAACGTTTTTACCCCTCTGAAACTGAAAGTAGGACAAAATCGAAGCGATGACGTCCTTGTTCGCCTTTTCCTGCGGGCCCTGGCTCAACATCAATGGGGGCTCACGCCGGACGACAGAAAGCGACAAACCAGTGTTGAGATAGCTGCATGGCTGGTCGAGGCAGGCTACTCTGTGACACCCAGCGATGTAAAAAATGCAGGTCGGGCTAAGCTCCCACCCATTATCTTTGATTCCCTGACTGCCCGAATGAATCGCCTGATGGACCTTATAAAGCTGGTATATCCCGGCTTCGCATTGCCCTCGGCAGTGTTGTAAATCCTTCACGCTGAATACCTGTTTGCTAAGCCCACTCTCCCAGTCGTGGGCTTTACTGTTTGGGGGTAATGAGGCACCGGTAATAAAGCTGCTTCCCGCAACCACCACAACATGGACAGGTTGAGTCCACAAAAAACATACAGAAAATATATCACTGAATTTTATGGTTTTTATTTTTTAGAAATCCTGCTTCAGCCTGGACTCATCTTGTCCAGCACCCTGCTGAAAATATCCTTCCAGCTTCAATTGATTGGATGCCTGAATGGATAAGCATGACAAACTTGGGTATCGCCTTGGATTGATACTGACTCGCCTTAACAACGGTGAATCAGTCACGGTGAGTGGGCTCGCTGAAGAGTTTAATGTCTGTGATAAGACCATCCGGCGTGATCTTACGCAGCGGCTGGCTTATCTCAACCTTCTTCGCAGTGGTAAGAAATATCATCTTCCCGTTGGTGTTCTGGGACAGCGCAGCAATACTGACTTGCGCCGCTTTACGCGTATTCTGGGTATTGAAGGGTTATTTCCACGCTGGGATGACCGCCTGTTAGGCATATTGCTGGGCAATGCCGAAAATAATCCGTTTCTGATCAAACAGCGTCCCTACGAAAATTGTGGGGTTTTTATGTCTACGTTGAATACATTGTCAGACGCGATTCGCGGCAGCAAAAAAATAAGCTTTATGTATAAAGCGAAAAGTTACAGCGCCATTGAACCCTATCGTCTCGTCAGTGACAGAGGGATCTGGTATCTCGCTGCCATTGAGGGAGGAGTGCTGAAAAGTTTCGTCATTTCAGCGATGAAACAGGTTCTCCCCAGTAACATGTCATTTGCCATGTCGCCGGAAATTCATCTGCAAATCGAGAATGCGGAAAGTATCTGGTATGGCGCAGAGCTTACTGAAGTACTGATGTCAGTTTCTGCACGTGTAGCCCCGTGGTTCTTGCGCCGCGCGCTGTTGCCGGGTCAGGAAATTATTCACACTTCCGCAAGCGGTGATTTGCTCGTGATTTCACGGGTGGCTCACTTCGGCCAAATTATCCCTCTCATCAAATACTGGATGCCCGAGGTTGAAGTTCTAAAACCAGCATCGATTCGTAATCAGGTTACGCAAGACATACGCCTTGCCCTGAAACGATACGAGCAGAATGAAAGTACGGAATCAACCGGAGATACCTCTAATGAATAAAGATGAAAAAGCGCTCGAGAATTTTTTCGAAAACATAGCAACGGACTTACTCAGCGGTCTTCTTGACGCCAATGATAATGAACAGAATGCGCATCTTAAAGCCTGGCTTGACGCGCCATTCAATGTAGTTCCCGAAAACCTACTCAGGCATGCCGAGATGATTTGCAATCACTTCAGTGCTGGTGAAAACGGTCATTTGTTAATGCACGGTATTGATGATCAACTGGCCGCAATGAACCTTTCCCGCAAGGAACGCTTCAGCCCTATGAAAAAAGGGATCGTCGGTTACGCGGCACCCCGTGATCTGGAAAAAGTGAATGCCTTGCTAAAAGTAATTATTTCTTATTACGAGTGTGCGTTAATTAAAGCGAGAATGGAGAATGGTGCTCAAGATGAATAATACAGAAACTAAAAATCGAAATCCTGTGAAGGATGCTCTTGAAATATTACCTGAAAATATCAGGGACAGTATTGCCCGACGCATCAATGACGTTATCAGTTATGAGCCGGTCATTGGCATTATGGGAAAGACCGGAGCCGGGAAGTCCAGCTTATGTAATGCGATTTTTAAGGGTGATATTTGTGCAGTCAGCGATGTCGCCGCCTGTACCCGTGAAACGCAGGAAATGCGCATCCAGTTTGGCAAACGCTCAGTGCGGTTGATTGATATTCCGGGTGTGGGCGAAAATGCTGAGCGTGACGCTGAATATGAACAACTTTATCGTGATCTGTTACCACAGCTGGATCTGGTTCTCTGGGTGATTAAAGGCGATGATCGCGCCTTTTCTGCGGATGAACATTTCTACAAAAATGTGCTGGCCCCTGCTGGCGGTGAGGCTAAAACACTGTTTGTGCTTAATCAGGTCGACAAAATTGAGCCATTCCGTGAGTGGGATGTTGTCAACGCCCGGCCTTCTCCATCCCAGATGCAAAATATCCTCGATAAAGAAGCATATATCACACAGCGATTTGGGTTTACTGACCATCCGGTGATCGCTGTCGCCGCCAGTGAGGGATACAATGTGACCCATTTGGTGGAGGCAATGGTTCGTGCGCTCCCAAAGCACGCTCAAAGCGGCGTCGCTTCTCAGGTGAGAGACGAGCACAAAACCCGTACAGTTACAGAAGAGGCAACGGAAGGATTTGGTTATACCGTTGATCGCGTTCTTGATGATATTATTGATAATACCCTGCCAGTGCCTTTGCGCGTGGTCGTAAAAGCCGCCAAAAAGGCCGTAGTCAGTGGATTAAAAAAGGCCTGGAACTGGATTTTCGGCTGAATATATAAAAACATAGCGGGGGCGATGGCTCCCGTGTAAGTTATCTCAGGTTAAGAGACACAACCTAACCCGAAGATCCCACAAGGTTTTCAAATTATATCTGTAAAGCTAAGAATGGTGGTTTAGCTTTGCACCTGGAAGCAGAACCACCTATAAGGACATCTCCCCCCATGAAATTTAAATATCTTGCGTTATCCCTACTCGTAAGCTTGCCTGCCCTGGCTGAATCATCCCTTATTGCGTGCAGCCCTAAAGACAAAAGTGGGGATGACTCTGCAAGTATTTGGCCGAGCCCCTATTTGTCACAAAACAAACTCTGTTTCAACATAAGTGCCAATTCAGGTAGTACGTGTGTTGCTAACGGGAAAAGTACTTCCTGGTTTACTGAAGCCGTAATTGTTGATATTGATGGCGAACCACAAGGACGGGATGATACCTGGTTCCGGGTTGTACATCCCATAATCACTGATGAAAAAATAGAGTATGTGATCGAGGGTTCAAGAGATAAAAAAAATTGGGGGGGTGTATCACATGTCTCGATTAACAGACTTACGGGAGAAGCGGTAGACTGGTTTATCGCCGACCAAGGTGGAACATCTTATCAGTGTCATCTGGAAAAACGAAAAATCTGACTGGCATTATATTGTGCCTGAAGAATACGGGAGCTTATGCTCCCGATATTATTCTTAAGGACTCAGAGTTTAACAAGTCCTGCTTTAAGAGCCAGACGGACACATTTATTGGCTTCCTGCATAATCACCTCCTGTGGATATCGGTTCATTTCCCGATATCCATCAGATTTAGCCATGCGACCTTCCATTCCGGCATTATCCAGGACGGTTTTCCAGGCATCCCGTATTTTCTTTGAATCCTTTTCTCCCACGCCCCCCGACAGCGTTCCGAATAACTCTTTCGTATTGTTATTGAGTTGTTTATATTCAGCAGCGTCCGGGTCTAATAGCATGGCCATTTTTGTTGATTGTCGGGTCGCTTCATAGCAGAGCCCTGCCGTTTCAAGCGATATTTTGGCTGCAAACGAGGTGGTAGAAAATCCTATAACAAAAAATGTAATAACAATCTTTTTCATGATATGAAACCTCGGTAAATTATGCGTGTGATATATATTTCAGACGAAGGGTAATATGAGGGAGGGACAGGTTATGTCCTGGTTGATAAAAATATTTCGATACCTCGTTCTTAGGGGGTTCCAAAAATATCTGCTTTCAGACGGTCTGTATTATCTGGCATTAATAAAAAACCCTCAGATACCCTGTCTGACGCGCTCTCTTATCAGAGGGGCCAGTCGCACTTTGCCGGGTGCAATCACCTCTGTTACGGTTTCCACTCTCAATAAGTCACGCTGCCCTGTGCGATGGCACACGGAAAACTGCTGGCAAATGTCATCGACTGACAGGGTATTGCCCGTATAAAGCTGAAGTAAGATCCATCCCAGTCTCTCGGCTATTTTCTCGCCTCGTGTTCGGTGCATAGTCCGTACCTTTATGGATTTGAAATTAAGAACCCTCACTCACAATTGCGTCTAACCAACTGTAATATCTACATAATTTTAAGGGTGTAAAACGTCCGTTGGGGTAATGATTAACAGACATCCCCCTGATTGGTCATTTAGGGGGAATGTTGGTAAAACCACGAGGGATCTGAGATCCCCCGTGTCTGCACATGTTTATGCGAACGGTCCGGTACAACCAGTATCATCATCATGCTGCGATGTACTGCGCATGAAGAGGATTACAAAGATGCCCGTTTTCTTCCTGTTCATAACAGGTCAACAACTTTCCACAGTTACCGTTACCCGGTAAATCCCCATAGACAGGTAATCCATAAAATTACCCTCCCATAAGGACCAGAGTTCATTCCTCTCTGCCGCCAGTGAAATATCCCCAGCCAGATAATGGAAGACGTATTGACCTGACCAACAAAAGTCCATTTCCTTTTCCAGCTCCGGATAGACTCGTCCCATGTAACTAAAGTCTGTGACATAATCGAAATACCATTCGTTATCCTGGCGGATGAACCGCATTTCAACCGGATGAAATCCGCCGGATTCTGCACTGTAGTCCGGGTCACGAAAATTAATGACTACTGCCCTGACCGATGTTTGCTGAGATTGTTCTGCCAGAAGCGTAACGATGTGCTGCTGAAATAATTTAGTGACAGGCAGCGATAATCCTGCCTGTTTTAAGACATACTGGGTTTGCATAATGAATATTCCTGAAAAAGATGAATGGTGGTGAGTAGCTGTTTCTGGTTGTATGAACGTACGGATAAAGAATTAATCCTCCGAGATCTATTCTCGATCACCAATTTTGCTGAGTGTTTTCAGTCTTACCCGCCAGTCAGCATATAAAACATGCGTAAATAATTTCTCCGGATGCGCCTCCAGCAGGCATATATCTGGCGAGCGTAGAACAGCAGCCAGAAAACCAGCATTATTGGCACTAGCCCCTTTAAACAGCGGTCTGAATACACCAGATGTGAAGCCCGTCGTTGGTTGTACTTCGAGCACACTTTCAATTTTAGAAAGTGAAATCCAGTCCTTAGAGAACAATCCTCCGCTGCCATTTGCCAGAAGACGCAGATAAAGTTCATTATCCGTTTCAGACATAGCCAGTTGCCATGTCAGAATACCGCTGGCTTTAGGGCTGATTTTTTCCGCCTGACCTGATTCAATTAGCAGCTTATAACTCTCTTCAGGTAATATTTGGCCATCTTCAGTGATACCTTTTTCAATATCACTTAAATCATTATTTAACTCCAGCTTCTCGTGTTCATTATTATTTTTCCCTAACTTTGATTTTCTCATTTTCATCTCCTGATTTTAATCTGATTTACAGACGGGATTCCGCCATAGACATTAATGTGTCAATCCCCTTCAAAGGACAATTGGGATGAAACAACAGATAAATACCATTTCCATTATCTTCTGTAATTGATAGCATCAAGTAATATTCATCTGTCAGATGGACCACGAACTCAGGGTTTGCAATTAAATGATGAATTACATCCAGTACGTGTCGTTTAATATCTTCGGGAACATCACCGGGTTCAATGTACATTAATGTTACACCCACCTCGCCCCAAAAATTCATTGCGGAAAGTTCATCATCAAATGGAAGTATCAGTTCTTTTCTCAAGACAGTCATAACTGAATCGGGAAGAAGGAGCGACGGCAGGTCTTGCCAGTTCGAGATAAATTTCATTGAATAATCCTCATAAACAAAAAACCCGATACGTTTTAAGTATCGGGGTTACATAGACAGGGTAAAGAATCTGGAATTGCCTTCAGTGGTCATCTATATTCTTTCATAATATCCACAATCCTTGCAGATAAGCACTGGCGCATTATTTCTTTCACGCTGTTCAAGGAATCCAAATAGACGCTGTATCGCCCTGATGATTTCTTTAAGCAATTCTGGTAATTGCTCCGGGCTAATATAACCGGATGTCGATGTCAGAAACCGGTCATCGCGAGTCACCTTTGCTATATTTCCGGCAGTTTCTGTGACTGTATTCCGACTACCGCACTTAGGGCACTTTAACGGCATAATCATTCTCCACGTTTAAGAGATGCAAAAATCACTGTTCTTTACTGGTAGCTACGGGGGGTAAAAGAAGGTCGGTAACACCCTGCCCGGTCTGACGCATTCGCTCTGGTGTCAGTTTTGCGTAGCGCTCCGTACTCTGAATACTGGCATGCGCAAGCTGGGCTTTAACGTCATACAGACTGTACTGTCCGCTGGAGACAAGTAATGATGCGACGGAATGGCGCGTAGTGTGGAAACAGACTTCACTTTTATCTATCCCGCACTCTGCCAGTATTTTTTCATAGGCCCACCGGGGTTCTGATATTGGTTTTCCATTATCTTTTACGGCAAACAGATAGGGGTTGCTGCCAGCCCGTGGGATCGAATCAATAATGGATAATGCAACATCACTGAGATACACAGTTCTGCTGCGACCATTCTTAGTATAAGGAATGAATAACGACCTGTTATCCCGATCAATATGTTTGTGCATGACATTCAGCATTTCTGATTTGCGTGTACCGGTTAACAGCAGCATGGCTATCAGTCCCCCGGCTGCCTTATTGGGGTATCGTGCCGCAGCGTCGAGGATCCTTCTGATCTCATCGGCGTCAAAAAAGCGCGTCCGCTGATTATTCTCCTTAAGCAAAGGGATCTTATCGGCTTCATTCTTCTCCAGGACATCCTGTCGTAGCGCATAACGCCCCATAGTTTTCAGAATAGCCAGTGCCCTGTTACAGGTAGACGGTGCATACTGCTGGCCGTGAATACGACCCTCAAGCATGTCGAAAAGCACCTGCTGGATTTCCCGGGCCCGAAGGTCGCAGTAACGTATCTTCCCCAGACGAGGTTCAATGTATTGCGTGAAACGCTGAACATCCTTATCCCAGGACTTTTTATGGCGTTTGATGAACGGAACATAGGTCTGGTGAAAAAACTCACTAAGCGTTGGCATAGCACGATAATTATCGCGTTCTGCCTTAGGGTCATTTCCCAGTGCAATCGCCTCCTTGTGACGGCGGGCTATCTGACGGGCTGTCCCCACATCAATTTCAGGGAATCTGCCAATACTGATACTTTTTTTGGTACCGTGGAATGTGTATCGCAGGAGGAAACGTTTGTTACCCGTTCGACCTGAGAGGCATTTGAGGCCAATGACCTCGGTATCAGATACCTCAAGCTCTGTAGATCGGGTATCTGTGTTTGCCGGAAGGGCTTTGATGGATGAATTGGTGAATCGGAAGGATTTTTGCATATTTATCCTCATGTATCTGATTGATATCATGAAAATAATATATATCTGAAGGTATTTTTATTACGGGGCAGGATTGAAGAATGGAAAGGCTATTAGACGCGTACAAACGGATATTACAGGAAGTTGACGCCCAGTCATTTAACCTGAATGAAGATAAATACTCAGGCGTCTTTTTACCCGTGCCGTTTGAAGAATACTGGCATTCACCGGTAAAAATCATGCTGGTTGGACGTGAAACCGCAGGCTGGAATACGCTGAATGGTAAGAATACGATATCACGGGTGTTGGGACTTATGCCTGACGTCACCATCGGGCAGGTGGTTGAAGAAGCTGTAGATCGTTACAGGAAACATCTTCCGGTACAAAATTATGGCACCACCAACCTCAAATCACGTAGCCGCTTCACGCAATATCATTTCAGGCTGGCCCGGGAGCTTAATATTCCTCCTCAGGCTATCGTGTATGCCAATCTACTGGCGTGGGATTACGACGGACTGACCCCTCTCAATCGCCCTCAAAATGAAGTGCAGGAAGTCATATTAGCCTCGCTGAAGCTGCTGGCGGTACAAATTAAACACCTTGAGCCTGATTTCATCATCTTTGCATCCGGAGCACGGAGAACAGACTACATCATAAAACAGGTGCTTACTGAGCTAGGCGGCTATGAGACTTCTTCAGTCATTTCGGGGAAGCTATGGGAGTTCAAAACAGGTAATACAATCTGTTTCAGAATTGCCCATCCAAGGGCTATGCGCGGACACCAGAAGTACAGAGAAGAGGTGATTGCACGAATTAAGCAACTTCGTACTCGGGGTGGCTAGAACATTACAGTTTGCTCAGCAGGCCCCCCTTCCCGGAAGAGTACCGGAAAACAGGCAAAGCGACCTGGTTCTCTATGCTGGAGGCGACACGTTCGATTCGGCATTGCCAGGCTGGAGATTGCAGCTCATTGCACCCCGTGAGCACAGGATATGCACAGGACATGAATTTCAGGCACAAAAAAACCACCCGTAGGTGGTTTCACGACACTGCTTATTGCTTTCATTATTCTGCTTTTTCCCATGGTAGCCGGAGTGGGACTTGAACCCACACAGCGCGAACGCCGAGGGATTTTAAATCCCTTGTGTCTACCGATTCCACCATCCGGCCAGGGAAGAAAGTGGAGGCGCGTTCCGGAGTCGAACCGGACTAGACGGATTTGCAATCCGCTACATAACCGCTTTGCTAACGCGCCGTAAAACTTTTCTAACTGACACCCGCTACTGCGCATGTCTTTAATCTGGAGCGGGAAACGAGACTCGAACTCGCGACCCCGACCTTGGCAAGGTCGTGCTCTACCAACTGAGCTATTCCCGCATGTCATCAAGTCAACTTCTAAACACTTGATTTCATTATCGTCCGGCTTGCTGTGCCGCCGTTCGATGCGTTGCATTCTACTGATATGACGTTATGAGTCAACGTTATTTTTTGCTTCCCTGGATCGTTTGCTGAAAATTACGGCGAAACGATCACTGATCAAGCAAATCCCCGCGCGCAGCGTTCAAATATTGCAGCATTGACCACAACGTCAGCACTGCCGCTACCCACAGCAGACCAATTCCCGCCCACTCAACCCAGGCGTTTGGACGCCAGAGCATCCAGACCAGCGCCGCCATCTGTGCGGTCGTTTTCACTTTCCCGATCCAGGAGACCGCCACGCTGCTGCGTTTACCCAACTCCGCCATCCACTCACGCAGCGCAGAAATGATGATTTCACGGCCGATCATGGTTGCCGCAGGCAGCGTCACCCACCAGGTATGATAGTGTTCAGCCACCAGCACCATCGCGATAGCAACCATGACCTTATCCGCTACCGGATCGAGAAACGCGCCGAAGCGAGTGCTTTGATTCCAGCGACGCGCCAGATAGCCATCAAACCAGTCCGTTACCGCTGCGATAAGGAAGATCAGTGCGCAGGCAAAAGGTGCCCACACAACCGGCAGATAAAACGCCAGCACGAAGAACGGAATGAGTACAACACGAAAGAGAGTGAGCAACGTAGGGATATTATATTGCATAGTGACGGTAACTATTTGTTGTCAGTAAAATTTAGCTCTATGTTGCTACAGAGCCCTCAATGTTTCAACGAGTAGTAGATCTTTTCTGCCAGCCCTTGCGAAATACCCGGCACTTTTGCAATTTCCTCCATGCTGGCGTTGAGTAATCCTTGCAATCCGCCCATATACTTCAGCAGCATCTGGCGACGTTTTGGCCCGACGCCCTCAATGGTTTCCAGAGTACTGGTATTTTTCACCTTCGCCCGTTTTTTACGGTGCCCGCTGATAGCATGGTCGTGCGATTCATCGCGAATATGCTGGATAACATGCAGCGCCGGAGAGTCTGGCGGCAGAGTGAAGCCCTCACCTTCCGGTTCGAAGAACAACGTCTCCAGACCCGCCTTACGATCGGCCCCTTTCGCCACACCTAACAGCAGCGGATGATTTTTGTCCCACTCAACGTCGAGTGATTCAAATACCGTTTTCGCCTGGCCAAGCTGGCCTTTACCACCGTCAATCAGGATCACATCCGGGATCTTGCTCTCTTCAATTGCTTTACCGTAACGACGACGCAACACCTGATTCATGGCGGCATAGTCGTCTCCCGGCGTAATGCCGGTGATGTTGTAGCGTCGATACTCGGCGCGAAGCGGGCCATTAGCATCAAAAACGACGCAGGATGCTACCGTCTGCTCGCCCATCGTATGGCTGATATCGAAACACTCCATACGTTTCACTTCCGGCAACTTCAGTAGCGTTGCCAGCGCGGTTAACCGCTGGCTGACCGTCGATTGCTGAGACAATTTTGTGGTCAGCGCCGTCGCCGCGTTGGTCCGCGCGAGCTTCAGATAACGCGCCCTGTCGCCGCGGGGTTTGGTTTGTACGTTGACCCGACGGCCCGCCAGCTCGGAAAGCGAATCGGCCAGCAGGGTTTTATCGTCAAGGTTGAAATCGAGCAGGATCTCCGAGGGGAGCGTGCGCATCTGGCTTCCCTGTAGATAGAACTGGCCGACAAAGGTTTCCACCACTTCCCCCAGCTCGGTGCCACCAGGCACTTTAGGGAAATAGCTGCGGCTGCCGAGTACTTTGCCCTGGCGGATAAACAGCACGTGAACACAGGCCATTCCGGCGTCAAAGGAGACGCCGATAACGTCGAGATCGTCACCGGTATTCGAGACAAACTGTTTCTCGGTGACCCGGCGCACCGCCTGAATTTGGTCACGGATCCGTGCGGCCTCTTCAAACTCAAGTGCGGCGCTGGCTTTTTCCATCCGCGCGATCAGCTGGGTTAACACCTGATCGTCTTTTCCGGCCAAGAACAGGCGTACATACTCCACCTGCTGGGCATACTCATCTTCACTGACCAGCCCGGCAACACAGGGGCCCAGGCAGCGTCCAATCTGGTACTGCAGACACGGACGCGAGCGGTTACGGTAGACACTGTTTTCGCACTGACGAATCGGGAAGATTTTTTGCAGCAGTGCGAGCGTCTCCCGCACGGCATAGCCATTCGGGAAAGGACCAAAATATTCCCCCTTCGCGTGTTTTGCACCACGGTGCATCGCCAGACGCGGATGGGTATCGCCACTGAGAAAGATAAACGGATAGGATTTATCGTCCCGCAACAGCACGTTATAGCGCGGCTGATAGAGCTTTATATAATTGTGCTCAAGCAGCAGGGCTTCGGTTTCAGTATGCGTGACGGTGACATCAATATTATGAATGAGAGAGACCAGCGCTTCAGTCTTACGGGAGGCAAGGTTGCTGCGAAAATAGCTGGAAAGGCGTTTTTTAAGGTCTTTCGCCTTCCCCACATAGATAACCGTACCGCCAGCGTCATACATCCGATAGACGCCAGGCTGGCTGGTTACCGTTTTCAGAAATGCTTTTGAATCGAACACATCACTCACTGACTTAACAACGTCTCCGCATTACATAAACCATGTCGGATGGCCAGATGAGTCAGTTCAACATCACCATGAATGTTCAGTTTACTGAACATTCGATAACGATAGCTGTTCACCGTTTTCGGGCTGAGGTTCAGCTGTTCCGAGATCTCATTTACCTTCTGACCTTTCGTGATCATCAGCATAATCTGCAATTCGCGCTCAGACAAACTGGCAAACGGGGACTCGTTTTTCTCGGGTTCGATCTGGCTCAATGCCATCTGCTGCGCAATGTCAGAGGCGATGTAACGCTGCCCGGCAAACACGGAGCGGATGGCATTGACGACCTCCTGCGGAGCGGCACCTTTGCTCAGGTAACCGGCCGCACCCGCCTGCATCACTTTCGCAAGCAGTGGATTTTCAGTATGCACGGTCAGCATGATGACTTTGGTATCTACGAAGGTACGCGCAATTTTGCGCGTTGCCTCAAGGCCACCGATGCCGGGCATGTTCATATCCATCAGCACCACATCGGCGGAGTTTGTGCGGCACCATTTTACGGCATCTTCCCCACAGCACACCTCTCCGGCAACTTTAATCCCTTTTATATCTTCAAGAATGCGTCGTATCCCTGCGCGCACCAGTTCGTGGTCATCAACAAGAAGGACGTTGATCAAAGGAAATGTCTCCAGAATAGGGATAACGCTACTGAGTGATAATTTGGTTTATATTAACGGTTTTCCTCACAAGATTAAAACGTTAAAAAATCGGCTATTCGATTTTGCTCTCGTTTTTGGAAATTAGCCTGTACAGTCCGTGGAAAGAGAGTCCTTGCCATCAGGGCTTTTGCGCTTTTTTTTAAGCATCCGTATTCAAAAAGTTACAAAAACCTTGCTCCTTTTCCTCGGGGAAAACAGTTTTCAGATTTTTGTAACAATAATTAACGGTAAGCAAACCACTCATAAACAATTAATAGTCATACCAGGGCATCAGTCTACCGCCTGGCGGAGTTTACGCAAATAAACAGCGCAGTAAAAGTACGAAAAACAACCGCTGCATTTTTTGCTACAGCTTGTGGTATACTCCGCCGCCTTGACTTTCGTCGTCGCGCTTTAGCGCCGTTTAATAATGAGGAAAATAAATGAGCACACCTGAATTTGCCACTGCGGAGAATAACCAGGAACTGGCACAGGAAGTAAACTGCCTGAAAGCACTGCTGACGCTGATGCTGCAGGCGATGGGCCAGGCTGATGCTGGTCGTGTGATCATTAAAATGGAAAAGCAAATCGCGCAGATGGAAGACCAGGCGGAATCGGCTGTATTTGCAAACACCGTTAAGCAAATTAAACAAGCGTACCGCCAGTAACAAAAAACGGCTGGATGCACTGCATTCAGCCGTCCGCTCGTCTGTCACGCAGAACGTACTCTCTAATCAGATCAGTCCCGTTGCCGCCGCGTAACAAGCAATCTGGGTTTTGTTGGGTGCATTGAATTTTTTCTGCATATTCTTCTGATGGAAGTTAACCGTATTCTCTGAAATGGAGAGAATGATCGCTATTTCCGCTGACGTCTTCCCTTCTGCAGTCCATTTCAGAATTTCCCGCTCACGCTTGCTGAATTTCATCTCAGGCGGCATCACCATCCCATCTTCAAAACGCAACAGCGTGGTTAATGCCATTTGCACCAGCATTTGCAACCGTAGTTCTATTTCTTCCTGTCTGTACGGCACATCCTGCACACTCGTACGGGAAACCGAGAGGAAACCGAGCGCGTGATTAGGCAGCATCAGACACTGCGTTATTCCCGTGCGTAAACCGTGATCCTGTGCGTTATGCCATAACTCCTGCGCATCTGCGAATAATGCGTCAGTCCAGGGAAGATGACCCTGAATGAAATTCTCCGGCTTTAAAACCGGATCAATCGCGAAATAGTTCGCGGATTGATATTGCGCCATCCACTGCTTTGGATAAGTGGTTTGCAACGAGATCTTGGGTCGCGTAAATGGCACAGGATGGCGCACGCAGAGCGCGTAATAATCGAATTCGAGCGCCTGCGTTTGTCGCTGAAGTTCCTGATATACCTCGTCGGCACAGGTCAATTCCTGAAACCGGAGGAAGCAATCCCGTCGCCAGGTGAAAAAGTCTGAATCCTTCATACTTACTAAAAGAAGCCTCTGAAAAGATAATCATTATTATGGTGAATATAACCTAACACATAAAACTTATTTCTAACCACAAAATATCGGCAATAGCACAATTAACTTTACTATTGATAAGGCTTATCTGCGTAGGGTGGAATAAAAAAGCAGACGCCCGGGGCAACAGGGAGAATAATTTGCTCCAGAAAAGATTTCCGGAGCAAATAAGGACAAAAATGCTACTGCATGAGGAATTTTTCAAGGAACTGGCGGGTTCGCGGCTGTTGAGGATCCGCAAATAAACTTTTCGCCGGCCCCTGCTCCACAATCCGCCCCTGATCCATGAAAATGGCCCTGTCCGCCACGTCACGAGCAAAGCTCATTTCATGGGTCACGATGACCATCGTGCGCTTTTCCTGTGCCAGCTGGCGAATGGTATTCAGCACTTCGCCCACCAGCTCGGGGTCGAGCGCGGAGGTCGGTTCATCAAACAGGATCACGTCAGGGCGCATCGCCAGCGCACGCGCTATCGCCACGCGCTGCTGCTGGCCTCCTGACAGGCGGCGCGGATAGCTGGTCTCTTTATCTGCCAGCCCAACTTTAGCGAGCAGCTCGCGGGCACGCGCCGTCGCGTCCTCTTTTGGCTCACCTTTTACGATGACCGGCCCTTCAATAATGTTTTCCAGTACCGTGCGGTGCGGAAAAAGATTGAAGTTCTGGAACACAAAACCAACATGCTGACGCAGACGGCGAATTAATCCTTTCTGCTGGCTGATGGATTTACCGGTATCAATCGTAATCTCCCCGACCCGGATGGTGCCCCCTTCCGGCTGTTCAAGCAGGTTAATACTGCGCAGCAGCGTCGTTTTTCCCGACCCGCTCGGCCCGATAATCGCCACCACTTCGCCCTGCTCCACTTCCAGATCGATCCCGTGGAGCACCGTTTGACCATGGAATTTTTTCACCAGGTTTTTAACGTCGATAGCACTCATTTTGGATCACGCTCCTGGCGGTTAAGCTGGTTTTCAAAATAGTTTTGCAGAGCAGACAACACCGTTGCCATCACCCAGTAAATCAGCGAGGCAGCCAGATACATGGTGAAGACTTCAAGGGTGCGCGAGGTAATAAGCTGCGCCTGACGGAACAATTCAGGCACCTGAATCGTTGCGGCCAGGGAGGTATCTTTGACCAGGCTGATGAAGCTGTTGCTCAGCGGCGGAAGCGCCACACGCGCTGCCTGCGGCAAAATAGCGCGACGCAATGTTTGCCACGGCGTCATCCCGATACTGGCCGCCGCTTCCCACTGACCTTTATCAATGGACGAGATTGCCGCGCGCAGGGTTTCAGAGGTATAGGCCGCCGTATTGAGCGACAGGCCAATCATCGCCGCCGGGATCGGATCCAGCTCGATACCGAATTGCGGTAGACCGTAGTAGATCATAAAGAGCTGAGCAATAAGTGGCGTACCGCGAAACACGGAGATATAGAAGCGCGCCAGCCAGCGTACCGGCAGAATGGGCGACATACGCATTAAGGCCAGCACGAAGCCCAGCACGAGGCCGAAGAACATCCCGCCAATACTCAGCTGGAGCGTAAATACCGCACCTTTCAGCAGATACGGCAGGGAATCAATAACCAGTTGTGTACTTTCTTGCATTATTATTTTTCGACCTGATTTTTAGACATGAGGATGATAAGCAAACAGCGCGGGCGCCCCGCCGGTGTGCACAAATAAAATCGGCCCTTCATCCTTAAAGCGTTTCTGCGTAATGCCATCTATAAGCCCGGCCATCGCTTTACCCGTATAGACCGGATCAAGCAGTATACCCTCAAGGCGCGCCAGCAGTTTAACCGCCTCCATCCCCTCTTCATTAGGCGTGCCGTAGCCCGGCGCAAAATAGTCATCCCAGAGCAGAATATCGGCTTTTGCCTTAAGCGCCAGCTGCTCTGCCACCGCCTGCTGTAACGTGACCACTTTCGGCTTCTGATCCGCAACGCTGCGGGACACCGTCACGCCTATCAGTTCCACCTCGGGCATCAGCTGCTCCAGCCCCACCGCCAGCCCGGCGTGCGTGCCCGCACTGCCAGACGCGACAACCACGGAGGAGAGGCTCACCGCCCCCTCACACTGCTGCGCGATCTCCAGCGCACTTTCCACATAACCCAGCGCGCCCAGCGCATTCGAACCGCCGACAGGGATAACATAAGGACGAAAACCCTGCGCTTCGAGGCGCGTAGCCAGTTCGTCGAGCTGGGTAGTCGGGTCGGTCAACGCATCGACCATCTCCACCTGCACATTAAACAGATCCAGCAACAGACGATTACCGTTGGTGAGATAATTTTCTGCCCGCGTGCCAATCGGGTTTTCCAGCAGTGCCACGCAATGGAGACCAAGCTTCGCCGCGACTGCCGCCGTCTGACGAACGTGGTTGGACTGGATTGCCCCGGCGGTGATGAGCGTGTCCGCCCCTTCACGCAGAGCATCCGCGGCCAGAAACTCCAGCTTACGCAGCTTGTTGCCCCCCATCGCCATCGGCGTTACGTCATCGCGCTTAATGAAAATATCGCGTCCTACGTAATCAGAAAATCGCGGCAGATACTCCAGCGGAGTCGGCGCGCCGATAAACTCCAGGCGGGGAAAGCGCGTTAAATTCTGTAGTGACATGGGTTCTCCGGTAACTCAGACAAAATGTGATATTTTTCATTATGCACGCAGACGCGTAAGAAATAAAAAAGGCGCTTTTAAAAGCGCCTTTTTTCACGTCAAAGACTTATTAGGTGACGTCTGCGCCGAACCACTTCTCGGAGAGCGCCTTCAGGCTGCCGTCTTTTTGCATATCAGCAATCGCAGCGTCGATCGCTTTCACCAGGTCTTCGTTACCTTTACGGACCGCAACACCGGATTCCTGACGAGAGAACGCATCACCGGCAACCGCCAGAGTGTTGTTGGTTTTCTTCACCAGATCCAGCGCGGCCAGGCGGTCCACCAGAATGGCGTCAATACGGCCTACGCGCAGATCCTGGTATTTCGTCGGGTCATCATCATAGGTACGGATGTCCACGCCCTGAACGTTCTGGCGCAGCCACTCTTCGTAGTTAGTGCCCAGACCGACACCCACTTTTTTGCCTTTCAGGTCGGCCGCGGTTTTGATGGTGCCTTCGTTACCTTTCTTCACCAGCGCCTGAATACCGGACACGGTGTACGGCGTGGAGAAGTCATACTTCTTCTTACGCTCGTCAGAAATGGTCACCTGGTTAATCACCACGTCAATGCGTTTGGAATCCAGCGATGCCAGCATACCGTCCCATTTTGTCGGTTTCAGGGAGGCTTTCACGCCGAGGTGTTTTGCCAGTTCTTCGGCAAATTCCACTTCAAAACCGGTCAGTTTGCCGTCGTCGCCCTGGAAGCTGAACGGAGGATAGGTTCCTTCCAGCCCCACCAGCAGCGTTCCACGCTCTTTTACTTTGTTCAGCAGATTTTCTGCAGCGAACGTTTTCACGCTCATACCCGCAACCAGCGCCACGGCCATAACGCCCATCAACGCCTGACGACCCAGAAGTGCTAATTTCATAAATACCCCGATAGCGTAGAATTTTTACGTAGTGTAGAGAAATCGCCTGCGACGTCAAAGGCGACTGCGCTACATCTTATTCTTTTTTAATATATATCAGAAGTTGTTCCGGCGTGGCCTTTCTGCTTCATCGCACCCGGCATTTGTACCTTATATTGCGCATACTTGCGCAGCGCAATACGGTAGTTGTTGGTGCTGGTGGCAGGCAGCCACGGCTCCAGATTCTCATCCAGATAACCGGTTTTTAGCAGATCGCGAGAGATGTTGTTAACGGTCAGATGCTGTCCAAGGCGGCGCAGGCGAACCACATATTCGCGCACGGTGCCGTGGCTCATCTCCGTTTGTTCAAACAGGAATTGTTTGAAGCCGATAATGTCGAAGAAGTCGCTTTGCTCTTTGCAGTGGAGATCGCCACAGAAACGACAAAGCGCCACCCACTCTTTCTGCTCTTCGAGCCACGCCGCTTGGTCCATCAACGTGTCGAGGCGAGAGATCGCGATTTTATTCACGATCTCGCCACGGCGAACCAGCGTGATACGATCGAGTAGTTTCTTACAGTGGGCGCAATGCGTCTGGCTGTGTTTAAAGTCTTTCAGGTAGCGGCTTAAAGGCCGTCTTTTTGATTGCTGCACCGTCATGATAACTCCTGGTTGTCAATACGTTGTGCGGCATTTTTCGGGTGAAAAAATCACCTATAACTTACCCAGCTTGGTTCGTAAGCGTTTAATGGCCTGGCTGTGCAACTGGCTCACCCGCGACTCCCCCACCTCCAGAACAGCGCCAATCTCTTTGAGATTAAGCTCTTCCTGGTAATAAAGGGTCAACACCAGCTGTTCGCGTTCAGGCAGCGCTTCAATCGCTTCCATTACGCGCTGGCGTAAATTCCCTTCCATTAAATGGTGTAACGGGTTTTCCTGCTGGTGTTCATCCGTCACCAGCTCGATGCTATCGCCATGCTCTTCGCGCCACTCGTCATAAGAGAAGAGTTGGCTATTATTGGTATCGAGCAACATCTGACGATACTCTTCAACAGCAATGCCAAGACGTTCCGCCACTTCGGTTTCCGTTGCGTTGCGTCCCAGTTCCTGTTCCAGCTGCCCCATCGCATGCGCCACTTCGCGGGCGTTGCGGCGAACACTTCGCGGCACCCAGTCACGGCTGCGCAGTTCGTCCAGCATCGCACCACGAATACGCTGAACTGCGTAAGTCGTAAATGCCGTTCCTTGCAGAGCGTCGTATCGGTCAACTGCATTCAATAACCCGATACCGCCCGCCTGTAGCAGATCGTCAAGTTCCACGCTCGCCGGCAAACGCACTTGGAGGCGCAATGCTTCGTGACGCACCAGCGGGACATAACGCTGCCACAGCGAGTGTTTATCCATTACACCTTCAGCGGTATAGAGTGAATTCACGATAAACAGCCCTGCGTTAATTGAGTTATCGGCATGATTATCCGATTCTGCAGGGGTTTCAATTGGGTGAATAGTGGGTGAAATGAGGGGTTATTTGGGGGGTTATGCGAATAGCGCTAAATAAAAAACCCCGCCGAAGCGGGGTTTGAGCATTATCAGGCGATTAGCCCTGCAGCAGAGACAGAACCTGCTGAGGAACCTGGTTAGCTTTAGCCAACACGGAGTTACCCGCCTGCTGGATGATCTGCGCTTTAGACATATTGGACACTTCGGTCGCATAGTCGGCGTCCTGAATACGGGACTGCGCTTCAGACAGGTTGGTGGTAGTGTTGTTCAGGTTGGTCACCGCGGAATCCAGACGGTTCTGGATAGCACCCAGTGAAGAACGGAACTTATCGATGGAGCTGATAGCGTCGTCCAGGGCTTTCAGTGGGTCCTTAGTGGTAGTGGTAGCAGTTTGAGCGTCGGTGGTGATTTTACCATTTGCATCTTTATGCGCAACTTTGCCAGAACCATTGGTGATAGAGCCATCAGTCTGAACGAAATAAGTAGCTGTATTTGTGGTAGTCAATGCAGCGTCATTATCAACATAAACATCGGCAGCACCGCTTTTAACAGCACCGGCGTTATCAACGGTATAGCCGGTAGATGTGGTGTAACCTGCTGCAGCGGCACCGCTCTGCAGTTTGTCAGCGCTGATAGAGGCATTGGTAACATCGATAGTACCAGCCGTACCGCCTGTCAGAGTCAGGGTTTCGCCAGATGCAGTGGTGATAGAAGAAGCAATCGCAGTACCACCGCCGTTAGCCTGCAGACCAGCCAGTGTTGCAACCGGTGGGGTACCCGCGCTGTTCTTGGTCAGGTTGCCGGTAGTATCCAGATACAGAGCGGCACCATCATCTTTAGCGGTTAAAGTACCGTCTTTAGCAATAATGACGTCTTGTTTAGTTGTACCGATAGTAACGGTAGCTGAGGTAGTATCGCCCGCAGCTGGGTTCAGATAGCTCAGAACCTGAGCAGAGGTTGCGCCTGTTACACCAAAAGTAAACTTGTCGTTTGCTTTATCGTAGGTGTAGGTATTTGCTGCACCTGAGAGACCATCAGCAACAGTGCCAGTACTGGTGACGGTTGCACCATTTGCCAGGCTACCCAATACGTCGGCAGAAGATGCAGCTTTAAAGCCTGCAGAACCTGTATACGTATTACCAGCTAAAGTAAAGCCAGCAGCGGTCATATCAGCAGCAGTTGCAACTGCGTTGGCTACGCCACCTTTACCGTTAACGTTAAAACCGCTCAGTTTCAGAGTATTAGAGTCGATTTGTTTCAGGTCGATAGTGATGGTCTGACCATCGTTCGCGCCAACCTGAATTTTCATGGAACCGTCTTTTGCCAGCACATTCACGCCGTTGAACTGGGTCTGACCGGATACGCGGTCAATTTCATCCAGACGGGATTTGATTTCGTCCTGGATGGAGTCCAGGTCAGATTGGGAGTTAGTACCAGTAGAGGACTGAACGGTCAGTTCACGGATACGCTGTAAGTTGTTGTTTATTTCAGACAGTGCGCCTTCAGTGGTCTGCGCAACGGAGATACCGTCGTTGGCGTTACGTGCAGCCTGGGTCAGACCTTTGATGTTAGAGGTGAAGCGGTTAGCAATCGCCTGGCCAGCTGCGTCATCTTTTGCGCTGTTGATACGCAGACCGGATGACAGACGCTCAATGGCAGTAGACATTGAAGACTGGTTCTTGTTGATGTTGTTCTGAGTGATCAGCGAGAGGCTGTTGGTATTAATGACTTGTGCCATGATTTCGTTTCCTGTTGTTCATCAAATCTGTGGATTAGATTTGGGTTTCCACCCTTCGGCTTCATCGCCGTCAAAGGTGTTATCGTCTGGTCCAAAACAACCTTTAGAATTTTTTTCAGGATCGCATCATTTTTTTTAGCCACAGAAATACTCTTCTCTATTAGCGCTATTCTCGCCATTAAAAAAAAGAATCTAACCGTAAACTTTCCTGAGTTGAGGCCGATAACCCCACTATTCGTTCTACGTGTCGTTACATTAAGGAATAAATATGGCAAGTATTTCTACGTTGGGAGTCGGCTCAGGTCTGCAGTTAGGAGACATTCTGGATAGTCTTACCGCTGCACAGAAGGCTCAGTTAACGCCAATCACTAAACAGCAGTCTTCCTACACAGCAAAACTGAGCGCCTACGGCACGTTGAAAAGTGCTCTGGAGTCCTTCCAGACGGCGAATACTGCTTTAAGTAAAGCGGACCTCTTTACTGCAACCACCACTGTCAGCAGCTCAACGGCGTTTAGCGCAACCACCACCGGCAGCGCAATCGCGGGTAAATACACCATTAGCGTGTCGCAGCTCGCTCAGGCCCAAACGCTGACCACATCTAAAACGCAAAGCGACAGCAAATCGGCGATTGCAACCGCGGACAGCAAGATCACCATTCAGCAGGGCGGCGATAAGAAACCCGTCACTATTGATATCAGCGCAGCAAACTCGTCTCTGACCGGCATCCGCGACGCAATCAATAAAGCGGATGCGGGCGTAAGCGCCAGTATTATTAACGTTGGAAACGGTGAGTATCGTCTGTCCATTACCTCTAAAGAGACTGGCGAAGACAATGCGATGACCATCAGCGTCAGCGGCGATTCGGCGCTGCAATCCTTTATGGGTTACAACGGCACGAAAGGTGATGCCAGCAACGGCATGCTGGAAAGCGTTAACGCGCAAAATGCAATGTTGAAGGTAAACAACGTCGACATTGAAAACAGCAGTAACACAATCAGCGATGCGCTGGAAGATATCACGCTAAATCTGAATGATATTACGAGCGGCAACCAGACATTAACCATCACCAACGACACCAGCAAAGCAACCAAAGCGATTAATGACTGGGTTACTGCATATAATTCTCTGCAAGACACCTTTAGCAGCCTGACAAAATATACAGCGGTGGATGCAGGCTCAGACGCACAGAGTAACAGCAACGGCGCGTTGTTAGGTGACAGTACCCTGCGCACTATTCAAACCCAGTTAAAAAGCGTTCTTAACAACCCTCTCTCCAGTTCCAATATCAAAACGCTGGCCCAGGTGGGGATTACCACCGATCCGAGCACCGGCAAGCTGGAAGTTGATAATGACAAGCTTAACGAGGCAATGAAAAACAGCGCGGCCGGTATCAAAGATCTGCTGGTCGGCGACGGTAAAACATCTGGTATCACCACCTCCGTGGGTACAAACCTGACAGGTTGGCTTTCCAGCACCGGCATCATTCAGGCCGCCAAAGATGGCGTCAGCAAAACGCTTAACAATTTAACCAAGCAATATAACGCAGCCAGCGATCGCATCGACACTATGGTAGCACGTTATAAAGAACAGTTTACGCAGTTGGACGTCATGATGAACTCCCTGAACTCCACCAGCAGCTACCTAACACAACAGTTTGAAAATACGTCTTCCAACAAGTAGTAACCGTTAATCAGACCCGAGGGGGATAACATGTACGGCGCAAAAGGCACGCAAGCCTACGCAAAAATAGAAGTTGAAAGCGCGGTGATGAGCGCCAGCCAGCAACATCTGGTTATCATGCTATTTGATGGAGCCCTCAGCGCGCTAGTTCGCGCGCGTCTGTTCCTGCAAGACGGCAATATCCCGGCAAAAGGACTGGCGCTCTCCAAAGCGATTAATATCATCGAAAATGGCCTGAAGGTCGGATTGGATGAAGAGAGTAAAGACGAGCTAACACAGAACCTGATAGCTCTCTATGCCTATATGGTTCGTCGACTTCTGCAGGCCAACCTTCGCAATGATGCCAGTGCCATCGAAGAGGTGGAGAATTTACTGCGCAATATTGCGGATGGATGGAAGGAGGCAGCAGGTATTCCAACTCTTGTCCAGGACGCCGTCTAATGAGTAATGCACCGCAGCTCTATACCCTTTATCAGCAACTCCTTGAGCAGAGCCAGTTGATGTTGCGACTGGCCCGGCAGGGGCTATGGGATGATCTGATCATCTGTGAAACCGACTATGTTAATGCGGTGCACTCACTGGCTCGTCTCACTCAGGAAAGTGAACCTTCGATGCAGATTCAGGAGCAGCTTCGCCCGACGCTGCGGGTGATCCTGGACAACGAAGGCCAGGTAAAAACATTGCTGCAAGCCAGAATGGATGAGCTGGCGAAGCTAGTTGGGCAATCCTCCATCCAGAAAACCGTTCTCTCCACCTACGGTAATCAAGGCGGCCATGTCCTGGTTCCGCAAAGTAATAGCGATATCAGTTAGCCATTTTACTGGCGTACGAGCATTAACCGTTTCGTACGCCAGCATTTCTGCCAAACCTGCGCCATACTTGAGTCTCGCGACCTCATGGAGATGGTGCATGCGCAACCCAACACTTTTACAATGTTTTCACTGGTATTACCCTGCTGGCGGTGAATTGTGGCGCGAAGTCACGGCGTTAGCCCCTAATCTTAATGAAATCGGCATCAATATGATCTGGCTTCCCCCCGCGTATAAAGGTGCGTCCGGCGGGTATTCGGTTGGCTATGACTCATACGATCTGTTCGATCTCGGCGAATTTGACCAGAAAGGCAGTATTGCCACGAAATACGGTGACAAAGCGCAGTTGCTGGAGGCCATTGAGGCGCTGAAAAGCAATGATATCGCCGTGCTGCTGGACGTCGTGGTGAACCACAAGATGGGGGCAGACGAGAAAGAACCTGTCCGCGTTCAGCGCGTGAACGAGCAGGACCGCACGCAAATTGATGATGAAATCATTGAGTGTGAAGCCTGGACCCGCTATACCTTCCCTGCCCGGGCCGGGCAATATTCCCAATTCGTCTGGGATTACAAATGCTTCAGCGGCGTGGACCATATTGAAAACCCGGATGAAGACGGCATTTTTAAAATCGTCAACGACTACACCGGCGAAGGCTGGAACGATCAGGTTGATGATGAGATGGGTAACTTCGATTATCTGATGGGCGAGAATATTGATTTTCGCAATCACGCGGTCACCGAAGAGATCAAATACTGGGCCCGCTGGGTCATGGAACAGACGGGCTGCAACGGTTTTCGTCTGGATGCCGTCAAGCATATTCCCGCCTGGTTTTATAAAGAGTGGATTGAGCACGTCCAGGACGTCGCTGACCAGCCGCTGTTTATTGTGGCGGAATACTGGTCCCATGAGGTGGATAAGCTGCAGGCCTATATTGACCAGGTCGACGGTAAAACCATGCTCTTTGATGCTCCCCTGCAGATGAAATTCCACGAAGCGTCTCGTCAGGGACGGGATTATGACATGAGCCAGATCTTCACCGGTACGCTGGTGGAGGCGGATCCGTTCCATGCGGTCACTCTCGTCGCTAACCACGACACCCAACCTTTGCAGGCGCTGGAAGCACCGGTAGAAGCCTGGTTTAAACCGCTGGCATATGCGTTGATCCTGCTGCGGGAAAACGGCGTGCCGAGCGTGTTTTATCCGGATCTCTTCGGGGCGAGCTATGACGATACGGGTGGAGATGGCGAGACCTACCACATCGACATGCCGGTCATTGAGCAGCTTCACGAACTGATCCTCGCCCGGCAGCGTTTTGCCCACGGCGTGCAGACCCTGTTTTTTGACCATCCTAACTGCATCGCCTTCAGCCGCAGCGGTACGGAAGACGATCCCGGCTGTGTGGTAGTGATGTCGAACGGCGACGACGGCGAGAAAGTGATTTGCCTTGGGGAAAATTACGGCGACAAAACGTGGCGTGATTTCCTCGGCAATCGCGAAGAAACGGTCACCACCGCGGCAGATGGCGAAGGCACCTTTACCTGTAATGGAGGGAGTGTCAGCGTTTGGGTAATAGAAGATGCGCTGTAGAAACAATGCCGGGTGGCGCTGACGCTTACCCGGCCTACGGGACGGTACTTTTGTAGGCCGGGCCAGGCGAAGCTGCCACCCGGCAACAAACGGCTACGGTAGTTTACTCTCCAGCGGGTTTTTGCTCAGGTAATCAGTACATTCCACCGTTGGGCGGTCAACCTTCTGCAACTCCATCCCGTCATACTCAAGCGTCGCGCCATCGCGCTCCAGCGGATAGATATCCAGCTTGCGGGTAACGTTGTAGTAGCTGTCTGAACGCAGCATGATTTTACCCGGCACGGCAATCACACGCTGCCACTGGCGGCAGTCCAGCGTATCGCCCTCTTCGGTCACCACCAGCGTGGCAATCGCTTCAGGACTGACCAGGCTACTCTGCGGTCCTTTTGACTGCCAGTATCCCGCCAGATGCGCCGGGACAGGATGCTTAATCACATCCTGATAGTTATCGACCTGTACGCACCCGGTCAGTGCCAGCAGCGCGCCAGCAATTGCTATTTTTTTCATCATCTTTCCTGCTTTCGAAGAAAAAAATATTGTGGCATTAAAGCGCTGCGGCTGCCAGCGAAGATAAAGGGCTTAAACCTGCATGCCCATCACTTCCTGATACGCCGACACCAGTTTATTTCGCACCTGAATCCCCATCTGGAGGGAAACCGTGGCTTTCTGCAAATCGGCCATCACATCATTCAGCGCCACGCCCGGCTCACCGAGGGTGAATTTCTCCGCCTGGGTACGCGCCGCGGTCTGGGTATCGCTGATACGGTCAAGAGCGGCATGCAGTTGCCCCGCAAAGCTGATGGTCGGCTGTTGTTCTGCCACATTCTGATTACGGGCCGTCATCGCCGTTGCCTGCAACTGACTGATTACCCCTTCAATGCCCTGTATAGCCATGACTCTCCCCTGGATGGTTTTTTACGCGGTCAAGACTAACAGCTTGTCAATAAGATAATGGCGGTAAATAGCGTGAAAAAACCAGGTTATTTGACGCATAGAAAATCCGGAATCATCAAATAATGGCAGGGCCATCAATATGGAACTTTTGTCGTGTTTGCCGACCCGGGAGTCAGTTTTGTTTCTCTACACGAATAACGTAAACCACCAGGATTTAAGAGGTGCGCAATGAGTGCAACAGCATCGACAGCGCCGCAAAATAAATCACTCGAGTGGATGAACCGCCTTCGCGCGAATCCTAAAATCCCGTTGATCGTGGCAGGCGCTGCCGCTATTGCCATCCTTGTAGCGATGGTTTTATGGGCAAAAAGCCCTGATTACCGCACGCTCTATAGCAACCTTTCCGATCAGGATGGCGGTGCCATCGTCACCCAGCTTACCCAGATGAACATCCCTTATCGCTTTGCCGATAACGGCGGTGCCCTTGAGGTGCCTGCTGATAAGGTCCACGAGCTGCGTCTGCGTCTGGCTCAGCAGGGCCTGCCGAAGGGCGGTGCGGTCGGTTTTGAACTGCTGGATCAGGAAAAGTTCGGTATCAGCCAGTTCAGCGAGCAGGTGAACTACCAGCGTGCGCTGGAAGGTGAGCTTGCCCGCACCATTGAAACGTTAGGCCCGGTGAAGAGTGCCCGTGTGCATCTGGCGATGCCTAAGCCTTCTTTATTTGTTCGTGAACAGAAATCCCCTTCAGCTTCCGTGACCGTGAACCTCGAACCTGGTCGCGCGCTGGACGAAGGGCAAATCAGCGCGGTGACGCATCTCGTCTCCAGCGCCGTCGCCGGTCTGCCACCGGGTAACGTGACGGTGGTCGATCAAAGCGGACACCTGCTGACCCAATCCAATACCGCCGGGCGTGACCTGAACGACGCGCAGCTGAAATATGCCGCAGACGTAGAAAACCGTCTCCAGCGTCGCATTGAAGCGATCCTCGGCCCGGTTGTCGGTAACAGCAACGTGCATGCGCAGGTGACCGCGCAGATTGACTTCTCTAATAAAGAACAAACCGAAGAGCAATACAGCCCGAACGGCGATCCGGCTCAGGCGGTGATGCGCTCGCGTCAGATCAACTCCAGCGAACAGGTGGGCGGCGCCTACCCTGGCGGCGTGCCGGGTGCGCTCTCTAACCAGCCGGCTCCGGCAAACGCGGCACCGATTTCCACGCCGCCGGCCAATCAGCAGAACGGTCAGCAAAATAATCAGCAGACCACCTCAACGACCAGTAACGCCGGTCCACGCACCAGTAGCCGTAACGAAACCACAAACTACGAAGTGGATCGGACGATCCGCCACACTAAACTCAACGTGGGCGATATTCAGCGTCTCTCTGTTGCGGTGGTGGTGAACTACAAAACGCTGGCGGATGGCAAACCGTTGCCGTTAACCGCCGAGCAGATGAAGCAGATTGAAAACCTGACCCGCGAAGCGATGGGCTACTCCGAGAAGCGTGGCGACACCCTTAACGTGGTGAACTCGCCGTTCAACGCGGTTGAAGAGACCGGCGGTGAACTGCCGTTCTGGCAACAGCAGGCGTTTATCGACCAGCTGATGTCCGCAGGACGCTGGCTGCTGGTGCTGATTGTCGCGTGGCTGCTGTGGCGTAAGGGCGTTCGTCCACAGCTCCAGCGTCGTGCTGAAGCAGAAAAAGCCGCTCGCGAACAGATGTCTACGCGTCAGGAAACGGAAGAAGCGGTTGAAGTTCGCCTCAGCAAAGATGAGCAGATGCAGCAGCGTCGGGCTAACCAGCGCATGGGCGCCGAAGTGATGAGCCAGCGCATTCGCGAAATGTCAGATAACGATCCGCGCGTCGTGGCGCTGGTCATCCGCCAGTGGATGGGTAACGAACATGAGTAATACGCTTACAGGCACCGATAAAAGCGTCATCCTGCTGATGACCATTGGCGAAGACCGCGCGGCAGAGGTGTTTAAGCACCTCTCCCAGCGGGAAGTGCAAATCCTCAGTGCGGCCATGGCCAACGTGCGTCAGATCTCCAATAAACAGCTGACCGAAGTGCTGTCGGAATTTGAGCAGGAAGCCGAACAGTTTGCCGCGCTCAACGTCAACGCCAACGACTACCTGCGCTCCGTCCTGGTCAAGGCGCTGGGCGAAGAGCGTGCCGCCAGCCTGCTGGAAGACATTCTGGAAACGCGCGATACCGCCAGCGGGATCGAAACGCTTAACTTTATGGAGCCGCAGAGTGCCGCCGACCTTATTCGCGACGAGCACCCGCAGATTATCGCCACCATCCTTGTCCACCTCAAACGGGGTCAGGCAGCCGATATTCTGGCCCTGTTCGAAGAGCGTCTGCGTCACGATGTGATGCTGCGTATCGCAACCTTCGGTGGCGTCCAGCCGGCCGCGCTGGCGGAGCTGACCGAAGTACTGAACAACCTGCTCGACGGTCAGAACCTCAAGCGCAGCAAAATGGGCGGCGTGAGAACGGCAGCGGAAATCATCAACCTGATGAAAACGCAGCAGGAAGAAGCGGTTATTACCGCGGTTCGCGAATTCGACGGCGAGCTGGCACAGAAAATTATCGACGAGATGTTCCTGTTCGAAAACCTGGTCGAAGTGGACGATCGCAGCATCCAGCGCCTGCTCCAGGAAGTGGACTCCGAATCGCTGCTTATCGCCCTCAAAGGTGCCGAACAGCCGCTGCGCGAGAAGTTCCTGCGCAACATGTCTCAGCGTGCGGCGGATATACTGCGCGACGACCTTGCCAACCGCGGTCCGGTTCGTCTGTCTCAGGTGGAGAACGAACAGAAAGCCATCCTGCTTATCGTTCGTCGTCTGGCGGAAACCGGCGAGATGGTGATTGGCAGCGGAGACGACACCTATGTCTAATGAGCTGTCGTGGAAGCGCTGGACGCCAGACGATCTGGCCCCTCCCCTTTCTGAATTCACGCCCGCGAAGGTCTCACCCGCAGAGCCTGACGTCGACGTCGGGCAGCCCGAGCTGAGCGAGGAGGAGAAGCAAGCGCAGATGCTGGCGCAGCTTCAAATGCAGGCGCATGAGCAAGGTTACACTGCCGGTCTGAATGAAGGCCGCCAGAAAGGTCACGATCTGGGCTATCAGGAAGGTCTGGCGAAAGGATTAGAGCACGGTATCGACCAGGCGCGTCAGCAGCAGGCGCCGATCCACGCCCGCATGCAGCAGCTGGTCAGCGAGTTCCAGCACACGCTGGACGCGCTGGACAGCGTGATTGCGTCACGTCTGATGCAGATGGCGCTGGAAGCTGCGCGTCAGGTCATTGGCCAGACGCCTGTGGTGGATAACGCGGCGCTGATCAAACAGATTCAGGGGCTTTTGCAGCAGGAGCCGCTGTTCAGCGGCAAACCGCAGCTGCGCGTTCACCCGGACGATCTGCAGCGCGTTGAAGAGAGTCTGGGGGCAACCCTCAGCCTGCACGGCTGGCGTTTGCGCGGCGATCCGTCGTTACACCACGGCGGCTGCAAAGTCTCTGCCGACGAAGGTGACCTGGATGCCAGCGTCGCCACTCGCTGGCAGGAACTGTGCCGCCTGGCGGCACCGGGAGTCGTCTGATGACCGCACGCCTCACCCGCTGGCTCAACACGCTCGACAACTTTGAGACGAAGATGGCGCAGCTGCCATCCGTTCGTCGTTATGGACGACTGACGCGCGCGACCGGTCTGGTACTGGAAGCCACCGGCCTGCAGCTTCCGCTGGGCGCAACCTGTGTGATTGAGCGTCAGGATGGTCAGGAAACGCGTGAAGTCGAAAGCGAAGTGGTTGGGTTTAACGGTCAGCGACTGTTCCTGATGCCGCTTGAAGAGGTGGAAGGTATTCTCCCCGGCGCCCGCGTCTACGCGAAAAACATCAGCGGCGACGGCCTGCAAAGCGGGAAACAGCTGCCGCTTGGTCCGGCCCTGCTCGGCCGCGTGCTCGACGGCAGCGGGAAACCGCTGGATGGCCTGCCCGCGCCGGACACCACCGAAACCGGGGCGTTGATCACCCAGCCGTTTAACCCCCTGCAGCGTACCCCTATCGAGCATGTGCTGGATACCGGCGTACGGCCGATTAACGCCCTGCTCACGGTAGGACGCGGACAACGTATGGGTCTGTTCGCCGGCTCCGGCGTGGGTAAATCGGTCCTGCTCGGCATGATGGCGCGTTATACCCAGGCCGACGTGATCGTCGTTGGGCTGATTGGTGAGCGTGGCCGTGAAGTCAAAGATTTCATCGAAAACATTCTGGGTGCGGAAGGCCGGGCCCGTTCGGTGGTTATCGCCGCCCCGGCGGATGTGTCACCCCTGCTGCGTATGCAGGGTGCCGCCTACGCCACCCGTATTGCCGAAGATTTCCGCGACCGCGGCAAGCACGTGCTGCTGATCATGGACTCCCTCACCCGCTACGCGATGGCGCAGCGTGAAATTGCGCTGGCTATCGGTGAGCCACCGGCCACCAAAGGCTACCCGCCTTCGGTCTTTGCCAAACTTCCTGCGCTGGTTGAACGCGCAGGGAACGGCATCAGCGGCGGCGGATCCATCACTGCATTTTATACGGTACTGACCGAAGGCGATGACCAGCAGGACCCGATTGCCGACTCCGCGCGCGCCATTCTCGACGGTCATATTGTGTTATCGCGTCGTCTGGCTGAAGCCGGACACTACCCGGCGATTGATATTGAAGCATCCATCAGCCGCGCAATGACGGCGCTGATCACCGAGAAGCATTACGCCCGCGTGCGTAACTTTAAACAACTCCTCTCCAGCTTCCAGCGCAACCGCGATCTGGTCAGCGTGGGGGCGTATGCCAAAGGCAGCGATCCTATGCTCGACAAAGCGATTAGCCTGTGGCCGCAGCTGGAGGCGTTTTTACAACAGGGTATTTTTGAACGTGCCGACTGGGAAGATTCAATCCAGGCTCTGGAGCTGATTTTCCCGCAGGTGTAACACAGGTGGAGGGCGAAGGTCATGGCGCAAAACAGCGCGTTATCAACGCTGAAAGATCTGGCTGAAAAAGAAGTTGATGATGCCGCATTGCAGCTTGGCGCAATGCGACGCGGGTGCCAGCAGGCTGAAGAACAGTTGAAGATGTTAATCGACTATCAGCATGAGTATCGCACCAACCTCAATACCGATATGACCCAGGGCATTGGAAGCCAGCGGTGGATTAACTATCAGCAGTTTATCCAGACGCTGGAGAAGGCGATAGAGCAGCACCGCCAGCAGCTTAACCAGTGGACCCAAAAAGTCGATACCGCGCTGAATTTCTGGCGTGAGAAAAAACAGCGGCTGCAGGCCTGGCAAACCTTACAGGACCGGCAGATCGCAGCCGCGACCCTGGCGGAAAACCGTCTGGATCAGAAAAAAATGGATGAGTTTGCCCAGCGCGCATCAATGAGGAAACCGGAATGATCACACTGCAACAACTGCTGATGAGCGACAGCGACCTGTCGGGCGGGATGCAAACAGGGAAAGGCACCGACGGTGCGCAAGACTTTCTCTCCCTGCTGACGGGTGCCCTGACGGACGCGACGGGCAAGGGCAAAGATGCGCCGCTGACCCTGGCTGACCTGAAAGCCGCTGGCAGTAAGCTGTCAAAAGTCGCTCAGGACGCCAAAGGCGATACCGCGCTGCAGGCCAAAATTGCCGACCTGCTCGCGCGTCAGCCAGCCCTGAGTGGCGATGAAACGGCGCAGCTTGCCACGCCTGAAACCCTGATTTCCGGGCTGGTGCCGCTGTCAAAGGGCGATGCCCTGAAAACGCTCAATGCGGCCAACAGCAAGGATGACAGCAAAAGCGAACTGAGCGAAGAAGAGCTGGCCGGATTAAGCGCGCTGATGGCAATGCTGCCGCACCAGCAGACCAGCACGCCTCACGCGGCGGGCAGTAACGGCGTTTCCGCAACCTCAACATTGAGTTCAGCGACGCTTTCGCCAAACGCAGCGGGCCACTCCCCCCTGAACGCGGCAGCGGGAGACCACGATAAAGCGCAGCTTTCCGCACCTTATCAGAGTCAGGCGAAAAACAACGGCCCGGATCTCTCCGCCAATGCGCCAGTCACTCCGGTCGTGGCCGCTGCGGCAGAGAAGCAGGAATTCGCCAGTTCCTCTTCATCATCCTCACCCACGGCTACCCTGGCGCCGATCATGTCCAGTCATGCCACCAGCCAGCCTGCCGCCACCGTTGCCACCGCGCCGGTGTTAAGCCAGCCGCTGGGTACTCACGAATGGCAGCAGTCCCTGAGCCAGCACATCACGCTGTTCACTAAGCAGGGGCAACAGACTGCGGAGCTGCGCCTGCACCCGGAAGATCTGGGCCAGGTGCAAATCTCGCTTAAACTGGATGATAACCAGGCGCAGCTGCAGATGGTCTCGGCACACAGCCACGTGCGCGCGGCGCTGGAAGCGGCACTGCCTGTCCTGCGGACGTCACTGGCAGAGAACGGTATTCAGCTCTCTCAGAGCAGCGTCAGCAGCGAAAGCTTTGCCGGGCAACAGCAATCCTCATCGCAGCAGCATCAGGCTTCACGTTCCGGTCACAACGGCGGATTTAATGAAGAGAGCGAGGAGCTACTGCCCACCCCTGCCGCCCTGCAATCCGCGGCGCGCGGTAACAGCACCGTAGACATCTTCGCCTAAACGCCAGAGGTAGCGTGATTATCCCCGTCTTTTCCACGCTTTGACGTCGGCAGGACACGGGATAATCACCTTATTAAGCTGTACCGAAACAGGAAGCTCGTATCAGATGACAGACTCCGCTATCACCAAAAAAAGTAAGCGTTCCATCTGGATCCCGCTGCTGGTGTTGATCACGCTCGCCGCCTGCGCTACCGCGGGCTATAGTTACTGGCGTATGCAGCAGGAACCTTCAACCGCTGCCGCCAAAGCCGAACCCGCACCGCCGCCGGCGCCGGTCTTTTTCCCTCTGGACACCTTCACCGTTAACCTCGGTGATGCGGATCGTGTGCTGTATGTCGGTATTACGCTGCGCCTGAAGGATGAAGCCACCCGCGCGCGCCTGAATGATTATCTTCCGGAAGTGCGTAGCCGTCTTCTTCTGCTGTTCTCTCGTCAGGACGCCTCCGCGCTGGCCACCGACGTGGGTAAGCAAAAGCTGGTCGACGCCATCAAAGAGACGCTGGCCACCCCGCTGGTAAACGGCCAACCTAAGCAGGAAGTCACTGACGTTCTGTATACAGCCTTCATTCTGCGGTAACGACATGGGCGACAGTATTCTTTCTCAGGCAGAAATCGATGCGCTGCTCAACGGCGACAGCGATAAAAACGATGATCCGCAACCGGGCCTAACGGGTGACGACAATATTCGTCCCTATGATCCGAATACCCAGCGCCGCGTAGTACGTGAACGTCTGCAGGCGCTGGAGATCATTAACGAACGTTTTGCACGTCAGTTCCGTATGGGGCTGTTCAACCTGTTGCGTCGTAGCCCGGATATCACGGTCGGTGCGATCCGCATTCAGCCGTATCACGAGTTTGCCCGCAACCTGCCGGTGCCAACCAACCTTAACCTGATTCATCTGAAGCCGCTGCGCGGCACCGGTCTGGTCGTGTTTTCGCCAAGCCTGGTGTTCATTGCGGTGGATAACCTGTTCGGCGGCGACGGGCGTTTCCCGACCAAAGTAGAAGGTCGTGAATTCACCCACACCGAACAGCGCGTCATCAACCGCATGCTGAAGCTGGCGCTGGAGTCCTACAGCGACGCGTGGAAAGCGATTAACCCGCTGGAAGTGGAATACGTTCGTTCCGAGATGCAGGTGAAGTTTACCAATATCACCACCTCCCCGAACGATATCGTCGTCAACACGCCGTTCCACGTTGAGATCGGTAACCTGACCGGCGAGTTCAATATCTGTCTGCCGTTCAGCATGATTGAACCGCTGCGCGAGCTGCTGGTTAACCCGCCGCTGGAAAACTCGCGCAACGAAGATCAGAACTGGCGTGAAAACCTGGTTCGCCAGGTCCAGCACTCACAGCTTGAGCTGGTGGCTAACTTTGCCGACATCTCAATGCGGTTATCCCAGATCCTGAAATTACAACCCGGCGACGTTTTGCCGATAGACAAACCCGACCGCATTATTGCCCATGTGGATGGTGTCCCCGTGCTGACAAGCCAGTACGGCACGATTAACGGTCAGTATGCGTTACGCGTTGAGCACTTGATCAACCCGATTTTGAATTCGCTGAATGAGGAACAGCCCAAATGAGTGACATGAACAATCCGTCCGATGAAAACAGCGGAGCACTGGACGATCTGTGGGCTGACGCGTTAAACGAACAAAAAGCGACCCCAACGAAAAGCGCAGCGGATGCGGTATTCCAGCAACTCGGCGGCGGTGACGTCAGCGGCACGCTGCAGGATATCGACCTGATTATGGACATCCCGGTCAAGCTGACCGTTGAACTGGGACGCACCCGGATGACCATTAAAGAGCTGCTGCGCCTGACGCAGGGTTCCGTCGTGGCCCTTGACGGTCTGGCGGGTGAGCCGCTGGATATTCTGATCAACGGTTATCTGATTGCCCAGGGTGAAGTAGTGGTGGTTGCCGATAAATACGGCGTGCGTATCACGGACATCATCACCCCGTCTGAACGTATGCGTCGTCTGAGCCGATAAGTATGAAAACCCAGGCAACACTATCGCAACCGTCTGCCGTTCCCGGTTCCCCGCTGCTCCAGGTGAGCGGGGCGTTGTTCGGTATTATTGCCTTTATTCTTATCGCCGCCTGGCTGGCGAAGCGTTTTGGTCTGGCGGGTAAAACCGCCGGCACCCGCGGCCTGAAGGTGAGCGCCAGCACCACGCTGGGGCCGCGTGAACGCGTGGTTATCGTCGAGGTGGACGATGCGCGTCTGGTTTTGGGTGTCACCGCCTCGAACATCAACGTATTACATAAACTGCCGCCCGCCCCTGTCACGGTGGAGGAGCGCGCACAAGCCCCTGCGGATTTTCAGTCCGTCATGAAGAGTTTGCTTAAGCGTTCCGGGAGATCCTGATGCGCCGTTTGTTATCCCTTACGCTTGCGGGCATTGGCCTGTTTGCTCCCGCGGTTTATGCGCAACTGCCCGGTCTGGTCTCAACGCCCATTGCCGGTGGCGGTCAGAGCTGGTCGCTCCCGGTGCAGACGCTGGTATTCATCACCTCGCTGACCTTTATCCCGGCCATCCTGCTGATGATGACCAGCTTCACCCGCATCATTATCGTCTTTGGTCTGCTGCGAAACGCGCTCGGTACCCCTTCCGCGCCGCCAAACCAGGTGCTGCTGGGGCTGGCGCTGTTTTTGACCTTTTTCATTATGTCGCCGGTCATCGATAAGATTTATACCGACGCGTACCAGCCGTTCAGCGAAGATAAAATCTCCATGCAGGAGGCGCTGGATAAAGGCGCACAGCCGCTGCGGGAATTTATGCTGCGCCAGACGCGCGAAGCGGATCTGGCACTCTTTGTCCGCTTGTCCAATACCGGCGAATTGCAGGGGCCGGAAGCGGTACCCATGCGCGTTCTGCTGCCTGCCTACGTCACCAGCGAGCTGAAAACGGCGTTTCAGATTGGCTTTACCATCTTTATTCCGTTCCTGATTATCGACCTGGTGATCGCCAGCGTCCTGATGGCGCTCGGGATGATGATGGTGCCGCCCGCAACCATTGCCCTGCCCTTTAAGATCATGCTCTTTGTACTGGTCGATGGCTGGCAGCTGCTGGTCAGTTCGCTGGCGCAGAGTTTTTACAGTTAAGGAACGGCAATGACACCCGAATCGGTCATGATGATGGGCACGGAAGCGATGAAAATCGCCATTGCCGTTGCCGCTCCCCTGCTGCTTGTCGCGCTGGTTACCGGTCTGATTATCAGTATTCTGCAGGCCGCCACGCAGATTAACGAAATGACGCTGTCCTTCATTCCGAAAATCATCGCCGTATTTGTGGCGATTATCGTGGCCGGACCGTGGATGCTGAACCTGTTGCTGGACTATATGCGCAACCTGTTTACCAATCTTCCGTATATCATCGGCTGACCTGACGATGCTGCACTTCACCAGCGACCAGTGGGTTCAGTGGCTCGGCGTCTATTTCTGGCCGATGCTGCGCATTCTGGCGCTGATTACCACCGCCCCGATTTTCAGCGAGAAATCGATCCCCAAGCGTGTCAAAGTGGGGCTGGGCATTATCATCACCATCATCGTCGCCCCTTCCCTTCCCCCGGTGGATATTCCGATCTTCTCGGCGAATGCGGTGTGGGTGGCATTACAGCAGGTGATGATTGGCGTTGCCGTAGGCTTTACCATGCAGCTCGCCTTTGCCGCCGTTCGCACGGCCGGGGAACTGATTGGCCTGCAGATGGGCTTATCGTTCGCCACGTTTGTTGACCCCGGCAGCCACCTCAATATGCCGGTGCTGGCGCGCATTATCGATCTGCTCGCCATGCTGCTGTTCCTGTCGTTTAACGGTCATCTGTGGCTTATCTCCATGCTGGTGGATACTTTTCATACGCTGCCGATTGGTGAAAACCCGGTCAACAGCAATGCCTTTCTCGCGCTCACCCGCGCGGCGGGGCTGATCTTCCTCAACGGCCTGATGCTGGCGTTGCCGATTATCACCCTGCTCCTGACCGTCAACCTGGCATTAGGTCTGTTGAACCGCATGGCACCGCAGCTCTCCATCTTTGTGATCGGTTTTCCGCTGACGTTGACGGTCGGAATTTTATTAATGTCATTACTGATGCCCCTTATCGCCCCCTTCTGTGAACACTTATTCGGCGAGATATTCAATCTGTTAGCAGATATTGTCAGCGAGCTGCCACGTAAATAATAGTCCTCACGATTGATATTGTCTTTCTGAGGATATTCCTAAAATAAAACATGAAAAACATCTTCCAGGATATATCTGACGGGGTTTAATTGTTTCTAACCACCTCACAATACTTAATATTTACTTTACTTTAAGAAGATTCCTGGCAAATTATACGTAACTTTACGGGATAGTGAGTCCGCCTGAAAGTCTTTGTCATGCTCACAGGTTTATTATTTTTTTCCATCCCGTATGGCTGTTTTGAGCTCTCAGGCAGATGGTGAATTATCGTTACGCATTGAGTGAGGGTATGCCATGTCAACGATCATTATGGATTTATGCAGCTACACCCGGCTAGGGTTAACCGGGTACCTGGCAAGCAGAGGGGTAAGAAAGAGAGACATCAACGATGCACACACCGTTGACGAACTCGCAGCCGCTTGTGACGAACTAAAACCAGGCGTGGTGTTTATTAATGAGGACTGTTTCATTCACGATCCAGCCAACAGTCAGCACATTAAGCAAATCATTAATCAGCATCCAAAAACTCTGTTTATTGTTTTTATGGCGATCGCGAATATCCATTTCGATGAGTATTTGTTGGTCCGTAAAAATTTATTGATCAGTTCTAAGTCGATTAAGCCCGAGTCGCTGGATGACATTCTGGGTGATTATTTGAATAAAGAAGTTAAAAATGTAGGAGCGGTTAACTTACCCACCCTATCATTAAGCAGGACTGAATCAAGTATGCTGCGAATGTGGATGGCAGGACAAGGAACTATTCAGATCTCTGACCAGATGAATATTAAAGCAAAAACCGTTTCATCACATAAAGGAAATATTAAAAGGAAAATTAAAACGCATAATAAGCAAGTGATCTATCACGTGGTACGTTTGACCGATAATGTGACGAACGGGATTTTCGTCAACATGCGTTAGTGGCTTAAACCCCTTTGCACCCTACCTTTGATCTCTGGCCAGGCCAGAGATTTTTGCTTATGTGGGCGTTGTCGGGCAACCGCAATGCCACCCGACGCTGTGTTACTCCGCTTTTTCGACAAAAATGCCGTCCGGATGCCCCAGTTCATTAAAAAACCAGATGCCGAGCGGGTAGTCTTCCAGTGATACCAGGTACATTGTCCCCTCACTGAACTCTTCAATTGCCAGTACCACCCCCGGGCGGCGCGGCCCACCGTCCGTTTTAACGGTAACCCGATCGTTGACCTTCATACATTCCTCCTCTGGTTTTGAGCCAGTGTAGAACAAAACGCATGCGCTGACATCGCTGACGGATGCGAATGCCGTTTTTGTGTGCGGTCTATACTTAACCGTGGACACGTTTATATGAGGTACCCCGTAATGAAGACCAACAAAGCGTATAGCGACACCATCAAGCGCGAAGTCGAAGTGGATGTCGATGCCCTGCTGGCCGCCATCAATGAGATCAGTGAATCCGAAGTACGTCGTGCAGAGGATGATTCCGAGAGGGTGATGGTGAACGGGAGGGATTACCATACCTACCGCGAACTGGCGGAGGCCTTCGAGCTTGATATACACGACTTTAGCGTGTCTGAAGCCAATCGATAGCGCGAAAAAAATCCCGGTCATGGGGATGGCCGGGATCAAAACTTGCTTATGCAAGAAGCACTTGAAAATTCGTTACACCAGGAAATCTGATGTACAAACCACACTATCCCCAACGATTTTGTCTGACAAGCATATATTCTTACGGCGAATATAATATTTTTAACATAATCATTTTTGTTATGAGCAATAACGCACGGTGAATGCGGCTTTGGCTGAATCGCGTCTTATAAAGACGGTTTTCCCTTCAGTATTTTTTTAAGAATATTCTTAGGTAGAGGCGCGTGCGCTTTCAGGAGTCATCATGCTTTCACTTCAGGGTCCCCTGCTGGTTTTTTCCGATCTGGATGGATCGCTTCTGGACATTCATACCTACGAGTGGCAACCCGCTATGCCATGGCTGGACAAACTGCAGGATTATCAGGTGCCGGTGATTCTGTGCAGCAGCAAGAGTGCCGCAGAGATGCTGGATATCCAACAGGATCTGGGCCTGGAGGGGTTACCTTTTATTGCTGAGAACGGCGCGGTCATTCAGCCTGATGTGCGCTGGGAGAGGGGGCAGCGCCAGATCACAGGGATGACGCATCGGGAAATTCATCCGCTTATTGAGCAAATCCGCCAGCAGGCAGGCTTTAAATTCGTCACGTTTGATGACGTGAACGAACGCGTCATCAGCGAATGGACCGGGCTGACGCGCTACCGTGCGGCGCTCGCACGCAAACACGACGCCTCTGTCACGCTCATCTGGCGTGATACCGACGACGCAATGGTCCGCTTTGAAGAGGCGCTGGCGCAAAGGGGTCTGAAATGTTTACAGGGGGCCCGTTTCTGGCACATTCTGGATGCACGCTGCGGTAAAGACGTGGCGGTTAACTGGCTGATTGCGCAGTACCGCGAGCAAGAAGATTGTGTCCCCACCACTCTGGGGCTGGGGGATGGCCCAAACGATGCGCCGCTGCTGGACAGCGTCGACTTCGCCGTGGTGATTAAAAGCATAAACCGCCAGGGCATTACGCTACAGAATGATAGCCCTGAACGGGCTTATCACACGCAGCAGAGCGGTCCCTTAGGCTGGCGGGAAGGGATGGATCACTTTTTCTCCTGATCGCTCCAGCACACCCGGTTACGCCCGCTCTGCTTGGCCTGATACAGCCTGTCGTCCGCGGCAGACTGCAGCTGTTCAAAAACATAGTTCTCTTTTTCCTGCGCGCTGGCGACGCCCAGCGAGGCGCTGATGCGTACAGTCGTGCTCTTTTTCACCAGGATCTCCCTGCTATTGATGCGTGACCGGATGCGCTCCGCGACCCTTCTCCCCTCTTCCAGGCTGCTCCCCGGCAGGACGACGCAAAACTCTTCCCCGCCCACGCGCCCGGCAACGTCATTTTTGCGCAGCACGCTGGCAATCAACCCTGCGGCATGGGACAGCACTTTGTCACCCGCCTGATGCCCATACTGGTCATTAATGCATTTGAAATGGTCAAGATCGATCTGTATCACCGTAAACGGCTGACCCTGTTGTCGACAGTTCTCCGCAATCACTTTTGCGCGCTCAAACAGCGCGCCGCGGTTATTCAGACGCGTGAGGGGATCGTGCCAGGCCTGCCACTGCAGGGAGTGCTGCAGGGTGTACATATTGCTGACCATCCTGCGGATGACCAGCCATGAAACAAGCAGCATGGCGGTAAAGAGCGCCCACAGCAGGGCCAGCACAATACTGATACTGCCAAAGTCACCCTGTACGCCTTCGTGCAACGTATGAACGCGTAAGATCACCCCGTCAAAATGATCGAGTCGCTCCCAGCTAATAAAACGGCTTCCAAGGCGAATACCGCCTCGGGTGTCGTGCTCAATCGCGTGAGCAATTTGCGCCGTTTCAACCTCGTCAAAGCGGTTCACCTGACTGCCGTCCACTTCTGACGTGGCAATCATGTTCAGACGCGTGTCATACAGTTGATACTCGCCCTCCGTCCGGTCCTGCGTCGCCTCAGTCAGCAGGCGTTTCATGGTGTGTATGGAGAAATCCATCGCTACCACGCCATACCAGTAATGCTCAAAATAGATGGGCACGCTCGCCGTTATCGTGCGCTCCCCATTGCTCCAGGGCGACGGCGCCGAAATAAACCAGCGCACCGCGCGCGCGCGATTGTGGCGTTCTGAGTGTAAGGTAAACCAGGGTTGAGTCACCAGAAAGTAATAGCGGGCGCTGATATCGTCAGCCATGTCAGGCGTGTCTGTCGAAAGATAAAACCCCGCGCGGGAAACGTAGATTATCCGCTCTTCACTTTGCACACCCGACGAGGCCAGGCGCAGTAAATACCCCACTTCCAGCGCGGCAGAAATCTCATTACTGATACGCTCACTATCACGGTTAAGGAGCGTGGACTTTGCAACGAAGGCATCTGACACGCCGTTCAGGGGAAGGGTGCGTTTTTTATCAACGGCCAGCTGCCAGGTTTCATCCGTCCGCACGGCGCTAAAACGAGACACCGCATCGTGCAGGACATCAAACCCCAGGGGGGTCTGTAAGGCATCATGCATGCTGGTGCGAAAAAACAGCATTTTGTCCACGCTGTACTGCAGCTGACGGTCCAGCGACGTGGCGACCGTTTCGAGATGGTTACGCTGGCTGGAGATATACGCCTCCTCCAGGACCACCACCTCACGCCAGGTCAGGAGGGTGGAAAAGACAAGGACGACAAGAAAACAGAGATTAACGATTAACCCCGGATTGCTACGCTTATGCAGCCATTGCAGAAAAGATTGTTTTACAACAAAGGTATCGCGCTGCACACACACTCCCTGATTACTGCCTTACACCCGGTACATGAGATAAAAACGCCCGGCAAAGCCGGGCGTTATGTGATTAAGCCTTGTCCCGCTTGTGCTGCCCGTCGCCCGGCTGAAGCTCATCTTCACGAAATGCTTCCCGCTTGATGCTATAGCCATCGTGCCACCGACACTCCACCATTCCGCTGGAATAGCCTGTGACAATCATACGTGGGCCACCTTTCTTAGGCTTAACTTCATCACTGACCAAAAAGACCATACCTGCCTCCTGTATCAGGGTGAAACTGTTTCAATTTAGACGAGGAATAGTCTTTTTGCATACCACAACAGGTAACAATTAGTGCGCAGAACCGCGCATTTTTTCGACCAGTTTCACCGCCGCCACCACGATAGCGCCAACGATAAAGCCCAGCACAAGATTAAGCAGCGTCGGCAGAATAGCGGCCACCACGCTCCCCTGCGCCGAGGAGAACTGTTCGATCGCATGGTGCAGCGGAGCAATGCCGTGGACCACAATACCGCCCCCCACCAGGAACATCGCCAGGGTGCCAACCACCGACAAGCTCTTCATCAACCACGGTGCCAGCGTCAGTAAGCTTTTACCGATGCCTTTTGCCACCGCGCTTGATTTCTCCTCCAGCCAGTAGCCGATATCATCCAGCTTCACGATCAATCCGACCAGACCGTACACGCCGACGGTGACCAGAATGGCGATGCCGGAGAGGATCAACACCTGATTGAGCAGCGGCGCATCGGAGACAATGCCCAACGTAATGGCGACGATCTCTGCCGAGAGAATAAAGTCGGTCCGAATGGCGCCTTTGACTTTATCGCGCTCGAAGGTTTTCGGATCCTGCGCGGCCAGCGCGTCCAGACGCTGCTGGCGCATCTCCGGCGTGTCGTTATGCTTGCGTGCGCTGAAGGAGTGCAGGACTTTCTCCACGCCTTCAAAGCATAAAAATGCCCCGCCAATCATCAGCAACGGCGTGATAGCCCAGGGAATAAATGCACTGATCAGCAGCGCCAGCGGCACCAGGATCACTTTATTCAGAAACGAGCCTTTTGCCACGCCCCACACCACCGGCAGTTCGCGGTTAGCCCGTACACCGCTCACCTGTTGAGCGTTAAGCGATAAATCATCCCCCAGCACACCCGCGGTTTTCTTCGCCGCCAGTTTCCCCATCACGGAAATATCATCCAGTAAGGTGGCAATATCATCCAGCAATGTTAATAAGCTACTTCCTGCCAAAATCGTGATCCTTCTTTTTTTGGTAATTAAGTGAATAGTATGGAGCAAAAGCGCAAACGCGGAAACAGGCACCTCACGTCAACAAAAAATTCACATCAACTACACAATTAAAGGGCTCGCCAGCACGATAGTTTTCGCGTTTACTATCAGCGACCTTTTTATTTCGTCGTGAGGGATTATGCGTTTCCGGCAACTGCTACCGCTCATCGGGGCACTTTTTTCGCTTTATATCATCTGGGGTTCGACCTACTTTGTCATTCGCATCGGCGTGGAAAGCTGGCCGCCGCTGATGATGGCGGGCATTCGTTTCCTCTCGGCGGGCGTGTTGCTGCTGGCCTTTCTGCTGCTGCGCGGTCATAAGCTACCGCCGCTGCGCCCGATGCTCAACGCAGCCCTGATTGGCCTGCTGCTATTGGCGGTAGGGAATGGGTTTGTGACCATTGCCGAGCACCAGAACGTACCGTCGGGGATCGCCGCCGTGGTCGTTGCCACCGTACCGCTGTTTACCCTCTGCTTCAGCCGTCTTTTTGGCATCCGTACCCGCAAGCTGGAATGGCTGGGGATTGGCATCGGCCTGGCGGGCATTATTCTGCTCAACAGCGGCGGTAACCTGAGCGGCAATCCGTGGGGCGCGATCATTATTCTTATCGGCTCAATGAGCTGGGCGTTTGGTTCGGTATACGGTTCGCGTATCGAACTGCCAACCGGCATGATGGCGGGGGCGATTGAGATGCTTGCCGCGGGGATCGTGCTTCTGATTGCCTCCATGCTGACGGGGGAAAGGCTGACGACCATGCCGGATCTGTCGGGCTTCCTGGCGGTCGGGTATCTGGCGCTGTTTGGTTCGCTCATTGCAATCAATGCCTACATGTTCCTGATCCGCAATGTGTCTCCGGCGGTTGCCACCAGCTATGCCTACGTCAACCCGGTCGTGGCCGTGCTGCTCGGTACCGGGCTCGGCGGGGAAACGCTCTCTCCGGTTGAGTGGTTAGCATTAGGGGTGATTGTTTTTGCCGTCGTGCTGGTGACGCTGGGCAAATATTTACTGCCGGCGAAGCCCGTGGTTACGCCTTGCGGGGTGGAGAAACCGTAAGCGCGTGGATCCCCTGTGTGTCGATCTGCGCGGTGTGTCCGCCGCCGCAGATCCACTCTTCCAGCCGTTCGCGCAGATCGGCATCGTTCAGTTTTAGCCGCCCTCTCAGCGCACACTCCCAGACGATCAGCACGCGCCAGCCCTGCGCGATAAGCGTGGTGAGATCCCGCGCGTCGCGCGCAACGTTCTTGCCAATCTTCTCCAGCCAGAAATCGGTGCGCGTTGCCGGAACTTTAAACAGGTAACAGTCGTGATGATGCCAGAAACAGCCGTGGGTAAAGATAATGCACTGATACGCGTCGATGACGAAATCCGGTCGCCCCGCCAGCGCGGCATCCTGCACGCGGAAATCAAACCCCGCCTGCGTCAACAACCCGGCCAGACGCTTTTCAATGGCGGTATCACGCGTGCCGATGGCACGCATGTTTTTGCTGCGCGTTGCCTTATCGTGAACGTCCGTCATTGACGGCCTCACTCTGGCGGAGTGCCACCGCCTGCCGGATACGTGAGGCCAGCAGTTTTGCCACCGCCGCAAATGCGGGCACCACCACCGAGTTACCAAACTGACGGTATGCCTGAGTGTCCGACACCGGAATACGGAAACTGTAGCCCTGCGGCGTTTCAAAGCCCATCAGCCGGGCACATTCCCGTGGCGTGAGGCGTCGTGGACGGTGGAGCTGGTTTTGCGGATCGTCGAAATCCCTCTCGCCCAGCGCTTTATCCCAGCCTCTGTCGATCAGGATTTCCGCGCCGTCTTTATAATAACGGGCGGACAAGGTGCGGGTCACGCTGTGCGGATCGTGAGGATTAACCATGCCAAATCCGAAGCCGTTGCCTTTTGCCTGATGCTTTTTGGCATAGCGGTAGAGGTATTTCCACAGAACGGGCGTAAGGATAAATTTCGCGTCGACCACAGGCTCCAGCAGGTCGGCGACGGTTGGACGACGCTCGGGATACAGAGACGGGATATCCCGCAGGGTAAAATCTCCCTTCAGATTGAGATCGCGGCGGAAGCCGACCAGCACAATGCGCTCGCGATGCTGGGGCAGGAAATGTTTCCCGTCAATGATTTTTGGGTCATCCGCGCCCATATCCTCAGAATCGGCCACGTCGTAACCCAGCTCATCCAGGGTTTGCATAATAATGCGGAAAGTTTTTCCGCCGTCATGGCTCTTTAAGTTTTTGACGTTTTCCAGCACAAAGATGGCCGGGCGGCGGGCGTCAATGATGCGGGCCACATCAAAAAACAGCGTTCCCTGCGTATCGCAGGCGAAACCGTGGGCGCGTCCGAGGGCATTCTTTTTCGATACGCCGGCCAGCGAGAAAGGCTGGCAGGGGAAGCCAGCCAGCAGCACGTCGTGCGCCGGGATCGTCTGACGAATATGCCCGGCGGCCTGCTCATCCGTGACGCCGCTTTTATGGCTCAGGGTGACATCACGGATATCGGCGTTGAAGTGATGTTCGTGCGGATCGCAGTACCAGTTCGCTTTATAGGTGCGTACCGCATGTTTGTTCCACTCGCTGGTAAACACGCACTGACCGCCGATGGCTTCAAAACCGTGCCGGATCCCACCGATACCGGCGAATAGATCGATAAAGCGGAATGCATAGTCCGGGTGCGCGGCAGACGGACGCGGAAGCAGGTTTTGCAGATAACGAAACTCACCGTCGCTCAGGCGGCGCCCTGCCCGCTCGCTGGTCAGCAGTCGCTTAAGGATGGCCGGGCTCCAGTGGCTCTCACCGTGCGCTATCAGCTGGTTCGCCAGCGTTTTGACATCATAAATATCCAGCAGCTGGCGCAGTAATGCCTGCACCGTTGCCGTTGATTTCTCAGCCTGCTCTGGCGCGGGCCCTGTCACTGATCGATTTTCCTGCATTCTTTTAACCGGAGAATAAAGACTGGGAACAGATTACCACAGTTCAGTTGGGCAAACTGCGACAGAAGCGGTGCTGAATCTGGCTATCCAGCCCGATGCAGTCGCCCTGTAATTCGGAACTGAGTTTCGCCATAAAGTGAACGAGAAAATCGGCGTTATGTTGCGCGAGCTCGCGCCCGACGTCGGTTTGCATTGTATCAGGCAAGCGCAGCAGCTTAGTCTGAAAATGATCGAGGGCAAATGCCCGGTCATCCAGCGAGCGCGCATCGGCAAAGGGATCTTCCGCGTCAAACAGTGCCACGCCCAGCGCCCCCGAGACGGCAAACACGCGCGCCAGGCCAATCGCGCCCAGCGCTTCGAGACGATCGGCGTCCTGGACAATTTTGGCCTCGATACTTTGCGGCGCAATACCCGCGCTGAAACTGTGCGCCTCGATGGCGTGCTCCACGGCGGCAAAGCGATTCGGTGGAAAGTCCGGGAAATCGCGGTGCAGAATGTCCCGCGTTTTGCGCGCCGCCAGACGCGATGACTGACTGCGTTCAGGATGATTTTTCGGCAGGCTAACTATGTCGTGAAAATAGCAGGCGGTCAGGACCACCAGCGGATCGGCCTGATGATGAATCATTATTTTGCGGGCCGTCATCCAGACGCGTCGGAAGTGCGAAATATCATGCGCACTGTCTTCGCTGGCGTGATGTTCATCAAGCCAGGATTCAAAACGCTGCTGCCACTGTATGGGTTCCATCATTCTATCCTGTGACGAAAACAGGCCATGGATTATAACACAGCCGAATTAAATGATTTAAAAAATAGAAATGAGAAATACTTAATAATAATTATGCGCAATGTATTCAGTTCATTAATTCACATGAAAAATAATGAGAGCTTTAGAAATATTTTGCAATATTTTTACCGATTTAATTACATTTATTTTTGAACCAAAATAACAATCCATAGAATAGTATCAAAATCGTAATTACGGAGGGTGATTACATATATTCATATAAATTATCTTTAAAGGGAATATATAATGAAAAGAAAAGTTCTGGCAATTCTGGTACCCGCATTATTAATGGCTGGCGCAGCAAATGCGGCTGAAATTTATAATAAAAACGGCAACAAAGTTGACCTGTATGGCAAAGTTGATGCGCGTCATACCTTCTCTGACAACCCTGGTGACGACGGCGATGAAACCTATGTACAGGTGGGTTTCAAAGGCGAAACTCAGATTACAAATGAGCTGACGGGTTACGGCCAGTGGGAATATAAAACCTACGCCAACGATACTGAAAACGCAGGTGGTAACTCTTTCAACCGTCTGGCGTACGCTGGCCTGAAATATGGCGAATACGGTTCATTTGACTATGGCCGTAATTATGGCGTGGTGTATGACGTTGAAGCCTGGACCGATATGCTGCCAGTATTCGGCGGTGATTCTTACACCTGGACCGATAACTTCATGAACGGCCGTGCTAACGGACTGGCAACCTACCGTAATAGTGATTTCTTCGGTCTGGTTGAAGGTCTGAATTTCGCACTGCAGTATCAGGGGGCGAATGAAGGCCAGTTTGCTCAGGAAGATCAGGAAGGCACCAAAAACGGTCATGAAGACGTTCGCTTCCAGAACGGTGACGGCTTCGGTATGTCTACCTCCTATGATTTCTCTGGCGACCTGTCTGGCCTGAGCCTGGGTGCGGCGTACTCTTCCTCAGACCGTACTAACAAGCAGGTTGCGTACGGTAAAGGCATGGAAGATATGGGCTATGCCGGTGGGGAAAAAGCTGAAGCCTGGACCGTTGGCGCGAAATACGATGCAAACAGCGTTTACCTGGCGATGATGTATGCGGAAACCCGCAACATGACGCCAATCGGCAACTTTGGTATCGCCAACCAGACTCAGAACTTCGAAGCGGTTGCACAGTACCAGTTCGACTTCGGTCTGCGTCCTTCCCTGGCATGGGTTTACTCAAAAGGTAAAGACCTGGATGGTCAGGGCTTCAACCAGGATCTGGTTAACTACATTGACCTGGGCATGACTTACAGCTTCAACAAAAACTTCTCCACCTATGTTGATTACAAAATCAACATGCTGGATCAGGATGAAGCGCTGTATGATGCGTACGGTATCTCTACCGACGACATCGTTGGCGTAGGCATGACCTACCAGTTCTAATCCCCAAAAATACTAAAGCCCGCACTCGCGGGCTTTTTTTCATTTATAAGAGCCGAATTTACGGCGCTTCCTGCAACGCCACGCGAATAAACCCGTTATTCTGCGCCAGCAGTTCGTGGGCTTTCCATGCATCCAGCCCGGTCAGTACCATCAGGACTGCCGTTTTACAGTTATGGTTACAGCTCTCAAGCGCGGCTTTTGCCTGCGCCCGGGTGCAGCCCCCCGCCTCCATCACAATGGCAATTTGTCGTTCGGCCCATTTGGTATTGCGTGCCTCCAGATCCACCCGCAGGTTGCTGTAAACGCGCCCGGTCCGCACGGCCAGCCCGGTGGTGACCATCGAGAGGATCATTTTTTGCGCAATCCCCGCTTTGGTATTGCTAAAGCCTGCCACCACATCAGCTCCCAGCGCCGGGGCAATCACCATGCTTGCCAGCTGCGCCGCTTCACTTTGTGCATCACCGGTAATGATGGCGACCATAGAGCCCAGCGACCATGCATGGCGCATTGCACCCCAGACCCACGGCGTTTTTCCGCTAACGGTGACCGCCAGCATCATATCGTGTTCACCAAACTTAATGGCCTGCAGATCGGCAACGCCACGCTCGTAGCTCCCTTCCCCTTCCTGTGCCGTCACGGCAATCACGGGGGTTTTGCCCGGCGCATATTCATCGGCAGCCTGTTGTGCGACACGGCCAGACGGCCCCGCCCCAACAATAACCAGACGGCCCCCGTGACTAAGAGTCGCCGCGGCGTTATCCACCACGCGGGCGATCGTCGTTAAACAGGGGGATATTGCAGCGGAAATGAGTGCATCTTCCTGGTGAATGACCTTCAGCATGTCCAGCGTGGACAATCTATCAATATTCATCGTGCTGGCGTGCCGTCTTTCCTTGACCGAACCGGTAAGCATAATGCTCATAAACAGCCTCCTTATTATGAGTACCCACACACTATAAAGTGTTTTATATGGATGACCTGCGAGGAGGGTCACGAAAAGAGGACCAAATCCACGCCTTTACATGGCTTTAAGAAACGCGCGTCATCAGCGATAATTACCCCTTTGTTAATCATCGCGGAGTATTGATGAGCGATTTGCAGCCTTTCCTTCTGACGCGCAAGCGCCCCATGAAACTGAACACGCTGGTCACGTTGATGGTATGCGCGATTATTGCCTCTGTGCTGCTTCTGGTCTTTGCGCTCTACTCCGTTCAGATCACCCGGGCCACCCGCGATGATGTCAAAGACACCGCACTGGGTATCGCCCGCACGCTGGCCGACAGCCCGGAGATCCAGCGAGGTCTGATGCAGTCCCCGCAGGCCGACATTATTCAGCCCATCGCCAAAGCGGTCACCCAACGTAACGATCTGCTGCTCACCGTGGTGACCGACATGCGCGGTATTCGCTACTCGCACCCAAACGAAGCACTGATTGGCCTGCATTTTATTGGTAACGATCTGGAACCCGCCCTGGAAGGTAAAGAGAATGTCTCGGTTAACCGGGGCGCCCTCGCCGAAGCGCTTCGCGTCTTTACCCCGGTTTATGACAGCCAGCACGATCAGATCGGGGTGGTGGTGGTCGGTATCTCCCTCAAAAAGGTGGAAGACCAGATTGCCCGCGGGCGGCTGAATGCGCTCTGGACGATATTATTCAGTATCTTTATGAGTTCGATGGCGATTTGGGGCCTGGTGCGGGTGCTGAAGCGCATTCTGTTCGGCCTCGAACCCTACGAGATATCCGCCCTTTTCGAACAACGTCAGGCGATGCTGCAGTCGCTTCGCGAAGGCGTACTGGCCGTCGATATTCACGGGCGCGTGACGATGATCAACCACACCGCCAGAGAAATTTTACTCCTGCCCTCCGGCAAGCAAACGGAAAACGCCAGCGCACCACTTTTAGCCAGCCTGCGTGAGATTTCAAAAACCGGCGTCGCGCGCCAGGATCAGGAGATCAGCTGTAACGGTCGGCTGTTGCTGTGCAACATGGTGCCGGTCAAAAGCCAGGAGCAGGTCATCGGGGCGATCGCCACCTTCCGCGATAAAACGGAAATCAGCCAGCTGATGCAGCGCATTGATGGCATGGTCAACTACGTCGATGCCCTGCGCAGCCACACGCACGAGTTTATGAATAAACTGCATGTGATCCTTGGCCTGCTTCATATGAAGCGCTACGACAAGCTGGAGGAGTACATCATCCAGACGGCGCATAATTACCAGACGGATATCGGTACGATCCAGAGCAAGGTAAAATCGCCGGTCATTGCCGGGTTCCTGCTGGGTAAAATCAACCGGGCAAAAGAGGCGGGCGTCACCCTGACGCTGGCGGACGAAAGCCAGATACCGGATACCGCCAGCGAAGAGCAGGTCGCGGTGTTGATCACCGCGCTGGGTAACCTGATTGAAAACGCGCTCGACGCGATGGAAGGACAGCAGGAAGGCGAGATCGGCCTGCTGCTGCATTATCAGAATGGCTGGCTTAGTTGCGAAGTCAGCGACGATGGCCCCGGCATTGATCCCACTCAGCTGGAGGCTATTTTTACTAAGGGCTTCTCAACGAAAGGTGAAAACCGCGGCGTTGGGCTGTTCCTTGCTCGCCAGCAGATTCAGAACCTGGGCGGAGAGATCTCCGTGGAGTCTGAGCCTGGCGTCTTTACCCAATTTTTTGTTCACATCCCCTGGGATAGCGAGAGGAATATCGCGTGATAAATGTATTAATTGTCGATGATGACGCCATGGTGGCCGACCTCAACCGTCTGTATGTCAACCGTGTTGAAGGCTTTAGCTGCTGCGGTGTCGCCTCCACGCTCAACCAGGCGAAGGCCATGATTAACGACCCCGGTCAGCCGGTCGATCTGGTGCTACTGGATGTCTATATGCAGCAGGATAACGGGCTGGATCTGCTGCCCGTGATTCGCGCGTCCGGCCGCCCGATCGATGTCATTATGATCTCCTCGGCCGCCGATGCCGCCACGATCCAGACCTCTATCCACTACGGCGTGGTGGATTACCTGATCAAACCCTTCCAGTTCCCGCGCTTTGAAGAGGCGCTCAACGGCTGGAAAGCGAAGCATAACCTGATGGAATCGCATCCGTATTATGAACAGGCCGACGTTGACCGCCTGATCCACGGCGGAGCGCCGGAGCTGGCGGACAGCAAAAAACTGCCGAAAGGGTTAACGCCGCAGACGCTGCGCACGATCTGCCAGTGGATTGACGCCCACCCGGAAATGGAGTTTTCCACCGATGACCTGGCGAGCGCGGTGAATATCTCCCGCGTGTCGTGCCGCAAATACCTGATCTGGCTGGCGCAAATCAACATTCTGTTCACCAGCATTCACTACGGTGCCACCGGGCGGCCAGTGTATCGTTACCGTCTCCAGCCGGAACAGACGGGGCTGCTTAAGCAGTACTGTCAGTAACGCGGTAGGTATTATCCAGCAACGTAAAGCGGAAGTGGTGCATCGATGAGATCACCACTTCTTTTGTTTTGGTCACAAAAATGGCTTCAATATCCGGGCGAGAGCGCAGCGCCGCGCAGCCCTTCTCCACGCCCATGCCGTACATCAGCGTGGTCCAGATATCGCCGTCGATAGACTCTTTTGACACGATGGTGACGCTGTCCAGCGCGTTGTCCAGCGGGTATCCGGTGCGCGGATCGAGAATATGGTGATAGCGCTTGCCGTTTTGCTCAAAGAAGCGCTCGTAGGTTCCTGACGTCACCACGGAGCGGTTTTCCACCGTCATCGCGCCAATCAGCGCGTCGCTGACGAACGGTTTTTTCAGCCCGACGCTCCAGCCCCCTTCCGGTGAGCCCAACGTCTGGATATTTCCCCCCAGGTTGATGAGTCCCCGCTCGGTCCCCTCTTTGTGCAGGTAATCCCGCACCCGGTCAGCGATATAGCCTTTGGCGATGGCGCCCAGGTCGATCTCCATGCCTGCTCTCGCCAGAAACACGCTGCTCTGCGCCTCATCAAGGATGACATCCTCAGGACGGGTAATCGCCAGCAGCGCCGCAATGTCATCAGCAGGCGGAACGCTGTCACCCCGGAAACCAATTTTCCAGCGCTTCACCAGCGGGCCTATCGCCAGGTTAAAAGCGCTGTCCTTGAGCAGGCTTGCCGCTTTTGCACAGCGGATCAGCTCGAACACCGGTCGGCTGACGATGACCGGATGCTGACCAGCCGCGTGGTTGATGTCCATCACCTGCGAGTGGGCACGGTTGACGGTAAGCAGATCTTCATACTGTTTGATGAGTCGAAACACGCGGGAGGCGAGGGCTTCGTCATGGGAGAAGAGTTTCAGGAGGATGGGGGAACCCATCAGGACGGCGGAGTAACTGTAAACACGGTTATCTGACATGCATGTTTCCTCAGATGTAGCCCCGGCAAGCACCGCGCCGCCGGGGAAATCGCCGGATAACGTTGCGTTTATCCGGCCTACAACACAGGTGCTTTATGCCATTTTTGCGCGCATCGCCGCCTGATGTCCGGCAAGGGTACCAAAAATAATGATGTCTGCCACCGCGTTACCGCCGATACGGTTACCGCCGTGGATCCCGCCGACCACTTCACCCGCAGCAAATGCCCCTGGCAGCACGTTGTGGTTGCTGTCCAGCACGCAGGTTTCAGTGTTGATGGTCACACCGCCCATGGTGTGGTGCACGCCCGGCGCAATCTGAATGGCGTAGAACGGCCCTTCATTGATTGGCGCACGCAGCGCGGTGGTACGGCCAAAATCATCGTCGTGCTGTTTCTCGACAAAGCCGTTGTAGCGTTCCAGCGTTGCCAGGAAGGCGTGATGATCCATGCCCAGCGCTTCGGCCAGGGCTTTTGGTGAGCTGGCGCTGGTCACGAACCCTTTGGCGATGTACTCATCCGCAGCTTTGTTTTTGGCGCGTACGTGTTCATCAAAGACGATGTAAGCGTATTTCTCTGGCAGCGCGATGATCTGCGCGGAGACTTTGTCGCGGGTCGACATTTCGTTGTAGAAGCGCTCCCCTTTCTGATTGACCAGAATCGCCCCGCCGCCGCGGATGGATTCGGAAATCAGGTACGAGGTTTTCTGCTCCACGGTGGGGTGAATCTGAATTTCGCCCATATCCACGGTGCCCGCCCCGATGCGCTCCAGCAGTGCGATACCGCCGCCGGTGGCCCCTTTATGGTTGGTGGTGACGAATCCTTCCAGGTCCGGACGGTATTTCACCACCATCTGGCTGTTGGCGCTGAAGCCGCCGGTCGCCACAATCACGCTTTTGGTTGCCACGATGACGGTTTCATTCTCTTCGGTCGTCAGGCGCACGCCGCTCACTTCGCCGTTTTCGAAAATAATGTCACTGACGGAGGTATCCAGCATCACCTCGATGTTGCGTTTGTTGACATTACGCACCAGACCGCTGATCAGATAGCCGCCTACTGCAGAACCGTCTTTTGGACGGTGAGTACGGTCGATGCTCATCCCGCCGGTGGTGGTGATGTCGTTGAGCATAATGCCGCGGGTTGCCAGCCACTCAATTGCTTCCGGTGCGTTCTCGACAAAGCGACGCAGCAGTTCCGGGTTGTTCTTGTTACCGCCGCCTTTCAGGCTTTCCTGGTAGAACAGCTCTTTGCTGTCCTGAATACCCTTCACGCGCTGGAAGCGAGTTTCAGCGGCGTTCATCCCGGCAGAAGCTTTGATGGTGTTACCGCCGATGGTTGGCATTTTCTCGACAATCAGCACGCTTGCGCCTTCGTCGTGCGCCTGAATCGCCGCCGCCAGACCGGCACCGCCGCTGCCCACGACAACCACGTCAACGCTGCGGGTTTCGTTCGGGTCAACGCCCTCCTCTGCCGCCAGCGCTTTACTGGATTTCAGCATCGCTTTAGAAACCGCTTTTTTCACCGCTTCACTCTGGCTGGTTGCGCCGGTGATGGCATCCACGTGCGGGGTGTTGGCATCCAGAATGCGGGTACGGATCTCTTCGAAGCTGGTCACAAACTCAACGTCTTCGCTTGGGCCGGAGGCCAGCGCGATATCCGCAATGCGGTCGGTTTCCAGGCTGACGTTAATCACCAGCTCGTTAGCGTCGTCCTGCACTTTCTCGACGAAGGTTCCCGGTTTGAATTTAGACTCGCCCATGCTCATGTCGCGGATCATCGCTTCCACCAGCGAGAAGCGCCACAGCGGTTCCGGAATGCTCAGCTCCTCGCGTTTGGTGCTGTCCATAAACAGTTCAAGGCTTTCGCCAGCCGCAATGCGGTCTGTCCAGTCCGGATAAGCGATGGTGGCGCGGCCAACGGCAATCAGGTCGTAACCGTGGTCCAGCGCGTCATTCACGTCTGAAGCATTCACCACGCCGCCCACGCCCATGACCGGAACCTGCGCCAGCGTTTCTGAACGCATCGCGCAGTATTTTTCGATGAGCGGGGTCGGGTCCTGGGTGTCAACAATCGAAGGACGCAGGGTTGCACCGACGGAGAAGTGCAGGTAATCCACGCCGCGCGCGGCCAGTTTCTCCAGCAGGTACATGGTGTCTTCAAAACGGATGCCCGGGACTTCCAGCTCTTCAGGGGAGAAGCGGTAACCAATGATGAAGGCATCATCCGCGTACTGGCGCACCATTTTGTGCGTAATGTCCAGCACGGCCAGCGGGAACTTCGCGCGGTTGTCGCGGCTGCCGCCCCACTCGTCATCGCGCTGGTTAGAGTTCGGTGAGTAGAACTGCTGAATCAGGTAGGTGTTGGCCCCGTGGATTTCCACGCCGTCGAAACCGGCCTGAATGGCGCGACGCACAGCTTCCCCAAACTTGCCGATCATTCCTTCTACTTCTTCGGCGGTCAGTGCAACCGGCGTTGCGGCACCGTCACGCGGTGCGGCCACCGCGCTTGGGCCAACCGGGGTACGGCCACCAATCAGTTTTGGGTCAACCATACGGCCGCCGTGGTAGATCTGCAGCAGCGCTTTCGAACCTTTGGATTTAATCGCCTCTGCGATTTTCGCCAGCCCGGCAATTTTCTCGTCGTTATCAATACCGATGGCGCCCGGGAAGGCGAGACCGAGATCGTCAACGAAGCAGCACTCCACGATGATGGTACCGATGCTGCCGGAGCGAGCCCGGTAGTACTCCACCAGCTCACTGGTGACAGTACCGTCATAGTAGCCGGTACAGGTGGTCATCGGGGCCATTAACAAACGGTTTTTCAGTTCAGTGCCATTCGGTAATGTGAAGGGGCTAAGAATGCGTTCGTTAGTGCTCATAATAGAAACTCCAAACTTTTAAAATTAAGAATTCGTTATCGGGTTTAATTTTTAAATTGGTTGTTATTTGCCGATGTCATGATACTAATATAATGATTTTTTTAGTTTCTAAAGCCATTACGTTAGTTAAAAAACTATTTAATCCCTGAGATAACAGAAATAACACAATGGTGTTAGTGATAATAATTCACCCGTTTACAATAATTTAAAATACGTTAAATAAATATTGGTCATACCAATTTCCTTTAACCATAAAAAATTCAATAAAATCAAATAATAAAAAGAATACCAGATTTTGAATTGTTACAAGAATGATAAAGAAAAGGATAAAAATAAATAATAACCCCATACGCCAGAGTGGTTATTAATAAAAGCACGAAAATAACGCCGCACTTCTGTTTTTTTGATCCTGATCAATAGTTGCAGCATCCAAAAGCGCAATATAAAAACATCATCAATTTTTAATTTAACGCACACAGAAAGGCGTTAAATCGTTATTAATGAAAAATCAAACCGCACCTTTAATAACTAAAAAAATCAAAGAAACTTAAAAAAACGCATTTGGTTTTTTCTGCACCACCGAATTTTTGACAACTTAAGACGTGAAACTATGAATACAAAAACTGCTGTAACGCCCCAAGTGGCGAACCAGGCATCAAATGGAAAAGCGAAACGACTGCTGATGATGGCGTTGCCCGTCATCGTCGCCGTACTGCTGCTGTTTGTTCCGGTACCGGAAGGTTTACCGCCTTACGCGTGGCACTACTTCGCTATCTTCGTTGGCGTGATCGTCGGGTTGATCTTCGAACCACTGCCTGGCGCGGTGATTGGCCTGACCGGCGTGGTCGCCATTGCGCTGTGTAGCCAGTGGGTGCTCTTCAGCCCGGACCAGCTGGCAGATCCAAAATTCAAGCTGGCAGGCGCCTCCTTCAAATGGGCGGTGAGCGGGTTCGGTAACTCAACGGTCTGGTTGATTTTCGGTGCCTTTATGTTTGCCGCAGGCTATGACAAAACCCGCTTCGGCCGCCGTCTGGCGCTGATTCTGGTAAAATATCTCGGCCGTCGCAGCCTGACGCTCGGGTATGCTATTACCTTTGCGGACCTGCTGCTGGCACCATTTACCCCGTCCAACACGGCGCGCAGCGGCGGGACCATCTACCCGATTATCGCTAACCTGCCGCCGCTGTACGGCTCAAAACCCAACGACCCAAGCGCGCGCAAAATTGGTTCTTATCTGATGTGGGTGGCTATCACCGCGGCCTATATCACCAGTTCTATGTTCCTCTCCGCTCTGGCGCCGAACCTGCTGGCGCTGGCGCTGGTGAAAAGCACCGTTGGGATTGATATCTCCTGGGGCACCTGGTTTCTCGCGTTCCTGCCGCTGGGCATCCTGTTGATTCTGACCATGCCGCTGCTGGCCTACTGGTTCTACCCGCCTGAAGTGAAAGTGAATAACGAAGTACCGCTGTGGGCGACCCGCGAGCTGGAAAAACTTGGCAAACTGTCGCGCAATGAGATCCTGCTGCTGGTCTTCGTGTGCTGTGCGTTGCTGATGTGGATCTTCGCCGCCGCGTGGATTGAACCGGCCATGGCTGCCCTGCTCATCGTCGGTCTGATGCTGTGGACCGGTGTGCTGGAGTGGAACGATATCACCGGTAACAAAGCCGCGTGGAACACCTTCGTCTGGTTCGCCACCCTGGTGGCGCTGGCGGATGGCCTCTCCTCTACCGGCTTTATCAGCTGGTTAGGTAAAGAAGGCGGTCTGCTGATGAGCGGTATCTCTCCGGGCGTGGCGACTATCGTCCTGCTGCTGGCGTTCTACCTGCTACACTACCTGTTTGCCAGCACCACCGCACACACCACCGCGCTGCTGCCCGCGATGCTGACCATCGCCTCCACCATTCCGGGCATGAATATGGAAGTGTTCGTCCTGCTGATGGTGACCTCGCTGGGTGTAATGGGGATCATCACCCCATACGGTACCGGCCCAAGCCCGATTTACTACGGTAGCGGCTACCTGCCAACCAAAGACTACTGGCGCCTGGGCACTATCTTCGGTGCCATCTTCCTGGCGGCCCTGCTGCTGATTGGTTATCCGTGGATGTCCATGATGTTCTGATTTCTGACCGCCGGGGTCTTCCTCCGGCGGTTTTATTTTTGTGGAGCAAGCTATGTCAAACAAACCGTTTATCTACCAGAACCCCTTCCCTCTTTCCCATGACGACACAGAATATTATCTGCTCACCAAAGAGCACGTCTCCGTTGCCGAGTTCGAGGGGCAGGAAATCCTGAAAGTCGAGCCGCAAGCCCTGACGCTGCTGGCGCAGCAGGCCTTCCACGATGCCGCCTTTATGCTGCGTCCTTCTCATCAGAAGCAGGTTGCCGCCATTCTTAACGACCCGGAAGCCAGCCAGAACGATAAGTACGTCGCCCTGCAGTTCCTGCGCAACTCTGAAATTGCCGCAAAAGGCGTCCTGCCGACCTGTCAGGATACCGGCACCGCGATCATCATGGGCAAGAAAGGCCAGCGCGTCTGGACAGGCGGCGGTGACGAAGCCGCCCTGAGCCAGGGCGTGTATAACACCTACATTGAAGACAACCTGCGTTATTCCCAGAACGCCGCGCTGGATATGTATAAAGAGGTGAATACCGGCACCAACCTGCCCGCGCAGATTGACCTCTACAGCGTGGACGGAGACGAGTACAAATTCCTGTGCATGGCAAAAGGCGGCGGTTCCGCGAATAAAACCTATCTCTATCAGGAAACCAAAGCGCTGATTACCCCTGCGAAGCTGAAAAACTACCTGGTGGAGAAAATGCGTACCCTGGGTACCGCGGCCTGCCCGCCTTACCATATCGCGTTTGTGATTGGGGGAACGTCGGCTGAAGCCACGCTGAAAACCGTGAAGCTGGCCTCTACCCGCTACTATGACGCGCTGCCAACCGAAGGCAACGAACATGGCCAGGCGTTCCGCGACGTTAAGCTGGAACAGGAACTGCTCGAGGAAGCGCAGAACCTCGGCCTGGGCGCACAGTTTGGCGGTAAATATTTTGCCCACGACATCCGCGTGATTCGCCTGCCGCGCCACGGCGCGTCCTGCCCGATCGGCATGGGGGTTTCCTGCTCCGCAGACCGCAACATCAAAGCGAAAATCAACCGCGACGGGATCTGGATTGAAAAACTGGAACACAACCCGGGCCAGTATATTCCTGAATCACTGCGTCAGCAGGGTGAAGGCGACGTGGTGAGCATCAACCTGAACAAGCCGATGAATGAAATCCTGGCCCAGCTCTCCGCGCACCCGGTCTCTACCCGTCTGTCGCTGAACGGGACCATCATCGTGGCGCGCGATATTGCCCATGCGAAGCTGAAAGAGCTGCTGGATAACGGCGAGGAACTGCCGCAGTACGTTAAAGATCATCCGATTTACTACGCAGGTCCGGCAAAAACGCCGGAAGGTTACGCCTCTGGCTCACTCGGCCCGACCACCGCGGGACGTATGGACTCGTACGTAGACTTACTGCAATCCCACGGTGCGAGCATGATCATGCTGGCGAAGGGCAACCGCAGCCAGCAGGTAACCGACGCCTGCCATAAGCACGGCGGCTTCTACCTCGGCAGCATTGGCGGTCCGGCGGCGGTGCTGGCGCAAAACAGCATTAAGAGCCTGGAGTGCGTGGCGTATCCTGAACTGGGTATGGAAGCCATCTGGAAAATTGAAGTGGAAAATTTCCCGGCGTTTATCCTGGTGGATGACAAAGGCAACGATTTCTTCCAGCAGATCCAGAATCAACAGTGCAAAGGCTGCTCACAGCGCTGAGGCCTTCCACAACGCCGGTAACAGCGACAGCGTTTCGTTGATAAGCCCGCGCTTGTCGCTACCCGGTTTCCAGATGGTCACCATCGTCTGAGCTATCCCCTGACTGCCCACCTCGGTGGGCAGCCTTTTTACATCCTTCCACTGCGCCGCATGAAGATGCGTCGGCAAAAATCCCCAGCCGCACCCCTTTTCCAGCAGACCGCGCAGCATCTCAAGTTCATTGGTAAAAAGGGTATGTCCGGAGATTTGCAGACGGCGCGCGACCGGCTCGTCAGACGCCGCATGCATAACGACCTGCGGCACCAGAGAGAGATCGAGTAGCGAAACCGGGGAGGCGTTATTCCGGAACAGCGCTTTCGAGGCGTAAAAATCCATCTCTATGGACCCTAACGCCCGCCATTCCATCTCATTGCCTACGCTGCGATTACGTGCCTGACAGATCCCCACATCGGCCCCACCGCTGGCGAGCATCGCTTCAGCTTCATCACGCGAGGTGCTGGTCAGGCTCAGCCGAATATTCTGGCTCGCCATTTTTGCTATCAGCGCCTGCAAAAAAGCGCGCGGGGTGAACGGATCGTAGACGAGCGCAATATCCTGCGTCGCGCTTTGCGGAACGGCTCTGGCGAACGCCTCAAAGGCTTTTACCTGACGCATCAACAGATGCGCCTGCCGCTGTAACTGCTCCCCCTCCAGCGTTAACCGCAGGGTTCGCCCCTCGCGCAGGAACAACGCGTAACCCAGACCATCTTCCAGAAAATCAATCAGATCGCGCAGGGTCGTGCGGTCTTTACCCAGTTTAGTGGCCGCCTTCACCAGACTGCCATGTTCAGCCACGGCGGTGAACGCCTCAAGCTGGGCAAACGAATAGATCAATGACGCCACGCGATCCTCCACAGTTCCTTTTCGGGGGATTTTCCCCCATAACGCGTTTTTTATTATAGGCCGCGGGTTCGTAAACTGAAGTCCTTCCTGAGCCATACGAGAAAAACATGAAAAACAAAACAAACCGCACTCTGCTCGCGGCGCTGATTGTCAGCAGCCTGCTCTCTCCTGCCGCCATGGCTGCCTGCAACGGTACCGTTCTCGACACCTGTCCTGCCCCTTTTGATACAAAACTGCCGGACGCACATACGATGCTCACCTGGAGCCAGGCCGACCGCGTCGTGGGTTTCCGCAACGACTACCGCAACTATGCGGGCGACGTGTTCCATCACGGCAACGCCTCGCCGTTGCTGGCCGCAGAAAAACCGCTGACCGATGCCCGCTATCAGGTGAATGGCAAGACCTACGATCTCCATGATTACCTGAAACGCCAGAACGTCAGCGGCATGCTTGTATTAAAAAACGGCCACGTTGCCTATAAGTATCTGGGTGAAGGGAATACCGACAGCACGCTCTGGACCTCACGCTCTGTCGGTAAATCGGTGGTCTCTGCGCTGGTTGGGGTAGCGATTAAAGAGGGAAAAATCCACTCCCTCGACGATCTTATTACCCAATATGAACCTGATTTGAAAGGCACCGCCTGGGACGGTGTGACGCTGAGACAGCTTATTACCCACACCTCCGGCGTGGCGTGGAATGAGGACTATACGAATCCGGGATCCGATTTCGCAAAGCTGACAGAGTGCGAAGCCAAACCGGGCACCTATGACTGCGTACGGACATTAGTAAAAGGGTTACACCGCGCGCACCCTGCGGGCGAAAACTGGTCCTATTCCTCGGGCGGCGCGTGGCTGCTGGGTGACGTGCTTGAACGCGCAACCGGCATGACGCTCGCGGCGTATCTGGAGAAAAGCATCTGGCAACCCTACGGCATGGCCAGCGACGGCGTGTGGCATGCCTACAGCAAAGGCCAGCATGATGTCGGCGCCCACGGCTTTAACGCCACGCTGGAAGACTGGGGCCGCTTCGGTCAGTTCATCCTTCATAACGGCACATTGCCCGGCGGGAAGCAGATCCTGCCCGAAGGCTGGGTAAAACAGTCCTCAGACTGGACGCAGGCAAAAGGTTCGGTGTCCGCCGCGCATCCGAACGGGTTGTATGGCTATCAGTGGTGGAACAACGAAGTGCCGGTTAATGCCACCGACGTCGCGCCAAAGGTCGACAACTCACTTAAAGGGTCGCTCTGGGCGCTGGGGATCTTTGGACAGATGATTATGGTGAATCAGAAAGAGAACCTGGTTATCGTCCAGTGGTCCACCTGGCCGCAGGCGGAACCGTCCTTCAGCGCTCAGCCGCTGGAAGCATCGTTAATGTTTAGCGCAATCGCGAACGCGCTGCGCTGATTTTTAGAGCCAGGCGCTGCCTGGCGTCTCCTCTGCGCGATGTCACAAAACAGCGATATCAGCAACTTAGCGAATTAGCGTGAATAAAAAATCACACGATTGTTAAGTTATTGTTAGGTATGTAAATCCTGGTCAACATCCTGTCATTGATGCACAACGCGCATCAGTTCATTCACTCTTTGCGCTTATTAATTCCCGTTTCCTGATCCAGTTTTCAAAAACAGACGAGCATAACGTCACGATAAAAACTGGAGATAATCATGGTTTCCTCAACCTCACCTGCAACGGTCCGTGCGAAAGCGGGCGCGATTTTTCGCGTCACCTCGGGCAACTTTCTTGAGCAATTCGACTTCTTTCTGTTCGGCTTTTATGCCACCTACATCGCGCATACGTTCTTCCCGGCGAGCAGTGAATTTGCCTCGCTGATGATGACCTTTGCCGTCTTTGGCGCGGGCTTTTTGATGCGTCCGATCGGCGCTATTGTGCTCGGCGCTTACATCGATAAAGTGGGTCGTCGTAAAGGGCTGATTGTCACCTTGTCGATCATGGCTGCCGGAACATTCCTGATTGTGCTTATTCCGTCGTATCAGAGCATTGGGCTGTGGGCACCGCTGCTGGTGCTGACGGGCCGTTTGCTGCAGGGCTTTTCCGCCGGTGCGGAGCTTGGCGGCGTCTCGGTCTATCTGGCAGAAATCGCCACGCCGGGCCGCAAAGGTTTTTACACCAGCTGGCAGTCCGGCAGCCAGCAGGTTGCCATTATGGTTGCCGCGGCGATGGGCTTTGCCCTGAATGCCCTGATGGAGGAGAGCGCCATTCGCGCGTGGGGCTGGCGCATCCCGTTCCTGTTTGGCTGTTTAATCGTGCCGTTCATCTTTTTCCTGCGTCGTAAGCTGGAGGAGACCGAAGCGTTCAACGCACGGCGCAATCATCTGGCGATGCGCCAGGTTTTCAAAACGCTGCTGACAAACTGGCAGGTGGTGGTCGCAGGTATGTTGATGGTAGCGATGACCACCACCGCGTTCTACCTGATCACCGTTTACGCGCCAACCTTCGGCAAAAAAGTGCTGATGCTGAGCGCGTCGGACAGCCTGCTGGTCACGCTGCTGGTGGCCGTCTCTAACTTCATCTGGCTGCCGATAGGTGGAGCCCTCTCGGACCGCTTCGGGCGTAAACCGGTGCTGGTTGTCATGACGCTGCTGGCGCTCGCCACCAGCTACCCGGCACTGACGATGCTGGCGGCGGCCCCCAGCTTCTCCATGATGCTGAGCGTCCTGCTGTGGCTCTCTTTCCTCTACGGCCTGTATAACGGCGCGATGATCCCGGCGCTGACGGAAATCATGCCTGCTGAAGTCCGCGTGGCGGGGTTTTCGCTGGCTTATAGCCTGGCTACCGCCGTCTTTGGCGGTTTCACCCCGGTGATGTCCACCGCGCTGATTGAATACACGGGTGACAAAGCCTCGCCGGGATACTGGATGAGCTTTGCGGCGGTCTGCGCGTTGCTGGCAACGCTCTACCTCTACCGTCGCCGCGCGGCATCGCTGCAAAACACCGTTAAGTCACAGGGGGCCGCATGAAACGTACGTCTCGCTCTACCGCCATCGCGCTAATGACGATGTTCCTGAGCGTCAATGCCTGCGCAGAGGACGTGAAGGTCATGATTTCGGGCGGATTCAAGGCCGCCCTGGAAAAGCTGGCTCCGGAGTATGAACGCCGGACCGGGGATAACATTGTGATCATCCCCGGACCCTCAATGGGCACTACGCCGCAGGCAATCCCAAACCGGCTCGCGCGCGGAGAGAAAGCCGACGTGGTGATTATGGTGGGCAATGCACTGGCGAAGCTTGAACAGGCCCGTCTGACCCGGCCGGGTACGCGGACTGAACTCGCGGACTCTCCCATCGGCATGGTCGTGAAAAAAGGTGCGGATATCCCTGATATCAGCAGCGAGACGACGCTGCGTAATACCCTGCTGCAGGCTCGCTCCATCGCCTACTCAGACAGCGCCAGCGGCAGGTATGTCAGTGAAGAATTGTTCAAAAAGCTGGGGATTGAAAAGGAGGTGACGGGCAAAGCGACAAAAGTCGAGCGCATTCCGGTCGCATCAGAAGTGGCGAAAGGAAAATACGCCGTCGGGTTCCAGCAGGTCAGCGAGCTGCTGCCGATTCAGGGCGTCACCTTTATCGGTAAAATCCCGGATGATTTGCAATACACCACGCGCTTCGCTGGCGCGGTCACCCGTGACGCGGAACATCCCGCGGAGGGAAAAGCGCTGCTGAACTATCTCGCCTCACCGCCCTCAAGGGAAGTCATCCGCGTAACGGGGATGATCCCCGTTACGTCCGGCGATACTGCTCGGTGATCTGTTTTTCAAGCTCAGCCGCAATATAGGACTGGATGCGCCCCCGGCGCCGGATAAGCCCCACGGTACGCTTCACCTCCGGCGCCACCAGCGGCAAAGGGGTCAGCAGCGTGTGCTCTGACGTCGGCATCGACATGGCAGGAACGGCAGCAATGCCGATCCCCGCCTCTACCATACCGAGCATCGTGGTGACATGACGCGTTTCGCAGACGCTGGGACGCTCGGGAATGATATCCCCCAGCAGGCGATCGAGCAGGTTGCGATTGCCGGACGTTTTATCGAGAGAGATGTAATCCTGCTGAAAAAATGCCTGCCACGTCAGCTGGCTCTTCTGCGCCAGCGGGTGATCCTTTCTGCATGCTGCAACATACACATCCTCCACCAGCGGGAAAAATTCGATTTCAGACGACAAGTTTCCTGCGAAGCAAATACCAAAATCCGCCTGGCTTCGGGCCACGGCGTCCATCACGTTGCCCGCGCTGCTGTCGATGAGCTTAATGCGAACGCGCGGATAGCGAGACTGAAAGCGACGGATCACATCGGGCATAAAGTAACAGGCTGCGGAAGGTACCGTGGCCACCGTGATCAGCCCCGTCCGCTCTTCGCTGGCTTTATCGACATCAGCCAGCATTGACTCTACGTTATCGAGCAGCTGCGCGGAGCGTTCAGCAAAGTTTTGCCCGTATAACGTCAGCGAGACGCGGCGTGTGGTTCGGTCAAAGAGTCGGTTTCCCAGCGCGGCTTCCAGCTTTTCAATCCTGCGGCTCAGCGCTGACTGGGACAGGCAGATAGATTCAGCGGCGACACGGAAGTTACCGTATTCCACTAACGCTCTGAAGGCATAGAGATCGTTGAGGTCAAAATTCACGGGCATAGTATCTGGCGGTCCTGTCAGGGAATACGTTACAAAGTCCAAAATAATAACGGCTTATTAACCTGCCGCAACCGGCGCGGTGTCGGAATGCCGTTCAAAGGTCGTTGAGATTGAGACGAATGTGTCCGGCGCGCTCAGCAATAGCGTGCCGTTCCTCTTCCGTCATATCCGCGAGTTGTTTAAAGACAATGCCCAGCCGGGGGTTGTGACCGAGACGTGCCTGGTTACGCACAAAGAAATCCCAGTAAAGCGCATTGAAGGGACACGCCAGCTCGCCGGTGCGTTGATTGTGTTGATACCGACATCCCTGACAGTAGTTACTCATCTTATGGATGTAAGACGCGCTTGAAACATAAGGCTTACTGGCCAGTAAACCGCCATCGCCAAACTGGCTCATGCCGAGAGTATTGGGCAATTCCACCCACTCAAACGCATCAATATACACGCCCAGATACCATTCATGTACCGCCTGCGGCGAGAGACCACCGAGCAGGCTAAAATTCCCGATAATCATCAGGCGCTGGATATGGTGAGCGTAAGCCTCAGTGAGCGACTGTCCAATGGCGTGCGCCAGGCAGCGCATTTGCGTCTCGCCCGTCCAGAACCACTCCGGCAGCGGGGTGTGCTGCTCTAACGCATTCAGCTCCCGATAGCCCGGCATTTGCGACCAGTAGATCCCGCGCACATACTCCCGCCAGCCAAGAATTTGCCGGATGAACCCTTCGACAGCAGGCAACGGCGCATCACCCGAGCGCCATGCCTGCTCGGCGGCGGCAACCACTTCACGGGGATTGAGCATTTTGGTGTTCAGCGCAAATGAAATTAAGGAGTGGAAAAGAAAAGGTTCTTCCGTGTGCATTGCATCCTGCCAGTTACCAAACTGGGGCAGGACGTGCGAAATAAACGCATCCAGCCGGGCTTTAGCTTCAGCACGGTCGACTGGCCAGCGAAAAGTGTTGGCCTGCGGTTCGCCAAAGGTGCGTACGCCGCAGCGTTGGATCTCTTCCCATAATGCTGAGCGATCGTGGCAGACGCGAGAGTCATCCGGAGCAGGCGGTTCGCCGGACCAGCGCTTGCGGTTTTCAGCATCGAAATTCCATTTCCCCCCTTCGGGCTCGCCTTCCGGGGTCAACAGCACGCCATGCTGACGACGCATTTCCCGATAAAAATATTCCATTCGCCAGCTTTTACGCGATGCAAAGAACGCGCTCACCTGCTCTCGGGAGGAGAAAAAATGCTCGCTGCTGACGCAGGTCGTCTCGATGGTCGCCGTTTTCGCCCACGCCTGCAACTGCGCATCAAGGCGCCATTCATCGGGCTCCTGCCACATCACCCTGCCAGCATGGTAATGTGCGATAAGCGCGTTGAGATTATCTTCCAGCGCGCCGCGATTTGAACCCTCAGAGAGCCGGACATACCTTACCCGATGCCCCTTCTCTTTTAACTCAGCGGCAAACGCGCGCATGGCCGCGAAGATAGCGATGATTTTCTGAGCATGATGAAGGACATACGCGGTTTCTGCCCGCAGTTCCAGCATCACGTAAATGACATTCGGGCTGCAGGTATCAAACCAGCTGTGATGTGGATTGAGCTGATCGCCCAGAATCAGGCGTAGTTCGGTCAACGGTGGCTCCTGCGACAGCGCTCAGAACAGAATTTGACCTCATCCCAGCATTTCGCCCACTTCTTGCGCCACGTCATGGGCCGCTGGCAGTGCACACACGCTCGACTGGGCAGGTTCTGCTTGTTACCTTTGAAATCACTCATCTTTTCAATACCGGACTGATTTATTCACTCGGGCTGCGGATAAAGGCTACGACAGACATCACAAAATGAAGGTGATGCCTGCAAAGCGCTACCCACTGCTCTGTACGAAATGATAGTTTATTCAGGCTGGAAGTGTAGAAATAAGCCATTTTCTGGCATCTTAACTGAACCTGACTTTCCCATTTTTGTTCAAGTGACGAGTTTGCGAGCAAAGCGATGATTAAGTGGCCCTGGAAAACGAATGAGGCTGGCCGGGATATGGCGCTGCCGTGGGATGACGCGCTGGCGATCCCTGTTCTGGCGAATCTCCAGCCGGACGAACAGTCAAAACTGGTTCAGCTGGCGGATCGTTTTTTGCAGCAAAAACGCCTGGTTCCTCTGCAGGGCTTCGAGCTGGATCCCCTGAAAAACGCGCGTATCGCCCTGCTTTTCTGCCTGCCGGTGCTTGAACTGGGTATCGAGTGGCTGGACGGCTTCCACGAAGTGCTGATCTACCCGGCGCCCTTCATCGTCGACGATGAGTGGGAGGATGACATCGGCCTGGTACACAACCAGCGGGTGGTACAGTCCGGACAAAGCTGGCAGCAAGGGCCGATTATCCTGAACTGGCTCGACATTCAGGACTCGTTCGACGCGTCAGGCTTTAATCTGATTATTCATGAAGTCGCGCATAAGCTGGATACCCGCAACGGCGACCGCGCCAGCGGCGTTCCGCTGATCCCGCTGCGTGAAGTCGCAGGATGGGAGCACGATCTGCATGCGGCGATGGATAACATCCAGGACGAGATCGATCTCGTGGGCGAAAGTGCCGCCAGCATTGATGCCTACGCGGCGACCGACCCCGCAGAGTGCTTCGCGGTGCTTTCAGAGTACTTCTTCAGCGCCCCCGAACTCTTCGCCCCGCGTTTCCCGGCGCTATGGCAGCGTTTTACCCAGTTTTATCAGCAGGATCCGCTTAAGCGTCTGCGTCAAAATGAGGCGGTCGGCCCTTCCCCTCACCAGGTACATTAATTTTTTTCGACAGGGGTGCGCCCGGTTAACCGTACCCCGATGCTCAGTACGAGAAACAGCACCGCCATTCCCCCTGCCGCCATCGTTAAATACTGCTCACCGAAAAAGCGCGTGACTACGGGCACCAGCAGCGCGCTGATGCCGTAGCCTAACGTATGGCTGGTGGCGATCGCGCCCGCGCCTTTCCCCGTGGTCAGCCGATCGTTCAACAGTAGCTGATAGCCCGGTGTAGCCATCGCCGCGCCGAGCGAGGTGACAGCAATTCCCACGTAAAACAGCGCCAGCCCGGCAATACACATCAACCCAAGTCCTGCCACCATCAATACCGCCGCCATACAGAGCAACGTCAGCGGGCTGAAGTGTTGCGGGCGAACAATCAAAAATTGCGCCGCGAGCGTGGCCAGCGCGGCCAGGCTCAGCAGGAGCGCAACATGGTGGCTGATCTCACGGGCGTTGCCCTCCAGCAAGGGGCTGAGATGCGGCGTGAGGCCAAGCTGCATCAGGCTCACCAGCGCCGCCAGCAGCATCGCCAGCAGCAGGAACGGCAGCATAGAGACCTGCAGACGGGTCGCCTGATGCGCCACCGGCGGCAGTGGAGGGTCGGCCACTTCTCGCAGCACCAGCAGCAGAGCGATAAACGGCGCAATCGCCATGAGCCAGAGCGGTGCCACCGGGTTAATGCTGAGCATCATTGCTGCCAGCGGTGGCCCCAGCAGACGGCCGCAGCTCAGGCCGGAGCTGATGGTGGCCAGCGCCGCCATGCGTTTGTCCAGCCCCGCACGCTGAATAGCCCAGGTCTGGGCGGCAGGCACCATCCCCGACACGGTTAAACCGTAGAGCAGGCGCGAAAAGATCAACCCCGCCAGCCCCCAGGTGCTCTGGAGCAACCCGGCCGCCATTGCCCAGACCACCACGGCCATCACGGCGAAGCTGGCAAGATAGCCGCTGAGCGAGGCCACCATCACGACCTTACAGCCGCGTCGCTCGCTCTGACGCCCCCACCAGGGCGATGCCGGTAAAAAAAGCATGGAGCCGAACATTAACAGCCCGGCCCAGACCGAGAGCGACAGCCCGGTCAGGTTCACCAGCTGCGGGAGCATGACCAGCAAACCGTTCTGCCCGATGCCCAATAAACCTGCACAGAGTGCCAGCGGCCAGTTGGCTTTAGAGGTGACGTTTTCAGTCAGCGTTTCTGAATTAGCGCGCATGAGAATGTGAACATAGTGTCAATAAATGTGTGGAAATTATGAAGTTTATGAAAACAAATATTGCAAAAATGGTTGCGAGTGTAAATAGAATGAATATCATAACGAGAATTATTATCAATCATGGAATGAGGTACATCTATGCGTACTCTGCCCCGCTCCGCCGGTACAGACGTTGCGGCCCAGTGTTTTTTAAACGCCCTGCTGCGCGAAACGACGGACTGGCGCTATCTCCCCGCAGCCGCTGCGGATGAGCTGGCGCATATTCATATCCCGCTTTCTCCCGCTCAGGCCCTGCGGGTTCCGGTACGCTATTTCTCCCCCACCCAGCACCATCAGTACTGTTTCCCGGCAACGCTTATCCAGAGCGATAGCGACTGCGGTGACGCCGTCACATATACCCAACTGGTTGATTTACTTCTTGAAAAACCATCAGTAAAAGGCGTTCTTGATGCCGATACGCTGGCGCGTTTTAAGCAACGCGTGCTGGAAAGTCATGCGCATACCTGGCAGGCGATCGACCTGCGCCACAGCTGGTCCACGCTGCGTGATAAACCGCTGACGTTTGCTGAAGCGGAACAGGCGCTGCTGGTCGGCCACGCATTTCACCCGGCACCGAAGTCGCACGAGCCATTCAACGAAACCGAAGCGCGTCGCTATCTGCCTGATTTTGCCTCCCGTTTCCCGCTGCGCTGGTTTGCCGTTGAGAGCACGCGCATTGCTGGTGACAGCCTGAACGTCTCCCTGCGCGAACGTCTGCTGCGCTTCGCCGCCCAGAGCGCGCCTGAGCTGCTCGGCCACTTCACCGACACGCGCTGGCTGTTGCCTATGCACCCATGGCAGGCAGAGCATCTGCTGGGTCAGGCCTGGTGCCAGCGTCTGGTGGAAAACGGTTCATTGCAGGATCTGGGCGAAGCGGGCGCACAGTGGCTGCCCACCAGCTCGTCCCGCTCGCTGTACAGCGAAACCAACAGCGACATGATTAAATTCTCCCTCAGCGTGCGCCTGACCAATTCCGTGCGCACGCTGTCGGTGAAAGAAGTTAAGCGCGGGATGCGCCTGGCGCGCCTGGCGAAAACGGAACGCTGGCAAACGCTTCAGGCACGCTACCCGACGATGCGCGTGATGCAGGAAGACGGCTGGGCGGGGCTGCGTGACGAAAACGGCGTGGTGCAGGAAGAGAGCCTGATGGCCCTGCGCGTCAATCTGCTGTTTGATACGCCGGACACGCAGACCAACGTGCTGGTCAGCCTGACCCAGGCCGCCCCGGATGGCGGTGACAGCCTGCTGGCTGCGGCAGTGCGTCGTCTGAGCCAGCGTCTGGATTTACCCCTCGCTCAGGCCGCACGCTGCTGGCTGGACGCCTATTGCGACCGCGTGTTACTCCCCCTGTTCAGCGCCGAGGCGGACTACGGCCTGGTGCTGCTCGCCCACCAGCAAAATATCCTCGTTGAGATGCAGCAGGATTTCCCCGTCGGGCTTATCTACCGTGACTGCCAGGGCAGCGCCTGGACCGAAGGAGCCGACGGGTGGCTGAAAGAGGCGGGTGAAACTGACGTGGAAAACCGCTTCGGTGAGAGCCAGCTGCTGCGCTACTTCCCTTACTACCTGCTGCTGAACTCCACCCTTGCGGTGACTGCCGCCCTTGCCGCCGCCGGTTTCGACAGTGAAGAGCGCCTGATGGCGCGCGTGCGTGACGCGCTAATCGCGCTGCGCCGTACGGCGAAGCAGACCCGCTGCCTTGACTACGTGCTGGACAGCCCGACCTGGAACTGCAAAGGCAACTTCTTCTGTTATCTGCACGATCGCAACGAAAACACCATCGCCGATCCGGCGGTGATCTATTTCGACTTTAGCAACCCGTTCTACAAGGAGAAGGCGTAATGGCCATCGCGAATATCGTCCATTCTGGCTTCGGCTTTCGCTGCACCGCAACGGATACCGCGCTGCCGCTGACGTTAGGTCTCGACGGCAGCGCGGTGCTGGAGCGTCTCGGGGCTATCCCGGCGGGCTGGCTGGTGGAAGCGCTGGATCAGCTGTTTGTCGCCGCCCCCACGCTGACCGGCATTACGCTGCCGTGGGCAACCTGGCAGGATGAACCTCAGGCAAAGGCGCTGTTTAGCCTGGCCCACGGGGATTACCTGGCGCGTGAAACCTTCTGGCAATTGCCGCTCTGGCTGAAAGGTGAACGACCGCAGGCGAGCAACGGTATGCAGTTTGATGAGAGCCGTCAGCTGTACTTCCCGCAGCGCCCTCGCCGCCCGCAGGGTGAGGTGTATCGCCGTTACGATCCGCAAATTAAACGCACGCTGAGCTTCCGCGTGGCCGACGTGGCGCTGGACGGCGAACGATTCACTCAATGGATGAACAACCCGCGCGTGAACGCCTTCTGGGAGATGGCCGGCCCGCAGGCCGAACAGGAAAACTACCTGCGCCGTCAGCTTGACTCGACGTACTGCTACCCGGTTATCGGCTGCTTCGACGACCAGCCGTTCGGCTACTTTGAACTCTACTGGGCGCCAGAAGACCGCATTGGCCGCCACTACCGCTGGCAGCCGTTCGACCGCGGGCTGCATATGCTGGTGGGCGAAGAGCGCTGGCGCGGCGCGCAGTACATCCGCAGCTGGCTGCGCGGTCTGAGCCACTACCTGTATCTGGATGAACCGCGCACGACGCGCATTGTGGCCGAGCCGCGCTTCGACAACCAACGCCTGTTCCGCCACCTGGCGTCCGCCGGTTTCGACACCGCAAAAGAGTTCGACTTCCCGCACAAGCGCTCGCGCCTGATCGTGAGCGAGCGTCACCGCTTCTTCCATGAGGTGGAACTGTGAACGCGCTCTGGCAGAAAGTAAACCGCGAGATGGTGGCGAAGATCCTCGCCGAGCTGGAATACGAACGTACCCTGCGCGCTGAGCCGGTTTCATCGGACGGCTGGCGCATCACCATGGGCACGGAGTCCTGGCAGTTTCGCGCCACGCGCGGGATCTGGGGCTGGCTGCATATCGATCCTGATACCCTGACCACCGCCAGCGGCGCCGCCGTGGAAGCGGAAAGCGCGCTGCTGCAGCTGGCGACCGTGCTGGAGATGAGCGACGCGCAAACGGCGGAGCATATGGAAGATCTTTACGCCACGCTGCGCGGTGATATTCAGCTGCTCCAGGCGCGTGAAGCGCTGGATGCCGACGCGCTGATCCACCTCGACCCGGATGAATTACAGTGTCTGATGAGCGGTCATCCTAAGTTTATTTTCAACAAAGGCCGCCGCGGATGGGGGCTGGATGCCCTGCATCAGTACGCGCCTGAGTATCGCGGACGTTTTCGTCTGCACTGGGTTGCCGTTCAGCGTGAACACCTGGTCTGGAGCAGCGACGCCGATTGCGACATTCAGAATCTGCTTGCCAGTACCATGGACAACGCCGAGCACGTCCGGTTTGAGCATCGCTGGCAGGCGCTGGGGCTCGACGAAAGCTGGCTGCCCGTGCCGCTACACCCGTGGCAGTGGCAGCAGAAAATTGCCATTCACTTCCTGGCGCAGCTGGCGCGCGGTGAGATGGTGGAGCTGGGCGAATTTGGCGATGAGTATCTGGCGCAGCAGTCCCTGCGCACGCTCACCAACGCCAGCCGTCGCGCGCCGTTTGACATCAAGCTGCCGCTGACCATCTATAACACCTCCTGCTATCGCGGCATTCCGGGCAAATACATTGCCGCCGGGCCGCTGGCCTCGCGCTGGCTGCAGCAGCAGTTCGCCTCTGACGCCACGCTGATTCGCTGCGGCGCGCAGGTACTGGGTGAACCCGCCGCCGGATATCTGTCGCATCCGGGCTATGCCGCATTACCGAAAGCGCCCTACCGCTATCAGGAGATGCTGGGGGTTATCTGGCGCGAGAATCCGTCCTGTTATTTAGAAGACGGTGAACAGGCGGTGCTGATGGCGGCGCTGATGGAAACCGATAACGCCGGGCGTCCGCTGATCGACGCGTGGATTAAGCGCTCGGGGCTAAGCGCCGAAGCCTGGCTTGAAAAGCTGTTCGACGCGACGGTGATCCCGTTCTATCACCTGCTCTGCCGCTACGGCGTGGCGCTGATCGCCCACGGTCAGAACGTGACGCTGGTGATGAAAAACTACGTGCCGCAGCGCATCCTGCTGAAGGATTTCCAGGGTGATATGCGTCTGGTGGACGAAGATTTCCCGCAGGCGCAGAGCCTGCCGGCGCAGGTGAAGGACGTTACGGCACGTCTGAGCGCGGATTACATCATCCACGACCTGCAAACCGGCAACTTTGTGACGGTGCAGCGCTTTATCTCGCGTCTCACCCTGCAATGCGGCGTGAGCGAAATCCGTTTCTATCAAATCCTGGCGGGGGTATTGCGCCGGTATATGGCTGCGCACCCCGAGCTTGCGGAACGTTTCGCGATGTTCGACCTGTTTAAGCCGCAAATTATTCGCGTGATCCTCAACCCGGTCAAACTGACCTTCTCCGAGCATGACGGCGGCAGCCGCATGCTGCCGAACTACATTACCGACCTTGATAACCCTCTTTTTCTGGCCTCCCGGGAGTCAGCGCAATGAAAACCTATGATTTCATCGGCATTGGTATTGGCCCGTTTAACCTCAGCATCGCCGCCCTGGCAGAAGGGCTGGACGGTTTTAGCTCGCTGTTCCTTGAGCGCAAGCCGCACTTCTCCTGGCACCCGGGGATGATGGTGCCGGACTGCCACATGCAGACCAGCTTCCTGAAGGATCTGGTCAGCGCCGTGGAGCCGACCAACCGCCACAGCTTCCTGAACTACCTGGTGCAGCGTAAAAAGTTCTACCGCTTCCTGACCACCGAACAGCGCACGGTGTCTCGCGAAGAGTTTGCCGATTACCTGTGCTGGGCGGCAGAAAACCTCACCAATCTCGCCTTCAGCCAGCAGGTGCAACAGGTGAGCTTTGATGAGACAAGCGGTCTGTTTGAGGTCGTGACCCAGCGGGATCGGTTCTTTGCCCGCCACGTCTGCGTGGGGATTGGCAAACAGATTAACCTCCCGGATTGCGTGACGGTGCAGGACGACACCTGTTTCCACGCCAGCGAGATGATGCTGCGCACGCCAAATTTAGCGGGCAAGCGCGTGACCGTCGTCGGTGGCGGCCAGAGCGGTGCCGACCTGTTCTTAAATATCTTCCGCGGGGAATGGGGCCAGCCGCTAAGCCTGAACTGGGTGTCGCGCCGTAACAATTATAACGCGCTGGATGAAGCCGCCTTCGCCAACGAGTACTTCACGCCGGAGTATGTGGACAGCTTCTCCACGCTCGGCGAAGAGGCCCGTCGTCAGATGCTGCACGAGCAGAAGATGACCTCTGACGGCATTACCACCGAGTCCCTGCTGGCAATTTACCGCGCCATGTATCACCGCTTTGAGGTGCTGCGCGAAAAACCGTGGGCGCACCTTCTGCCGTCCCGCTCGGTGACGTCACTGGCGCGTCAGGAAAACGGTCAGCGTCTGAGCATACAGCATCATCTCGACGGCGGTCGCGAACAGCTGGATACCGACGTGGTGATCTTTGCCACCGGTTACCGCGCCGTGCAGCCTGCGTTCCTTGCCCCGCTGTCTCACCGCCTGCATCTGGATACGGACGAAGCCTTCTGCATCAACAACGATTTCACCCTCGAATGGGACGGCCCGCAGAGCAACCGCCTGTTTGCCGTCAATGCCGGGATGCACCGTCTCGGCATTGCTGAACCCCAGCTCAGCCTGATGGCCTGGCGTGCCGCACGCATTCTTAACCGCGCGCATCCTGACGAGCCATTTGAGCTGGCTACCACACCCGGCGTTATCCACTGGCGCACCACCGCCAGCCAGGACAGCAGCCCGGTTTTTAACGCGTTAGAGAAAACGACCGAGTACTGACACACACAATCAGGATCAACATAACAATGAAACGTTCTCATCTTTGGGTTTTAAATCCTTGCTTGCTTGCAATGCTTTCTACCTCTGCGTGGGCGGAAGAACAAAAGGAAGAAAATATCGTGGTCTCCGCCAGCCGTGCACACCGCAGCGTGGCCGAGATGGCGCAGACCACGTGGGTTATTGAACGGTCTGAAATTGAGCAGCAGGTTCAGGGCGGAAAGGAGATTAAAGAAGTCCTGGCGCAGCTGATCCCGGGCATGGACGTCAGCAGCCAGGGGCGTACCAACTACGGTATGAACCTGCGCGGCCGCTCGATGATGGTGATGGTGGACGGCGTGCGCCTGAACTCCTCCCGCAGCGACAGCCGCCAGCTCGACTCCATCGATCCGTTCAACATTGACCGTATCGAAGTGATCTCCGGCGCCACGTCCCTCTACGGCGGCGGCAGCACCGGCGGCCTGGTGAACATCGTCACCAAAAAAGGCCAGCCGGAGACCGAAGTTGAGTTCCAGACCGGAGCAAAAAGCGGCTTTAACAGCCACAACGACCACGATGAGAACGTGTCGGCGGCGGTCAGCGGCGGCAACGACAACGCCTCGGGTCGTCTGTCGGTGTCGTATCAGCGTTACGGCGGCTGGTATGACGGCAACGGCGACGAGGTGATCATTGATAACACCCAGACCGGCTTACAGTATTCCGACCGTATTGATGTGATGGGGACCGGCACCCTCAACATTGATGAACACCAGCAGCTTCAGCTCACGACGCAGTACTATAAGAGCGAGTCCGACGGCAAGCATGGCCTGTACCTCGGGAAAAACTTCTCGGCGGTCACGGGCGATGCGACTGCCTATAACAAAGGTAATCTCGATTCTGACCGTATACCGGGTACCGAGCGTCATCTGATTAACCTGCAATACTCCAATACCGACTTCTGGGGCCAGGATCTGGTTGCGCAGATTTACTATCGTGACGAAAGCCTGACCTACTACCCCTTCCCGACCCTGACCAAAGGCGTCGTGAGCAGCATCGGTGCGTCGCAGCAGAAAACCGATTTTTACGGCGGCAAGCTGACGCTGAACAGCAAACCGATGGATGATTTAACCCTGACCTGGGGTGTGGATGCCGACCATGAAACCTTCGATGCCAATCAGCAGTTCTTTGATCTGAGCAAAGCAGCGGCGAGCGGCGGCATGGAGCTTGATAACGCCTATAACGTGGGCCGCTACCCGGGTTACAGCATTACCAACCTCGCCCCGTTCCTGCAGGCCAGCTACGACATTGACGCCATCACCCTGAGCGGCGGCGTGCGCTACCAGTACACCGAAAACAAGGTGGACGATTTTGTGGGTTACGCCCAGCAGCAGGCCATTGCAACCGGGAAAGCCACCTCCGCAGACGCGGTGCCGGGCGGGAAAACCGATTACAATAACTTCCTGTTCAACGCCGGGATCCTCGGTCGTCTGACCGAACAGCAGCAGCTGTGGTTTAACTTCTCCCAGGGCTTTGAAATTCCGGATCTGGCGAAGTACTACGGTTCCGGGACTTATCAGCTCAGCAACGGTCACTATCGCCTGCTGAATAGCGTGAACGTGAACGACTCGACGCTTGACGGCATCAAGGTCAACGCATACGAGCTGGGCTGGCGCTACACCGGCGATAACCTGCGTACCCAGGTCGCGGCGTATTACTCGCTCTCGGACAAAACGATCACCATCAACAAGACGGACATGACCATCAACCTCGAAGACGACAAGCGTCGTATCTACGGGATTGAAGGCCAGGTGGACTATTTCTTCACCGACAGCGACTGGAGCACGGGCGCGAACTTTAACGCCATTAAGTCTGAAACCCGCGAAAACGGCAAATGGGAGAAGCTGACGGTAGACAGCGCCAGCCCGTCTAAAGCCAGCGCATGGGTCAACTGGGCGCCGGGCGACTGGACCCTGCGCGTGCAGAGCACGCAGACCTTTGACGTGTCAGATGCGGACGGCAAGAAGATCGATGGCTATAACACGGTCGACTTCCTGGGCAGCTACGCCCTGCCGGTGGGTAAAGTGAGCTTCAGCGTGGAAAACGTGCTGGACAAAGACTACACCACCGCCTGGGGCCAGCGCGCGCCGGGGCTGTATAGCCCAACCTACGGTGCGCCAGGTCTGTATACCTATAAAGGCCGTGGCCGTACGTTTGGTCTGAACTACTCCGTACTGTTCTAATCCTGTGCGCCGCCTGCGGGCGGCGCAATTTGCTGCGTAATTTCAGCACGAATTTGCTATAAAATCAGCGATTTGCTGAAATTGTCGGCAAACGAACGAAAAGTACGTTTTCCCCCTTTGACAAGACGAACTGAGGTCGCTACTATTCGCCTCGTTCACACGATTCCTCTGTAGTTCAGTCGGTAGAACGGCGGACTGTTAATCCGTATGTCACTGGTTCGAGTCCAGTCAGAGGAGCCAAATTTGAAAAGCCTGCTTTTAGAGCAGGCTTTTTGCTTTTCTGTTAGCCGTTACTTTCCACTGCCCCTGTCAACTGACGCCAGGCCGCCACTTCCTCATCCAGCCACTCACTAAAGAGAGCCACCTCCGGTTTCGCTTCCGTTAACTGCGATGTCACCAGCCAGTAAGGCCAGGGATAAGGTGCAGTGAAAGGGGTAAGCTGGACCAGTTCGCCCCGGGTGATGGCATCCTGTACCAGAGAGCGACGTTCCAGCGCGATACCTTTACCGAGTCTGACAGCCTCAAGGACTAAATTTGAGTCGTTAATGCATAACCCGCCGGGCACAATATCTTTTTCCAGTCCCGCATTGAAACACCAGGTTTTCCACGACTCCATGGAGAATATGATTTTACTCTTTGCCACCTCTGCTGGCGTTGCCGGGAGGATGCCGCCGTTATAACCGGGTGCTGCAACCACAATCAGTTCATCTGAAAACAGATAATGGCAGTCGCTTCCTTCCCAGTTACCTTTCCCCATGCGTATCGCCACATCTATCCCTTCCTGCTGCATGCTGGTGATCGTCAGACTGGCCTGGATCCGCAGCGTGATGTGTGGATATTTTTCCCGAAACCGCTCCAGACGCGGCAACAACCAGTGACAACCAAAAGACGGCACCATCGCCAGCGTCAGTTCCAGTATTCTCGGTTTCACCTGCACTAACCGGGTAGCATCTGCGATATGATTCAGCGCTTCGCGCACCTGTAACGCGTAGAGACGCCCCTCTTCGTTGATCTGCACCCCTCGCCCATGACGGATAAACAGCTTCACCCCCACCATTTCCTCCAGCACTTTAATCTGCTGGCTGATGGCGGAATGGGTAACGTGAAGCTCTTTCGCCGCAAGCGTTACGCTGCCAAGGCGAGCCACAGCTTCAAAACTACGCAAACTTGCGATAGGTGGAAAATCCGACATGAAACCACTCCCTCATAGACTGAATCTGATAAACGCTAACCGGCCAATCTGTCAGTAATACTAACTCAGGCCGTAAGATACTGATGATATTCGCCATAACGAATTTATTGTAATGTCTGTTTATCATCTTCAATGAAGCGTTTTTTCACACAGACAGGAAAACTGGAATCATGATAAAGCTGATTGGCATGATGGATTCTCCTTATGTACGCCGCGTGGCGGCCTCCCTGGAACTTTATGGCGTTGCGTTTGAAAGCCAGCCGTTGTCCGTATTCAGCACATTTGAGGAATTTTCCCGGATTAACCCTGCGGTAAAAGCGCCAACGCTGGTTCTGGAGAATGGAACACGTCTGATGGACTCGTCTCTCATACTGAATTATTTTGAGGCTCAGGCCGCGCCTGAACGGAGACTCCTGCCCGTGACGCCGGATGCACTGGCGAACGATCTCCAGACGCTGGGCTTTATCCTCGCCGCCGCGGAGAAAGCTGTGCAAAATGTGTACGAACACAACCTGCGCCCGGCGGAGAAACAACATAATCCGTGGATAGAACGTATTACCGTCCAGCTGCTGGCTGCCTGTCGGGAATGGAACGCGCTGCTGGAAGCCCGTCCGGAAAATGCGGTGGCCGATCAGGTTGCTGTCACCAGTACGGTTATCTGGACATTTATTCAGTCAATGATCCCTCACGTCGTTAACGCCGGGGATTTTAAAAAGATTCAGGCGGTTGCCGACGTTTTCGAAAACCAGGCGGCATTTAAAAAATACCCTTTTAGTTAACGCTTCGCTCGGCGTGTTATGGGGCTTTTCAGCCCCTTTTTTTTTAGGCAGGAATCGACAGACCCGCGGTGGTGGCATAGCGACCGTTGAAAAAGATGAGCGGTTCACCTTCAGTATGTAACGAATCCACCACCTCACCGATGAATATCCAGTGATCGCCACCGTCTACCTGACGCCACATTTTGCATTCAAGATGCGCGAGTGCCCCGTCAATCAAAGGCAGTTTAAAGCCGCTGACCCGGTGGTCTACGCGATGAAATTTGTCGCTCCCCGCGCTGGCAAAAATATCGCTAACCTGATGCTGTTGGCCCGACAGGACATTTATCGCAAAGGCGTCCGCCTCCAGAAAATGCTGAGCGTACCAGGATTGCTTGCGCAGGCTCCAGAGCACCAGCGGGGGTTCCAGGGAGACGGTGTTAAAGCTGCTGATGGTTAGCCCATGGAAATTGTTATCTTTATCCATCATGGTCACGACACACACGCCAGTTGCGAATTGACCAAATACGTTCCGTAATGTTCGGCTATCAAACTGCGCCATTTTATTTCACCTCTGCTAAGCCTGAAGACGCGACCTGCTGCTGCAGCGCGCCGGCAAAAATTGTCAGCCCTTCATCCAGAACGCTGTCTTCAATCGTTAGCGGCATTAAAAAGCGGATAGCATTTGCCTGTTTGCCGCATTTAAGAAGAATAAGCCCCTCACGGGCACAGCTTTTGACTAACCGATCGATAAGCCCGGTCGCCGGCGTTCGCTCTCCATGCTCCAGAGAAAAAAGCTCCAGCGCAATCATGGCGCCAGTCCCGCGTATCTCATAGCCAATCGACAGAGGGCTGACAATGGATACTAAGGCGGAGCGCAGACGTTGACCCAGACGCCGGGCTGCGCCCAGCAGGTCCGTCTCTTCAAAGAGCTTAAGTACCGCCAGCGCCGCCGCGCAGGAAAGCGGGTTGCCTGCCCAGGTTCCACCAAGACCGCCCGGTGCCACCTGGTTGATAAGCGACTCACGGCCCACCACGCCAGACAACGGAAGCCCGCCGGCAACGGATTTACCGAACACAATTAAATCGGCGTCAACACCGGTTTGTTCCATAGCAAAGAACGTCCCCGTGCGCCCCGCGCCAGACTGAACTTCATCCGCGATTAACACGATGCCTTCCCGGTCACAAAGTTCACGCAGAGCACGCATAAACGCAGGCGGCACGACGTAAAACCCGCCCTCTCCCTGAACGGGCTCAATGACGATGGCGGCCACATCCTGGGGGGCAATGTCGCTCGTTAATATCGTCTTGAGGCCCGCCAGCGCCTGAGCAATATCACGCTCCGTCTCTCCCTGCGGGAAGGGTGCCCGGAAGACCGGGCCGGGCATGATCCCCATCCCCTGGCTGTAGGGCGCAATTTTGCCGTTCATCGCGAGGGTCATAAACGTACGCCCGTGATAGGCACCGCTGAAAACAATCACACCGCTTCGCCGCGTGGCCACGCGGGCAACCTTAAGCGCGCTTTCCACCGCTTCGGACCCCGTCGTCAGGAGAAAACTCCGTCGGTCAAAATCTCCCGGCATTAAGGCGTTAATACGTTCACACACCGCGATATACGATTCATAAGGGGTGGCGGCAAAACAGCTGTGAGTAAACTGGTGCAGCTGGCGTTCAACGGCCGCGATGACGTTGGGGTGAAGATGGCCGGTATTGAGCGCGGCAATGCCGCCGGAAAAATCAATGTAGCGACGGTTGTTGACGTCATACATCACCGCATTTTCCGCTCGTTGAATATAAACCGGATGCATCTGGTTAATACCACGGGCGACGGCACCCTCCCGTCGCTGCAAAAGCTGCTCGACTACAGTATCCATAACGCTCTCCTCAGGGGGCGGTCGGAACAACCGCCCGTCAGGTTATTGATGACGCGCCTGTTGCAACATGGAATCTGCATGCTGGTTTAACTGCTGACGATCGCCATAGCGGTAAGGATCGAGGAAATCGAAACGGACCGGTTTATCTCCGCGGTCGAACAAGTGCCCGATTCCGCCAGGCGCGTTATGAGCCCAGTAGAACAGAGAATCGGCAAATTCCTCCGTTGCCCGGGACAGGTAACGATTGGTGAAATCAGAGAAATCGATGGGGAAATGCTCGCGGTTGTCAGCAAAAAGCGAATGAAGCGTAGCGATTACCTCTTTTTCTGGAAGGTTACCGGCGCGATAGGCTTCCATTGTTTCGCAGGCCTTATCGAAAATAGCCTCATAGTAAGGGCTCTCAATGGAAAGATGTCCCGGATAGGTTGCGCTTTCAAATTCCTTCTCAAGCCGCTCGTCATCACCGTGCTGCTGATAGTCGCTGAGGATTTTACGCAGACGCAACACGCCGATGTAACTGCCGCTAATCCAGATACGGAACCACGCATTCCACAGAGGGAAGCTATCAAATGCGGTGAATGAATTTGCCACCAGCCTGTCGTTTACCTTCACCACTTCCAGGCTGTAATCCTGATAGCTGGCGAAATTCGCTGCTGACCAGTCATCCTGTCTGACGGCACGAACAATTTTAGGCGCGACGCGCAGAATCGATTCGAACGTATTCACCAACCCGCGTGAGAACAGCGGATCGACAAAGCCCACTGCATGGCCTAAAAGGCAATAACGCTCCCCTACGCTTTCGCGGCTGGTGTAATTCAGACGAGGTGCAACGGTCCATTCGCGTACCCGTGCCGCGCTCTCAAAGTGACGGGCAACGGAGGGGTGCTCATCGAGAAAACGGGTAAACTCTTCTTCCGGATCGCCTGCGGGACCATGTTTATCAATATCGAACTGCAGGCCGACGCTGCATAAGGTATTGGTCGAATAGGGGTGGTTGTTGAACGGAATAATCCACAGCCATCCGCCTTCAAACATGTGGTGCAGCGTGCTCTGTGAGAGCGGGGTCGGCGAACCGGTCACGTCCGTTGAGGCGATGACGTCTTCATACAGTTTGACCCCTGTCATATGGGTGAACAACGAACGCGTACGGCTCTGCATCTCACGTGCACCCTCGCGCAGGCCAAACTTATCGGCAACCGGTGAACGATAGCCTGCTGCATCCACGACGTACCTGGCTTTTATCTGCTCTTTTCCCAGATCCAGCAGCATCCCGTCGCCGGTTTCTTCAATCGACTGGATGCGGGTTTGCTGGCGAATATCGGCCCCCAGACGTGCGGCCAGCGCCAAATAATAGGCATCAATATCCTGACGGAACAGATGCGCTTCCGGCGACAATACCGGTGTCGACACAACGTCCTGGGGATTATGCGCTTTATTCTTACCGTTCCATGCAAAGCTGAACGCCAGTTTAATACCGGCGCTCGACGTACCAATATTTTCCATCAGCGCGTGAATTTCCCCCGGCCACGCCAGCTCAGGAATATTGTACTGACGCGCCAGAATTTTCAACAGTACAGCACTTTCCGGCACCATCGATTCCCCGACGGCAAAGCGAGGATGGGTACCGGCGTCAATAATTACCACGTTTAATTTCTGTTTTGCCAGAATAGCGCCGAGCATGGTTCCTGCAATACCGCTCCCGATGATGGCCACATCATAATGACTTTGTTTCATTGCTTTACCCTTAATAATATTACTGAGTGACTAACTGAGTTGTTATTTCGATTTCATGTTCACGCGTGTGATCTGCCTGAATCAGAAAAAGATATGTTGCCTGTTGTGTTAACCATTCTCTCGCCAGAGACAGGGCAATTTCTTTGCCGGTGCGCTGCGGCATTGTCAGTACCATGGTGGGTCCCTGAAAGCGATAGCGCGTACAGCAAATGGAAATAGGTGCCCCAACATTGGCATTAATAAAATCGACCGGAGAGACACGCGATTTTATTGCCATGTCATGAATAATTTTCTCACTGGTATTCACCGGGAATGCCGTGCCAAACTGAATAACCCCGACGCTTTCAAGATGATTATCCAGCAATGCCTGGTGCTGTTGATAAAGTTCATCGACAGTAAACAGCACATTTAAAGACAATGGGTCGGCTGTTTTTAGCCCCCGGCGCAAGGTCTCATCTAAATCTGACCAGATTAATGAGCGTGCGGTACTCGTAGAAACGATCTTCATTATCTGCCCCACCTTTTACATTACGGTAAATATCAGGCAGGTGTTAAAACCACCAAACCCAATCGTCATGCTTAATCCGGTCTTTCCCGTTAAGGGCTGAGGCTGCGCGGCAGGTAAATTAAAACGCAGGCCATCAATTGGCTTTTTCAGTTCATACACCGGGGGGATCGTGCCCGCATTGAGGCTATGAATGAGCGCGATGGCTTCCAGCGCCCCTGTCGCCCCCAGCGTATGGCCAAAATTGCCCTTCGTTGCGAAGACCCAGGGACCATGTGTGAAAAACTGGTTATAGGCATTGCTTTCAACCCGATCGTTGGTCAGGGTACCCGAACCGTGCGCATTAATAAGCGCAATATCGCCAGGTTCAAGTCCCGCCTGCGTCAGGGCACGCTGCAATGCCAGGCGGATGCCATTGCCTTGCTCATCCGGCGCGGTCAAGCCTGCCGCATCGTTAGACGCCCCAGCACCGACAAGCCTTGCCAGCACGCGTGGTGCAGAGCCGCCTTCTCGTTGCAGCACCAGAAAACCGGCCCCTTCTCCGAGAATGGTTCCTTCGTGTGTAGCATCGAACGATTTCAGGGTAGAAAGTGAGAGCGTGCCTAATGCGCTATGGGCCAGACGTTTTGAATCAGTAAGAATATCGGCGCCGCCGCACACGCACAGATCGGCTTGCCCCGTTGCAATTAAATGCGCCCCCAGAAGAAGAGCATCCGAGCCCGAGGAGCAGGCGGTAGAAAGGGCTATCCCTTCCATTCCCAGCGACTCCGCCACCTCGTTGACCCAGCCGTCGAGCGGCTCCCGGCAAAACGCCTCGCTGTCGAGGCGGAATCCCAGACTGGTTCCGACAATCAAAAAGCGTCGCTCCTCCGGCACAGGTTCTGCTGCACCCGAATCCTCTAGCGCCTGGCGGGCCGTGCGTTTCGTCAGAGCGATCAATTTTTCGCGCATTTCGGCAGGCCATTCACCCGGCAGCATGGCGGCCAGATCGGTACGCAAGCTTCGATCCGATGGCGCAGGCGCAATACCGGTTTGTTTTTCCAGTAAAGTCTGGAAAACATCCTCGATACGATCGCCAGACGCAGTTGTCCATGCCATGCCGACAACATTGGCGACATACGTTGTAGTAGTCATCATTTTTTCCTTTACCGCAAAATAGTACGGTAAGCTGGTTAAAGTGAATTAACGATATATCAGTGGAACGCGCGCAAAAATTCGTTTGAAGGTTTATCTTCAAGCGGAGAAGGAGAAAAATTATCTTTAATCTCGCCTGCCGTTAATTCTATCTTTCGTTGATAAGGTTCTTTTTGTAGCCAGCGTGGACTTTCAATAAAATCAAATGCGATGTCTGTCGCATCAAATCCTTCGAGCTCGGCAGGCTTAACCACTTTCCTTCTTTTACGGTCCAAAACCTGTGCATAAGCAGAAATATCAAAATATCGAATGCGATCATCTTCCACTACTGCATTAATACAATGCCAGGGGCGGGGCAAATAAAGATAATTCACAAAAATATTCCGAAGAGAATACACTGGCTTGTTGATTATCTGGCTATACAGTATTGCCGAGACATCGGCCATTTCCGAACAGAAGCAGGGCAAGCGCTGTGTTTGACCCAGCATTTCACGAAGATAATCCTGAGGTGTCAGGTTACGTATGACCTCGTCGCGAAAATGCTCGTAACGTGAAATATAATAATCCCAATGCTCCTCAGGAAATTTGAGGCGAACGATGTCTGCCGGCCATGTTTCAAACACATCTGATTCCTGAAGGACATGGCACATTGTTTTTGGAACTTCACGTAGAATATCATCAAGGCTCGCCAGGTGATATTTTTCAATGACTGCCCGTGCCAGTTCCCGAAGTTCATCATTCATAACATCACCTTACTTATATTGTGTTAAAGAGGCCGCGCCACAATAAACAAAGTTTATATTACGTGGCCGTTCGTGGCGTTTGAGCTTTTTCAGCAGGCTGGCACTGTGCTGCTGGCAATTGGTTTCATTGATCACTGATTCATCGCAGGTCAAAACAATATCGAATCCCGCAATTTGATCCCCTTCATTGACAATTTGGGTCTTGCAGGTCATCACCCCTTTAATTTCCCGGCACAGCTGCTTAACGGCGCCGATATTGACTTTCTCATCCCTGATAACGATAAAATCACTGATTCTGCCTTTGAAAAACAGGAACCCATCAGCGTCCTGGAAGAAGATGTCTCCGGTACGAAGCCAGCGTTTGCCATCAAGCTCAATGAACGTTTGTCGGTTACCGCGCCCAATGCGCTTGACGAGCAACGTATCAGAACTAATTAGCAACTCCCCCTGCCCGTTCTGGCCGTCTGCACCGGGCAGGATACGAACGTCCGTCTGGTCAATAGGACGTCCGGCTGACGCATAATATCCTCTCCCCAGCAGATGAACCGGGCATGTCGACACCCGCGGTCCGGCCTCACTGATGCCATAAGTCAGATATAACTCAAGCCATGGCTGTCGGAGTAAAAAGGCTTCCACCTCATTCGGCGCAGCCAAATCGCCCCCAATCGTCAGTTTGTTTAACCCCGGCGGAAGCGTTGTTTCCCAGGCGTTCAACTGTCGCAGCAATACGGGCGTGAGCGAACTGAGGGTCACGCCGTATCGCTGTAAATCATCCAGATAATGGGGTACAGAAAACGGAGGTCCACTGATAACAATTTCGCAGCCCGTCTCCAGGGCAGCAATCATCTGGGCAACCAGCGCGGTGGAATAGCACATCGGCAAACTGATCAATACCCTGTCGCTGGCGCTCATGCCGATACTTTTGGCATGACGCAGCGCGTTACGCCGCAGCGAATCAAAATGATGGACACAGCCGCTGCTGAACGACGACGACGTGCCGGACGTGGCTATCACGACCTGCCCCGGCTGTGTCTGTACGGGTCCGCCATCACGGCATTTTCCCACCTGCCAGCGCCCGAGGGGTTCAGCTGCGCTTACGCCCAGCTCCTGCCATCGTCCTGGCTGAACCGGCGTACGCACCAGCGCCCCCGCCGCAAAGTCCTCAAGCATCTGCAGGATGCGTTCTGCTGGCGTGAGCGGCGGGATCAGCGCAGGCACAAAGCCACTGTTGAGGACAGCAAAGAACATATACATCAAGTCCGGGCAGTTCGGCATCGCTATCAGCACCACCCGACCGGGTTCCAGACTCTGCCGCTGCCAGTAATCGACAAAGTATTGATAACTCTCTCCTTCAGTGCCGCTGGTCCCCACCGCAGACGTTGCCTGCACCGGAGAAAATAAACCGGCAGGCTCATAGGGAAAAAATGCGGCACATTCTTCTGCTCGCGTTAACATTCTCAGGCTCCAAGCTTATTCATAATGAAACGCGAAAGGGTTTGGCACGAATAAAAATTCGCGGGCGAAAACTCTTTATCTTCAACTTTAATATTAAACTCTTCCTCACACTGGAAGCGTAATTCTACAAATCCAATAGAATCCATTCCTACCATTGAGGCGAGACCGGTCTCGTCAGCAATATCTTCGCGCTCGACATCCAGACCAATACGTTCAGCGATGATTTCTTTAATACGATCGACAATTACAGGCGTATCCAGTTTCATAATTTTACCCTTTAATGTTTTCAAGTGTTTTATTTACTACAGCGGAAGATGATTCTTTATTTAACCAACGTAATATTGGCGGTGTGGTTGCCGTTACCACGAGCGCCACGATGACCATAATGGAGTAGACTCGTTGTGAAATAAGATGCAATTCGAGCCCGATAGACAGCACAACCAGCTCCATCAGACCACGCGTATTCATGAGCGCGCCAATCATGGAGGCTTCACGAAGGGAATATCCTGAAATACGCGCCCCGAGCAGAGCACCACTGAATTTGGTTATAAATGCCAGTAAGGTGAACCCAATTATCCAGGCAATGTCCTGCGTTGCCATACTGAAGTCGAAATGCGTTTTCAGACCGGCGCTGACAAACAACACGGGAAGTAAAAGATAGTGCATGAAACCGTTCATACTCGCATGCCATTGCTTCGCTAACCCGGGGATCCGCGCGAACATGCTGCCAGCCAGCAAGGCACCGAAACCACTGTGCAGGTGAAGATACTCCGCTCCCCACGCGCTGACCAAAATCCAAAAAATGATCGCCGGAAATCTCATCTCCGGCCTGTGCGCATACCGTATAAGCAGGGGGACCACGACTTTGCCGGTCACCAACCCATAAAGTACCAGTGCAGCCGTCACGACCGCTAAATACGACCACAGCAAATCAGATTTTCCTTCAACCGCGGCAAATACGCTGTCCAAAGCCAAAATCCCCCAGCCTGTCACATCGGTAAGAATGGCAGCGGTAATGACGGGAGGAATGATGGCCAGGTGAAGCATTTTTAAATCTTCAATGATTCGCACAATGACCGGCAGAGCGGATACCGCCAGCGCCGTCCCCATAAAGATATTAAATAAAAGACGATCGGTTTGTGGCGCCAGTTCGGCATGTACCGAATTTCCCGCTAACATGCCACCGATAAACGGCAGCAGCATGCCCAGGAACGCTATTTTCAATGCAGCGATAGTCTGCTTTCGACGGCCATGATTATGACCATGAAAATGCGACAACCCAATATCGAACATGAGCAGAATCATGCCCAGATTCGCCAGCTTATCTATGGTGATCAGCGACTCCTGGCTAAATAAAGACGTTTGAAATGAGAACAGAGACATTATTCCGGGAAAGAAAGTCGGTCCCAATAAAACGCCTGCAGCAATATGGCCAATAACCTGTGTTTGACCTATTTGCTCCATAAGTTTGCCGACGACATAGCAGGCAAAAACAATGACCGAAAGCTGAATAATAAACATGGGTATCCCCGCCAATGCTAGCGTTGAGTTTATTGATATTAAAAGTGTTTAGTTCGAAACGTGGGCGACGCTGTTCTCGTTAAAATACCCCATCGCGGTGGTTATCATCGCTACCATCACCATAACGAGGCTCAGCAAACAGATGCCCTGCCAGTCCCACCTTTCATAAACCCACGGACCGGTAACGGATCCGGCTGCGCCCAATGCATAATAAAAGAACATATAAAGCGCATAGAGGCTGCTTCTTTTATCCGGATGTAATCCGAGAACACGCGTCTGGTTAGCCACCTGCGCGGCAAAACACCCTAAATCGAATAATATAATGCCCAGCGTAATTCCCGGTAAGGACGCAGGAAAAAGAAACAGTATGGATATTCCCGCAACCACAAATACCATTCCGCCAAAAATCACGCTGCGACACCCGAAGCGGTCAGCCAGTTTCCCCGCATAGTTCGCCAGTACAAGACCGACGATACCCGCCAGGCCAAATAATCCGGCTGTTCCCGCTGGCAGATGGAGTGGCGGTCTTTGCAGATGAAGCATGATGGTCACCCATAACAGGCTAAAGACGAAAAACCATGCCCCTCCGGTGACGGCAGATTCAATAAGCCGCACGTTACGCAGCAAGCTCGGCAATTGCGCCATGACGCTCAGATACCCCGTCTCCCTTGCGGGTTTAACATCAGGCAGGCATCTGATGGCCAGTAGCGCCATGGAGGCCATAACGGCTGCGACGATGGCTAGCATCCCTCGCCAGCCAAGCGCATCGGCCAGACTGCCGCCCACGAGCCTCGCGAGCAATATTCCTGCCGAAATGCCCATGGTGATCAGTCCGACCGTAGCGCCTTTTGGCGTAATGTGAAATCCAAGCGCATTCAGTTGCACTGCGCTTGTCGCCATGGCGCCTGTCACTATTCCCGCGCTAAAAAGGAGCAACGGCTGACGGGTCAGGGAAGCGGCGAAGAGCGCAAGTGAGAGGAGAATAAACTGAGAAATAATCAGTTTCTTACGGTTAACGCTGTCTCCAAGCGGAACAAGAAACAGTATTCCCAGCATATAACCTATTTGCATGCTCGCCGCAATGAAGCCGGTATAAAACAGAGGCAACTGCAAAGATGCCGCGATAGCGGGCAATACGGGCTGAAGAATATAGTTATTTGCCATAGCCGTACCCGCCGCGATGCTGGCGAACCAGATAAATAACGGCGAAACCGGATTTTCTTGCGCGATATCACTCATTAATCGCCCCCTGTCTTTTTTTTGCCACAATATCAATTGCTACTTTCATTTTTTTCTCGGGAAACGGTAAGACATGCAATAACGTAAATGCAGGTCGGGTATCACGGAAATAGTGCCCATGGATACGCGCTACCTGCTGCCATTCTTCAATTTCAGTCAGATACAGCCTGCTTTGTATTACATCGTCTATTGCATAACCACTGGATTCAAGTATCCCCTTGATCTTATTCAGAACGCATTCCGTTTGCAGTGAGATGTCATCAGATTCAATCTCACCACAAGAATTAAGAGGTCCCGTTTTCGAAATATATAGCCAACCGTCTGCTTCTACCGCTCGCGAGAAACCGAAAGCCTCCTCCCAGCTGCTGCCGGAAGTAATAAGTCTTTTTGATTCCACAATGTCATGCCTTTCATCACAGGGTGAAACAAACATATTACAACCCAATCAAATTTGTCCAGAAAAAATAACAAAAAATTGACCTGAAATTTAGCAGGTAATTAAGTAAGCATTTCCTGGATAAGCTGTAAGCACAGCTAACAAATCAATATCTAAATTAATAAAATTAAATGATAAATAAGGCAGAAAATTTCCCGCAGATAACGGCAATTAAATGAGTTGAGTATTAAAATAATGACTCTTTTATTTAACCGCGAGTTTTTACCGCACGCAAATATTACCAGAATCATATTTCTTTATTTATTCTTATATGTAACCCAATGGAAAATATGAGAAATATTTAAATATAAGACAACCTTATGACGTCACAGGGTATCGTTGTTAATCAGGGTATTCTTAAGAATAAGTGGTCAGGAAATTAAACGGTTTCAATAAAAAAGCCTGCTTTAATTGCAGGCTTGTGCTTCTTGTCGACGGAGACGGTGCTATAAAGGGCTTAAATCTGATAATCAATCGCCACTTCTTCTGGCTCCATCACCTGACGTTTAATCTCATCAACGGACAGCCCGGCGTTGCAAAGTTCGATAAAACGCCACACATAGTTGCGCTGCAGCTGTCCACGCTTCAGGCCGAGCCATACGGTATTGGCATCAAACAGATGACGTGTATCAAGACGCACCAGATCTCCCCCCTCGCGTTCGCCACTGGACTGTTCTGCCACCAGACCTATGCCCAGCCCGAGCTCGACGTAGGTTTTGATTACATCAGAGTCCTGTGCGCTCAGCACCACGTCCGGCGTGAGCCCTTTGCGGTTGAAGGCTTCATCAATGCGCGAGCGTCCGGTAATGCCCTGGCGATAGGTAATCAGCGGCCATTTGGCAATGTCTTCCAGCGTCAGGGGCGAAACCTGATTCAACGGATGATCGGCGGGGAGCAACAAACTGTGATACCAGCGGAACCAGGGAAAAGCCACCAGCAGCGGGTCGTTGCTCAGGCGTTCACTGGCAATGCCGATATCTGCCCCACCGTTTTGCAGCAGCACTTCAATTTCCTGCGGCGTCCCCTGGATAAGCTCCAGGCGGACGTCAGGAAAAAGTTCACGGAAGGCTTTAATCACCGGCGGCAGGCTGTAACGCGCCTGGGTGTGGGTGGTGGCGATGGTGAGGACGCCCGAGGCGTCATTCGTGAAGAGATCCGCCAGGCGGCGCACATTGCTGGCTTCGTTGAGGATCCTCTCCGCAATGGTCAGCAAGGCTTTGCCCGGCTCCGTCATGCCAAGAAGACGTTTGCCGCGACGGATAAAAATCTCTATCCCCAGTTCTTCTTCCAGCTCGCGGATATGGCGACTGACGCCGGACTGAGAGGTATAAAGCATATTGGCGACCTCGGTCAGGTTGTAATCCCGCCTGGCCGCCTCACGGATAATTTTAAGTTGCTGGAAATTCACGATTCACTCCGGCGCATCTGACATAACGCTATTGTTAGAGTCAGCCGCACTGCAGAACAAATAATAAAAACCCGCAACTTATGCTTTTATGGAATATCAGCTCACGAGCTGGAGTTCACGGTTCTCAAGCGATGGCTTGCTGACCAGCGACATCAAAATCTCTTTTACCGCCTGCGCCTGTGGCGTCAGCGAGCCGCGTGCGGACATGTTGAGCGACAGCGGCAGGCTCATCGAAGGCGTGGTGATCCGTGCCATCCAGCCATTTGCCGCACTGCAGAGCGAGCGCGCTGCGGATTCTGGCAACACGGTGACGCCCATTCCGCTGGCAATGGCCGCGGTCAGCGTGGAGAGTGAGTCGATCTCGCCGATGATTTTGGCCGTCAGGCGACGCAGGGAGAATGCTTCATCCACGCGCACACGCACGGCGCTGTAATCACGCGGCAGATAGAGGTTCATTTCTGCCACGGCGGTAAGATCGACGCTCTGCCCAGGACAGTCGCGGGTGCCCACGAGGTAGAGATCTTCTTTCAGCAGCGGCTGGCTGGTGATCCCGGCGACCGGAGAACGATCGTAAAGGACCGCCATATCCAGCTGGCCATTGAGCAGTTTGTCATTGAGTACCGAACCGCTGTTCTCGTGCAGATAGACCAGCACTTCCGGCAGCTCAGCACGAACGGCCTGCAGCAGCGGCATGGTGATAGAAGACGCCGCAGTGCCCGGCGCAAGACCAATGGAAACGTGCCCGCTGAGGGTCTGGCCGACGTTGTTGACCGCCAGTTGCGCCTGTTCGCACTGGCGCAGAATAGTGCGGGCATGGGTATAAAGAATTTTTCCGGCTTCCGTTGGCGTGACGCCGCGTTTGGTACGAATCAATAATTGCTGATCCATCTCGCCTTCCAGAGTAGCCACCTGCTGGCTCAGCGCAGGCTGCGCGATATGCAGCACTTCTGCCGCTTGAGTCAGGCTGCCGATATCGACGATTTTTACGAAGTATTTCAGTCGTCTTAAGTTCATTTTGCCCCCTGTTCGAAATGCTTTGCCGGTACTGGCTATCGTTGTTGAACAGGTTTTGCAATATGAATGCCACTTTTACCGGGCGGTCTGAATTCCTCGCTAAGCGCCTGAAAATAAGGAAACCTAATCATGGAGGGGGGTTTTATTACTGAAACAGCAGTTTATGATCTGCCCCATTAGAGGTATATACGCACCAAAGCGGTGCATTACGCTGTCAAAAACATCACATTGCCGATTTTGTCAGCAAACGATCAAAAGGCGTTGATCCACCCTTTGACAAGCGCGGCTGACGTCGATAATATGCGCCCCGTTCACACGATTCCTCTGTAGTTCAGTCGGTAGAACGGCGGACTGTTAATCCGTATGTCACTGGTTCGAGTCCAGTCAGAGGAGCCAAATTTAAAAAGCCTGCTTTTAAAGCAGGCTTTTTGCTTTTTAATCTCTGGAAGTATTGCCCGGTGGCGCTGCGCTTACCGGGCCTACTTGTTCCGTAGGCCGGGTTAGGCAAAGCCGCCACCCGGCAAAAGCCGCACTATCGAGCCAAATTAATCGGCGCTGTCGCCTCAATCAGCCACGGACGCGCCTCGCTATTCACCAGCGGTGACAGCGCCTCGCGAACCTGCTGATGATATTCATCCAGCCACTGCTTTTCCTGCCCGGTCAACAGCTGCAATTCCACCTGGCTTAAATCAATCGGGATCAGCGTTAGCGAAGAAAACGTGCAGAACCCCGGGCGGCTTTCAACAATTTCCACCTGGTTTTCAATGCGGATACCGTGGCTGCCGCCCAGATAATACCCCGGTTCAATGGTCATGATATTGCCCGCCACCAGTGGCCAGGGGTTAACCTTTTTGGCGATGCGGTGTGGGTTTTCATGGATAAGAAGCTGATGCCCCACGCCATGTCCCGTGCCGTGATCGTAATCCAGCCCCATTTCCCACAGCGGACGTCGCGCGAAAGCGTCCAGCTGATGCCCGTGTGTGCCGGATGGGAACTGCAGGGTTATCAGCGACAGGAAGCCTCTCAGTACGGCGGTATAATGCATACGCTGCTGCGGGGGAACATGACCCCAGGCAAGCGTGCGCGTGGCGTCAGTGGTGCCGTTAGTGTACTGACCGCCAGAATCATTCAGGTAAAAATGATCGTGGCCGATGGGTTTGTTGCTGGCCTCGCTGGAGTGATAGTGGCACATCGCCGCGTTGCTCGAAGAGGCGGAAATGGTCGCAAAGCTCTGCTCGATAAAGCCGGGCTGCTGTTTACGGAACGCAAGCTGTTGCGCCTGTACTTCGAGCTCGGTTAACGGATTTCCAGCCGCTTCACGTCGCGGCACTTCACGGCTCAGCCAGGCCAGGAAGTTGACCCACGCGGCGCCGTCCTGGTGATGACATTCACGATATCCTGCCAGCTCGACCGGGTTTTTGGTGGCTTTCAGCAGGGTGATCGGATCGGTCTGCCAGACGATCTCCCCCTGGGGTTCAATGGCGAAGCGCAGGGCTACCGGTGCGGAATCGGCATCGACCATCACTCGTTTACCTTCCGCAATTTCTCGGCAGCGTTCGATAAAGGTGTCCTGTGGCGCAGTGGCGAGCGTGTTACGCACGGCTTCGGGCAGGGCGCTGAGCTTAATGTCGTTAACAAACCACTCCACGTGACCGTCGCGACGCAACAGGGCAAAAGAGAGCGGTACCGGGCTGGTGGGGATATCTGACCCGCGTACGTTGAGCAGCCAGGCAATGTTATCCGGCAGCGTAACCGCCAGATAATCAGCATTGTTCGCGGCCAGCACGGCGGCAACGCGCTGACGTTTGTCTTCGCTGCTTTCACCGCTTACCGCAACCGGCATTTCACGGATCGGCCCCGCCGGTGCGGCAGGACGATCGATCCAGAGCGTGTCAAACGGTGAGGCATTCAGCGGGACGAGCTCACACGGCGTGGCAGAAAGTTGCGTAAACTCGGTATTTGTCATCAGCAGTGGATCAAAACCGATGCGCGTGGCGGGCTCAACGTTTGCCGCCAGCCATGCTGCCAGCGGTTCATTGTGCAGATGATGAATTTCAATCTCATCCAGGTTGACCTGAACGCGGGCCTGCACCTGATAGCGCCCGTCGACGAACAGCAACGCCTTGTCTTTCAGAACCAGCGCCAGGCCAGCCGAGCCGTCAAAGCCCGTCAGCCAGGCCAGTTTTTCATCATACGGCGCGCAGTATTCACTCTGCCAGGCATCCGCGCGCGGGACGATCATCCCGTCGAGATGGTTTTCCTGAAGCCACCGGCGCAGGGCCGCTAAGGGTGATGAGGTGGACATGCATTTTCCTTAATTGTTATCAGCGGAACGGTGGCTCGTTGAAGGTACGCAACTTACGGGAATGCAGTTTGTCACCTTCCGCCCGCAGCAAATCAATGGCGCGAATGCCAATTTGCAGATGTTCGGATATCGCCCCTTCATAGAAGCGGTTGGCCTGACCCGGCAGCTTGATTTCGCCATGCAGCGGCTTATCGGACACGCAGAGCAAGGTGCCGTAAGGCACGCGGAAGCGATACCCCTGCGCGGCAATGGTGGCGCTCTCCATATCAATCGCCACCGCACGGCTCAGGTTGAACCGCAGCGCGGAGGCGGAGTAACGCAGCTCCCAGTTACGGTCATCGGTAGTGACCACCGTACCGGTGCGCAGGCGCTGCTTAACCTCTTCACCGGGCATGCCGCTCACCTCTTTGGTGGCGTCATACAGCGCGCGCTGCACTTCAGCGATGCTCGGAATCGGAATGTCTGGCGGCAGCACGGCGTCGAGAACGTGGTCGTCGCGTAAGTAGGCGTGGGCCAGCACGTAATCGCCAATCAGCTGGCTTTCGCGCAGGCCGCCGCAATGGCCGATCATCAGCCAGACGTCCGGGCGCAGTACCGCCAGATGGTCGCAGATGGTTTTGGCATTCGACGGCCCCACGCCGATGTTGATCAGCGTGATGCCCTGGCCGTCGGCGGTGATCAGGTGCCAGGCAGGCATCTGGTGCTTTTTCCATGCCAGGTCGGAAATGGCTTGCTCGGGCGCTTCGGTCTCTGCGGTGATCCAGATCCCGCCCGCACAGGAGAGCGCGATGTACGGGCTTTCCGGGTCAAGGATCTGGCTGCAGCCCCAGCGGACAAACTCATCGACGTAACGGGTGTAGTTGGTAAACAGCACGAACGGCTGGAAATGCTCGGCGGGCGTGCCGGTGTAGTGGCGCAGGCGTGCCAGCGAGAAATCCACCCGGCGGGCATCAAAGTGCGAGAGGGGAGAAAATTCTGCCGGGTGATAAATCCCGTCTGCCGTTTCATCGCCAATCTGTGAAAGCTCGGTGGTTGGGAAATGGCGGGTCAGTCCCGCGCTCATGGAACGATCAAGGGTTAGCGCCGAACCGTCAATCACGTAAGGATACGGGATCTCATGCTGTGAAGGTTCTACGGCAATGTGTGCGCCGTAATCCTGGTATAACAGCGTGAGTTGCTCTTCAAGATAAGGGCGGAACAGTGCAGGGCGGGTGACGGTGGTGCTGTAGCAGCCGGAGTGGGTAAAACGGGCATAGGCGCGGGTTTTTGGCGTCGTGCTGGCGCTGCCATCCCAGGTCACAGAGAGCGATGGATAAACAAAAAGGCCCTCACTTCTGGCCTTTTCGTCGGGAAGTTTCCCTGTTTCGATATATTCGCTGATGGCGCTGCGCAGCGCGTTGACGGACTGTTCGTACAGTGCGTCGAGTTTTTCCAGCGCCTGAGCCGGGGTCAGGCTGGAGCCCTTATTATTCATCTCTGTCTCCTTGTTCCACAGGTGTGCGACTCTACCCGATAGTATGTCACACGCCTGTGAAACAAAAGGGAGATCAGCTGTGGCGCGTCTCTTTCATCAGTAGCGCCGTCGCCGCTGACAGCAGGCATCCAGCCAGCAGATAAATCGCCACGCTGTGCCAGTTTCCCCCGGAGAAGGTCACCAGCGCGGCGGCAATAAACGGCGTGAAACCGCCGCCGACCACGCTGGCAACCTGGTAGCCCACACCCGCGCCGCTGTAGCGATAGCTCGCACCAAACAGTTCGGTAAACATCGGCTGTTGTACGCAGACCACCATATCGTGAGCGATGTTCGCGAGCATAATGGCGAAGAAGACAATCCAGAACACAGACTGCGCCTCCAGCGCCATAAAGAACGGCCAGGCGCTGAGGGTACCAATCAGCGCGCCGGTGATATAGACGCGACGGCGGCCAAATCTGTCCGCCAGCCAGGCGAAACAGGGGATAGTCAGGCAGCTGATCCCGCCGACCACCAGACCAATATTCAGGAATAGCTCACGCGGCAGACCGAGATTTTGCGTCGAGTAGTTCAGGGCAAACGCGGTGACGATGTACATCGTCAGCAGCTCACACAGGCGCAGGGCGATAATTTTCAGAAAAGCGCCAGGGTGCCGGACGAGGGCTTCCATAACCGGAAGGCGTTTTTTGACGGAAGGCTTTTCCTGCTGCTTTTCGAATTCTGCCGACTCCTCCATCCCGTTACGGATCCACAGCGCGGCAATGACCAGCACGATGCTGAAGATAAACGGAATGCGCCAGCCCCAGCTCAGGAACTGCTCGTCGGTGGTGTAATGGCTGATGAGTGACACCAGCCCGGTCGACAGCAGCAGCCCCACGCCATATCCCACCTGTACGCCGCTGCTGTAGAACGCTTTCCGGTTTTTCGGTGCGCTCTCAACGGATAACAGCGCCGCACCGCCCCATTCGCCGCCTACGGCGAAGCCCTGGATGGCGCGCAGTGTCACCAGCAATACCGGTGCCCACCAGCCAATGGCGGAAAACGAAGGGAGAATGCCAATCAGCGCAGTGGCAATCCCCATCATCCAGACGGTAAGCATTAGCATGCGTTTGCGGCCCAGCCGGTCGCCGAAGTGGCCGAAGATCACCCCACCAAGCGGACGAAACAGGAACCCGACGCCGAAGGTGGCAAATGCGGCGAGGGTGCCCATCGTGGGGCTGACCTGGGGGAAGAATTCACGGTTAAACACCAGCGCGGCGGTGATACCGTAGAGCAGAAAATCATACCAGTCGACGACGGCGCCCGCGAAGCTGCCGAGGGCGGCGCGACGGGCACGATTGAGCGAAGGGGTCTCCTCGCCGGGACGTTCGGAGATGAGGGTGGAGTCCATAGTTGTCCTGTCCATACTGATTTTAATTATTGGTATAAGAAAAGGTCACTCACATAGCAGCCGTCATATAAACGGAACCTATGAGACTACCGCGACAGGCAGCCTGTGCAAACTGATTTTATCTCCTGATGGGTAATGCAAAACGGCTACGCTATGCTTAACAAATAGCGAAGCGACTGAGGAAGGGAAGATGCGTCGTACAGAGGTGTTGGGTTGTCTTGCTGCATTACTGATCGGCCACAGCGTGCAGGCGGTGAGTTATCCCTTACCACCGACGGGCAGTCGTCTGGTGGGCAGCTCGCAGGTCATCATCGTGCCGGATCGCAATACGCTACCGCTGGAGGCGTTTGCCGCGCGCTACGGACAGGGCCTAAGCAATATGCTGGAAGCAAACCCGGGCGTGGATCCTTTTCTGCCTAAGTCCGGCACCCGGCTGGTGATCCCCCAGCAACTGATTTTGCCCGACACCGTCCGCGAGGGGATTGTCGTTAACGTGGCGGAAATGCGTCTCTACTATTATCCACCGGGCAGTAATACCGTTGACGTATTGCCCATCGGCATCGGTCAGGCCGGGCGTGAAACTCCGCGAAACTGGGTAACGGCCGTTGAGCGTAAGCAGGAAGGCCCCACCTGGTCTCCGACGCCGAATACGCGGCGCGCCTATGCGGCAGAGGGGAAAACGCTTCCGGCCTTCGTGCCCGCCGGGCCGGATAACCCGATGGGCCTGTATGCGATATATATCGGCAGGCTGTATGCGATTCACGGCACCAACTCGAATTTCGGTATCGGGCTACGGGTTAGCCAGGGATGTATTCGTCTGCGTAACGCCGATATCAAATATCTTTTCGATAATGTTCCCGTGGGCACCCGTGTGCAGATTATCGATCGCCCCGTTAAAGTGACGACAGAGCCGGACGGTAGCCGGTGGGTGGAGGTTCACGAACCGCTATCACGCAATCGGGCGGAATTCGAGTCAACCCGAAAAGTGCCTCTGCCCATTTCGGCCGCGCAGCGGACACAGTTGATTAACGAGGGCGCGGGAGCGGAGCTGGAACGTCGGTCGGGGATGCCGGTTAAGATCGGTATGTGAGGTGATTTTCGCCGGGTGGCGGGGGGGCC
>NZ_JBMKIF010000020.1:0-108509 GCF_049238025.1 Enterobacter cloacae complex sp. IR5458
AAACCGACGTTTTATAGATTGCTCTTGAGCGGCCTGGCCGATAGCTTCACCTGATTTTTTTGCAGAAATAACTGGGTGAAAAATATGCAAATTGGCTATGTAAGGGTGTCAACAAATGACCAAAATACTGATCTTCAGCGGCAAGCACTCGAACGCGCAGGATGTGAACAGATTTTCGAAGAAAAAATGAGCGGAACAGTGGCAAACCGGCCAGCACTCAAAAAGCTTCTTAGGGCATTGAATGAGGGGGATACGCTGGTGGTCTGGAAGCTGGATCGCCTTGGGCGCAGCATGCGAAATCTGGTGCTGCTGGTGGACGAACTCCGGCAGCGCGGTATCCACTTTAAGAGCCTCACGGACAGTATCGATACATCAAGCCCGATGGGGCGCTTCATCTTTCATATCATGTCAGCCCTGGCGGAAATGGAGAGGGAGTTGATTGTGGAGCGCACCCGCGCGGGCCTGGCTGCAGCGCGGGAGAAAGGGCGAATCGGTGGCAGGCGTCCGAAGCTCACCGAGGAACAATGGGCGCAGGCAGGTCGGTTGATAGCGAATGGTGTGGACAGGAAGCAGGTGGCGATAATTTATGACGTTGCAGTATGCACGCTTTATAAAAAATTTCCTGTGGGATAAATCAGCCATGGTCGGGCAGTCAGCTAATACTGTCACTGCCCGGCCATATTAGAGCCCAGCCTGGCGAACTGTAGGAAATTCAGAAACCAGCCACATATCGGCCTCTTCAAACATCTCCTCCAGCATGCAGTTCAACTTTTCCCGATCGCTTTTGCTGGCATCACTATTCAAGCCGTTCGCCTGCATTGGCTTCACCTTCACTTCTGCATCAGGAAAAATCTGGTGCACTCGCTTTGTTAGCTCGGCCAAGATGATCTCTCTGGCCCCCTGGAGCCCTTCAACATTTCGCTTGTCATAAACCAGTTCAACAAACATACCGATCCTCTTAAAAGTGAAAAATTGCCTGTGCTTGATCTGTTTTTATAAAAATACTACTGTATATGCATACAGTCAATAAGTGAGTGAGGGTGTGTTCATGCCTCGTCAACCGGATATTCGTGCTGCTTTTATTGCGGCCATACAGCAAAACCCGAAGGGCTATCTCTGCCTGCATACAGACAAATTCATCGCTGAACTGCAGGAGAGGCACTGGCATTTCAGCCAAGCGGATGCAAATTCATGGATCGAGCGATACCAGCCGGACTTCGCCGATAAGACGACAAACGGAAGTGAGAACCGATACTGGATCCTGCGTAACATGGGGAGTGTTTTCTGATGGGGTTAGTTTCGCCAACTACTGACTATGTTGAACATCGGGTAGTCTTTTTGGTTTGATGACGACTACCGAGTGAAGAAAATGTCGTGCATCTAGGTATGTACGATTCAGGATAAACAATTTATAAAACAGTAGGATATTGTTTTTTTGTTTTTTTTCTAAAGGATCTGCAATGGTTGCCGATAGTAAATTTAGCGGCGCAAGAGCCTAGTGGTGGAAGCCGTAAACTTAAATTACGACCAGTCAAACAGGAATTACTATCATGGCACAAGTCATTAATACCAACAGCCTCTCGCTGATAACTCAGAATAACATCAATAAGAATCAATCCTCAATGGCCACTGCTATTGAGCGCCTGTCTTCCGGTCTGCGTATCAACAGCGCAAAAGATGATGCAGCTGGTCAGGCGATCGCTAACCGCTTCACCTCTAACATCAAAGGTCTGACCCAGGCTGCACGTAACGCTAACGATGGTATCTCCGTTGCACAGACAACTGAAGGTGCACTGTCTGAAATCAACAACAACTTACAGCGTATCCGTGAGCTGACCGTTCAGTCCTCTACTGGTACTAACTCACAGTCTGACCTGGACTCCATCCAGGACGAAATCAAATCCCGTCTGGATGAAATTGACCGTGTATCCGGTCAGACCCAGTTCAACGGTGTGAATGTGCTGGCAAAAGACGGTTCCATGAAAATTCAGGTTGGTGCTAACGATGGCCAGACCATTACCATAGACCTGAAACAAATCGACTCTAATACCCTGAAACTTACGAGCTTTAACGTAAATGGTAAAGGTGCAGTTGATAATGCTAAATTGACCGAAGCAGATCTGACTGGTTTCACGAAAACCCCAGGGGCAAACGGTAACAGCACTTGGACTAAAGACGATGTTACTACTTATAAGTCAGCGACTACAGCTGATTTGCTGAATAGCGTTGCAAACGGCAGCAAAATCAGCCAGACAGCACCGACCATCGTGAACGGTTTAGGTGTTAATGCTGACGCTGATTACACTTTTGATTCCACCAGCAAGTCCTACAAATTTGATGCTACAGATGTAACATCAGCGAATGCTCTGAGTTATCTTACTAAGGGTGGTTCCGCTACTGCTACAGTTAAAATTGGAACAACAACCCAAGATGTAATCATTGATAGCGCAGGAAACATCACGGCGGCTGATGATAACTCACAACTGTATCTTGATACTACTGGTAACTTGACCAAGAACAGTGCAGGCACTCCTCCACCAGCTTCGCTTGCCGGATTGATGGCTAACACAAACGATGCCGGTACTACTGGTGTTATGACCACAATTACAACGGCTGATAAAGGTACGTTGGTTACTACTGGTGTAGGTGCAGCAGGATTTAAAATTACGGGTGCATCAATCTCTGCTAGCGATATGGCAACAGCATTATCTGGCAAAGATTACACTGTTACTAACGGTGCTGCGTCTTACGACGTTGATGCTGCTGGTGCGGTAACTGCTGGTGGTACGGCCGTGAATCTGGATTTAGATGGCAAACTGACTACTGATACAGAAAAAACTGTAACTACTACTTATCAAGAATTTGCCAACGGCAGCTTTATTGATGATAAAGGAGCTGCTCTCTATAAAGCAGCTGATGGTTCTATCACCACAGAAGCTCAGGGAGCGTCTGCGGCTACTCCTGACCCGTTGAAAGCGCTGGACGATGCTATTGCCTCTATCGATAAGTTCCGTTCTTCTCTGGGTGCAGTACAGAACCGTCTGAGCTCTGCTGTGACCAACCTTAACAACACTACCACTAACTTGTCTGAAGCGCAGTCCCGTATTCAGGATGCAGACTATGCGACCGAAGTGTCAAATATGTCTAAAGCGCAGATCATTCAGCAGGCTGGCAACTCCGTGTTGTCTAAAGCCAACCAGGTTCCTCAGCAGGTTCTGTCTCTGCTGCAAGGCTAATTCAATTTCAATACACGAAGCCCTGCAAATGCAGGGCTTTTTATTGAATAAATAAAGATGTATTTTGTGGCTAAATCCACTGATAGAAAATATCAATTTTAGCTTAGGATACTTACAGTGGTTTTGTTGTTCTTATAGGATTTATTGTGATCAAAAAAAAGGCATTTAAATTTTTGCTTGAACCAAGTAAAAGTCAGATTTCTGACGTTTTGGTTTTTGCTGGTGCCTGCCGTTTTGTATATAATAAAGGCCTTGCTCTCCTAAGCGAAAACTATAATAATGGCAAGCCGTTCCTGAACTACAATAAACTCGCACCTTTATTAGTTGAGTGGAAAAGTGATCATAAATTTGAGTGGCTTAAACTTTGTCCATCTCAATGCCTACAGCAATCTTTACGTGATCTCGATAGGGCTTTTCAGAATTTCTTCTCAGGAAGAGCACTGTATCCTCGATTTAAAAAGAAAGGCCGCAGTGATTCTTTTAGAGTCCCATGTCAAAGAGTCAGATTAAACCAAGAAAAAGGTTTAGTATCTTTGCCTAAATTAGGATGGGTTAAGTACCGTAAAAGTCGCGAAGTCACGGGGAATTTGAAAAATGTTACTATTTCAAAAAAACTTGATAAGTGGTACATAAGTTTTAATACTGAGGAATTTGTTTCTGAGCCGGTTCATCCATCAATCAATAAGACAAAAGTTTTACTCAATGATGGATATGTTACCCTGTGTGCTGGGAATGAGGTTTCAGTCGAAAGCTTTACTGGCATTGTTGATGAAAAAAAAATAAAACGTCTTAATAAAGAGTTAAGTAGGAAAGTAAAACACAGTAATAATTGGCTAAAAAGTAAAAAGAAAATTGACAGAATAAGAACAAGGTCAGGTAATTTCAGACTGGATGCCTTACATAAGATAACTACGGCAATATGCAAAAAACACGCAGTTGTAGAAGTAGTTGACGTAAAGAATTTTGTATCAGATAAAAACAATATTGTAAAAAATATGAGGTACGAGTTTGTTAGGCAATTATTGTATAAACAAGAGTGGTTAGGTGGAAAAATTGTTCAGCTGGACGCTTAGTTTTTATTAAATATCCTTTGAGATATTTTTCACCCGTTTTTTAATATAAATCAAAGTGATTATTGGCGGCAGGGCATGTCGTTTCAGTTTGTGGAGGAAGGTTTTTTTAACTTCTGTTGAAGCAAAAATCTCGAATGTTATTGAGAATGTCAACGTCTGGTCCAATACCAATTGGTGATTTTTCTATATATTTTATAAAGTAAAAATTTGTCGGTTGTTGATGTTAGAGCAACCGACGCAGATTCTAAGGAAGTGCAATCATCGTGTAAACCAGTTATCTGCGCTTTCCAACGCTTCTTGTGGCACTTCCTGTACATATGTCTTTTTGTCTTCTTTTTCTAAGCCGCAGAATGGAAAAGCCATCTTTGCTTGCTGTCTTGACGATCACCTCTACGTCTTCATTATACGTACTCAGGCGCTTTGTCAGCTCCTGAGTCAGTGCGTCAATTGAGTCCTTCGGCATAGCCATCGTTTTATTTTTGGCAATACTAATCTCGACACGCATGATAGTCACCGCTAATGCCTGGTTAAATATACAGCACCTGTAACCCAGAACTAAAGACTGTCAAGTCAATTGGCGAATTAGCAGTTCAGCTTTGAATGTTTTTTGATGTTTGGAATGGTCTACAAGCCTTATGGTGTCTGCTCTCGGGTAAAATTAGTCGTGGGGCATGGGTGGGGCAAAAGTGCCTTGTGAAGTTCGTTAAAGTTCGCAAATCTCGCTTTGAATCGATCTCTCTCATCCCTTGTTTAATGCGCTCCTGGACGATCTTTATCGATTTTAAAAATTATGCGTTCATATTATACAAATGTAGCGAAAAAGGTGTTTCTGCCTGAAAAGATGAACATTCTGCATAGCGCGTTTTGCGCAACAGGAATATATTGAAACGTTACTCGACAAACGATGCATAAGGTTTTCTATGACACAACAGCCACAAGCCAAATACCGCCACGACTACCGTGCGCCGGAATACCTGATTAGCGATATCGACCTGACGTTTGACCTGGATGCCACAAAAACCGTCGTGACGGCGGTGAGTCAGGTGACGCGCCACAGTGCGACTGCCGTGCCGCTGCGTCTCGATGGCGAAGACCTGACGCTGGTCTCCCTGCATATTAATGATGAACCCTGGTCAGAGTATAAAGAAGAAGGCAACCAGCTGGTCATCGACAACCTGCCGGAACGCTTTACGCTGCGCATCGTGAATGAAATCAGCCCTTCAGCCAACACGGCGCTGGAAGGGCTTTACCAGTCAGGCGTGGCTCTGTGTACCCAGTGTGAAGCCGAAGGTTTCCGCCATATCACCTGGTACCTGGACCGCCCGGACGTCCTGGCGCGCTTCACGACGAAAATCATCGCCGATAAAACGCTTTATCCGTTCCTGCTCTCCAACGGTAACCGCGTCGGTGAGGGCGAACTGGAAAATGGTCGTCACTGGGTGCAGTGGCAGGATCCGTTCCCGAAACCGTGCTACCTCTTTGCGCTGGTGGCGGGTGATTTTGATGTGCTGCGCGATACGTTCAAAACTCGCTCCGGGCGTGAAGTGGCGCTGGAGCTGTTTGTTGACCGTGGCAACCTTGACCGCGCACCGTGGGCGATGACCTCGCTCATCAACTCCATGAAGTGGGACGAAGAACGTTTCGGCCTCGAATACGACCTCGACATCTATATGATCGTCGCCGTCGATTTCTTCAACATGGGCGCGATGGAGAATAAAGGTCTCAACATCTTTAACTCCAAATACGTACTGGCACGTACCGACACCGCTACCGATAAAGACTACCTTGATATCGAACGCGTCATCGGCCACGAGTATTTCCATAACTGGACCGGTAACCGCGTCACCTGCCGTGACTGGTTCCAGCTGAGCCTGAAAGAGGGACTGACCGTCTTCCGCGATCAGGAGTTCAGCTCCGATCTGGGCTCTCGTGCGGTTAACCGCATCAACAACGTCCGCACTATGCGCGGCCTGCAGTTTGCGGAAGATGCCAGCCCAATGGCGCACCCTATCCGTCCGGATAAAGTCATTGAGATGAACAACTTCTACACCCTGACGGTGTATGAGAAGGGCGCTGAAATTATCCGTATGATCCACACCCTGCTGGGCGAAGAGAACTTCCAGAAAGGGATGCAACTCTATTTTGAGCGTCATGACGGCAGCGCGGCGACCTGTGACGATTTTGTGCAGGCGATGGAAGATGCCTCTAACGTGGATCTCTCGCACTTCCGCCGCTGGTACAGCCAGGCCGGGACACCGATTGTCACCGTTAAAGACGACTACAACCCGGAAACCGAGCAATACACCCTGACCATCAGCCAGCGCACGCCGCCAACCGCCGAGCAGGAAGAAAAACATCCGCTGCACATCCCGTTCAGCATTGAGCTGTATGACAACGAAGGCAAAGTGATCCCGCTGCAGAAGGGCGGTCATCCGGTACACCACGTACTGAACGTAACCCAGGCAGAGCAGACCTTTATCTTCGATAACGTCTATTTCCAGCCGGTGCCTGCGCTGCTGTGCGAATTCTCCGCCCCGGTGAAGCTGGAGTACAAGTGGAGCGATCAGCAGCTGACGTTCCTGATGCGTCACGCCCGCAACGATTTCTCCCGCTGGGATGCCGCGCAGAGTCTGCTGGCGACCTACATCAAGCTGAACGTGAACCGTTACCAGCAGGGCCAGCCGCTGACGCTGCCGGTGCATGTAGCAGACGCGTTCCGTGCGATCCTGCTGGATGAATCTATTGATCCGGCGCTGGCGGCTGAAATTCTGACCCTGCCGTCGGCAACTGAAATTGCCGAGCTGTTTGACATCATTGACCCGATTGCCATCGTGGCCGTGCGTGAAGCGCTGACCCGCACGCTGGCTGCTGAACTGGCGGACGAATTCCTCGCCATCTATAACGCCAATAAGCTTGATGCTTATCGCGTTGAGCACGCGGACATTGGTAAACGTTCTCTGCGTAACACCTGCCTGCGTTATCTGGCGTTTGGTGAAACCGAGCTGGCGAACACGCTGGTGAGCACGCAGTATCATAAAGCGGACAATATGACCGACGCGCTGGCCGCGCTGGCGGCGAGCGTTGCCGCTGAACTGCCGTGCCGCGATGCGCTGATGCAGGAGTACGACGACAAGTGGCACCAGGATGGTCTGGTGATGGACAAATGGTTCATTCTGCAGGCGACCAGCCCGGCGGCCGATGCGCTCAGCAAAGTCCGCAGCCTGCTGAAGCACCGTTCGTTCACCATGAGTAACCCGAACCGCGTGCGTTCCCTGATTGGTGCGTTTGCCAGCAGCAACCCGGCCGCGTTCCACGCGGAGGACGGTAGCGGTTATCAGTTCATGGTAGAAATGCTGACCGAACTGAACAGCCGTAACCCGCAGGTGGCGTCGCGTCTGATTGAGCCGCTGATCCGTCTGAAACGCTACGATGCGAAGCGTCAGGCGAAAATGCGCGCCGCGCTTGAACAGCTGAAAGGGCTGGAAAACCTGTCCGGCGATTTGTACGAGAAGATCGCGAAAGCCTTAGCGTGATGTAAAAAAGCCCGGTGGGCAGGTAAAAGCAAAACGGCAACCCAGGTTGCCGTTTTTTGTGTTTTCTCCCTCTCCCTGTGGGAGAGGGCCGGGGTGAGGGCATCAGGCATTAGCCTTAACTCGCTGTAACTCCGTTCCCCCGCGCTTCATCACCCGATCCAGCACTTCTGCCTCCAGCTCCGCCAGTCTTGCCGAACCGACACGACGAGGCCGTGGAAGATCCACCGTCAGATCCAGACCAATTTTTCCGTCTTCTATTAACAGCACCCGGTCGGCCATCGCCACGGCTTCGCTGACGTCATGCGTGACCAGCAGAACCGTGAATCCATGCGTCTGCCACAGGGATTCAATCAGATCCTGCATTTCGATCCGCGTTAAGGCGTCGAGCGCGCCGAGCGGCTCATCAAGCAACAGCAGGCCCGGACGATGAATCAACGCCCGTGCCAGCGCCACGCGCTGCTTCTGCCCACCCGACAGCGCAGCAGGCCATTCACCGGCGCGGTTTTCCAGTCCGACGGCGGCCAGCGCCTGACGGGCTTCATCCCGCCAGTGTCCTTTGAGCCCCAGCCCGACGTTATCAATCACCGTCTTCCAGGGCAGCAGTCGCGCATCCTGAAACATCATGCGGGTATCGTCCTGAATAGTGGCCAGCGGCGTTGTCCCTGCCAGAATGTCGCCGCCGTTAGGGGATTCCAGTCCGGCCAGAAGGCGCAGCAGCGTACTCTTGCCGCCGCCGCTGCGCCCGACAATGGCCACAAACTGCCCGGCGGGAATATGCAGATCCAGCGCGTTAAGAATGGTGTTTTCGCCGTAGCGTTTGGTCACGCCGTTTAGCAGTAACGGTGTCCCCTGATTCAGTCGTGCCGTATTCATGCTTTCGCCTCCTGAAGGGTATACGCCGGGTTCCAGCGTAGCCAGCTGCGTTCCAGCCACTGGGCGCTGAAGTCGGCCAGTTTGCCGAGCAGGGCATAAAGGATAATGGCAACCACCACGACGTCCGTTTGCAGGAACTCGCGGGCATTCATCGCCAGGTAGCCGATACCAGAGTTAGCCGAAATGGTTTCCGCGACAATCAGCGTCAGCCACATCAGGCCGAGGGCAAAACGCACTCCGACCATGATGGAGGGCAGGGCGCCCGGCAGGATCACGTGTAGAAAGAGCGAAAAACCCGACAAGCCATAGCTTCGCGCCATCTCCACCAGGCCGCGATCGATATTGCGGATGCCGTGCCAGGTATTAATGTAAATCGGGAACAGCGTGCCCAGCGCCACGAGGAAGATCTTCGCGCTCTCATCAATCCCAAACCACAGAATGACCAGCGGGATCAGCGCCAGATGCGGCACGTTACGCAACATCTGAATGGAGGTATCCAGCAGCCGCTCACCCCAGCGGGAAAGACCGCTGATCAACCCCAGCACCAGGCCGATGCTGCCGCCAATAGAAAACCCAATCACCGCGCGCCAGGAACTGATCGCCAGATGCTGCCACAGCTCACCGCTGACGCTCAGCGACCAGAACGCTTCTACAACGCCCTCAGGAGAGGGCAGAATACGGCTCGACAGCCAGCCGGTGGATGATGCGAGCTGCCAGAGAGCCACAATGCCGACGGGTAAAAACCACGGCGCGGCGCGCAGCAGCCATTTTTGTGAGGTGGCAGACATGGTCACTCCTTAACTTTGCGCGGCTTTTCGAGGGATAAATTCGTTTGCCACCGCTTCTCCCTGCAGCTGAAGCTGCTGTGGCTGCGGTATTTCCGGGATGGCCACATCCAGATGCGGGAATAACAGCTCGCCCACTTTGTAGGCCTCCTCCAGGTGCGGATAACCGGAGAGAATAAAGCTGTCGATACCGAGGTCGGCGTATTCATTAATCCGCGCTGCCACGGTCGGGCCGTCCCCGACCAGCGCCGTGCCCGCACCGCCGCGAACCAGGCCAACGCCTGCCCACAGGTTCGGGCTGATCTCCAGCTTCTCGCGCTTGCCGTTGTGCAGGGATGCCATTCGGTGCTGTCCGACGGAGTCGGTTTTGGCAAACGCGGCCTGCGCCTTTGCGATGGTCTCATCGTCCAGATGGGATATCAGACGGTCTGCCGCCCGCCAGGCCTCTTCAGTGGTTTCGCGAACAATCACGTGCAGACGAATACCGAAGCGCACCTTGCGGCCATGGGCGTCCGCTTTTGCGCGCACCTGGGCAATTTTCTCTTTTACCAGCTCAGGCGGTTCGCCCCAGGTCAGATACAGATCGACCTGCTCGGCAGCCAGATCCTGGGCTACATCCGACGACCCGCCGAAATAGAGCGGCGGGCGTGGGCGTTGTACCGGCGGGAAGTAGAGTTTCGCGTCACGAACGTGGATATGCTTGCCTTCGAAGGTGACGGTTTCACCTTCAAGCAGGCGTCGCCAGACGCGGGTGAACTCGGCAGAAGCCTCATAGCGCTCGGTGTGGTCGAGGAACACGCCATCGCCTGCCAGTTCCTGCGGATCGCTGCCCGTCACCAGGTTAAACAGGGCACGACCGTTGGAGAGTCTGTCCAGCGTTGCCGCCTGACGCGCTGCCACGGTGGGGGAAACCACGCCTGGACGTAACGCAACCAGGAACTTCAGACGCTGGGTGACCGGGATCATCGACGCGGCGACCAGCCAGGCATCTTCACATGAGCGCCCGGTTGGGATCAGCACGCCGGTGAAACCGATGCGGTCCGCCGCCTGTGCAATCTGCTGCAGGTAGCCATGGTCAACCGGGCGGGAACCCTCTTCAGTGCCAAGATAGTGGCCATCTCCGTGGGTGGGTAAAAACCAGAAAAGATTCAGACTCATGATTTAGCTCCTTCTTTGCCTGCGGGTTGCCAGATGCGTTCGCGAATATCGACCTGTTTTGGCACAAGGCGGTTTTGATAGAAGAGGTCAGCGGTTTGTTGCTGAAGCGCGGCGACGTGCGCATCCACGGGTGAAATGGTGGTCGGCGGACGGTGGCTGAGGTAGCTCGCAATCACCGGTTCAGGTAAGCCCATGGTTTTCGCCAGCAGCGCAATACTTTCCTGACGCTGGCTTTGGGTCAGCGTGTCGGCCTGCGTAAAGGTATCCAGTACGTTCTGAATAAATGCGCCATTCTTTTCCGCGTAAGGACGCGCGGCAAGGTAGAACGAGCCGGTCTGCTTCAGCGTCGTGCCATCCTTCAGCACACGCACGCCTCCTTGCAGTAATGCTGCGGAGTAGTACGGATCCCAGATAGCCCAGGCATCAACATTCTTCTGCTGGAACGCGGCACGAGCGTCGGCTGGAGTCAGGTAAACGGGCTGAATGTCCGTGAATTTCAGCCCGGCCTCCTGTAAAGCGCGCAGCAGCAGGTTGTGTGAACTGGAGCCTTTCTGAAAAGCGACCTTATGACCTTTTAGATCGGCAACGCTTTTAATCTCGCTATTTTCAGGCACCAGAATGACTTCGGCCTTCGGTTTAGGCGGTTCAACGCCGACATAAACGAGGTCCGCCCCCGCAGCCTGGGCGAATATCGGCGGAATATCGCCTGTGGTGCCAAGATCGATACTGCCTACGTTTAAGGCTTCCAGCATTTGAGGACCGGCAGGAAACTCGATCCAGGCAAATTTGGTGTCCGGGAAGCGTTTTTCCAGAAGCTGGTGACTTTTTGCCAGCACCATACTGACGCTGCCTTTCTGATAGCCAATGCGTAAACTGTCCGGCGCTGTTTCTGCGGCCTGAGCCAGCCCGGTCAAGGCCATCAGACCAGCCAGCCCGAGGCGGGTTAAGGTTTTAAACATGTGCGACTCCTTGAGGCTGGCCAAACGCAGGTGCCTGGATATCCCGGCGATGCAGCGCGTGCCAGAAGGTTTCCAGCGCAGCATCGAGGCGCGTTTGCAGATTCGGCGTAAAGTGCGGCTTGTGTTGATAATCAATGACCTGCGAATCGTCCGCGAAAACCCCATGGAGAATCTCTTGTGCTTTCAGGGCATTCAGGACCGGTTTCAGGGCATAATCCACCGCCAGTAAATGGGCAACCGTTCCGCCCGTTGCCAGCGGCAGCACCACTTTGCCGTCCAACGCGCGCTCCGGCAGTAGATCGAGCAGGGTTTTCAGTGCGCCAGAAAAAGAGGCTTTATAGATCGGTGTCGCCACGATTAAACCGTCTGCCTCTTTCAGTTGTTCTGTGAGGGTTTTCAGCGCAGGGCTGTCGAAACGGGCGTACAGCAAATCTTCGGGTTCGAAGTTATGCAGATTCCAGTGGCACACTTCCACATCCAGCGCATTGAGCTTTTCACGGGCATATTCCAGCAGGGCGCTGGAACGCGAAGGGAATCGTGGACTTCCGGCCAGGGTAATGACGCGCATACTTCCTCCTTATAACCAATTGTTTGCTTTTATCTAACATTCATAACAATTTTCAGGAGTGTGACACCGCGCGGTTATTCCACTAAATGATTTATCTGCAATTAAAATGCGAAAAAGTGCATAAGAAAGAGACCGGGAGGTAAACGTTTGCGTTTTACGCTGATTATTTTGCCGCAGGTCAATTCCTTTTCGCAGCGGGATCGCCCATAATCCCCTCCCGGTTTGCACACCGGGAATCCAGGAGAGTTCATGTACTACCCCTTCGTTCGTAAAGCCCTTTTTCAGCTCGACCCTGAGCGCGCTCATGAATTGACATTCCAGCAATTACGTCGCATTACCGGAACGCCTCTGGCGGCTCTGGTGCGCCAGAATGTGCCGGAAAAACCTGTGCAGTGCATGGGTCTGACCTTTAAAAACCCGCTGGGTCTGGCGGCCGGTCTGGACAAAAACGGCGAGTGCATTGATGCCCTGGGCGCAATGGGCTTTGGCTCCATTGAAATCGGTACCGTTACCCCGCGCCCACAGCCGGGAAATGATAAGCCGCGTTTGTTCCGCCTGGTGGAAGCCGAAGGTCTGATCAACCGCATGGGCTTTAATAATCTCGGCGTTGATCACCTGGTCGAGAACGTGAAAAAAGCCCATTTCGATGGGGTGCTGGGCATTAATATCGGTAAAAATAAAGACACGCCGGTTGAGCAAGGTAAAGATGACTATCTGATTTGTATGGAAAAAGTCTACGCCTATGCCGGTTACATCGCGGTGAATATTTCATCGCCGAATACCCCGGGCCTGCGTTCTTTACAATACGGCGAAGCGTTGGACGATCTTCTCAGCGCCATTAAAAATAAACAAAATGAACTGCAGGCGATCCACCATAAATATGTTCCGGTCGCGGTGAAGATCGCGCCGGATCTTTCGCCTGAAGAATTGATCCAGGTTGCCGACAGTTTAGTTCGCCATAATATTGATGGTGTTATTGCGACCAATACGACGCTCGATCGCTCCCTCGTTCAGGGAATGAAAAACTGTGACGAAGCGGGTGGGTTAAGTGGCCGTCCGGTACAATTAAAAAGCACCGAAATTATTCGTGCTCTGTCTGCAGAATTAAAAGGGCGTTTGCCGATTATTGGTGTCGGCGGTATCGATTCGGTCATTGCTGCGCGCGAGAAGATGGCGGCAGGGGCATCGCTGGTGCAAATCTATTCCGGCTTTATTTTTAAAGGACCGCCGCTGATTAAAGAAATCGTTACGCATATCTAATCTTTTCTCTTAATCAGACAACCAGGGCTTTATTTCCAGCCCTGGTTGTTTTATATTCCGTCACTGTTGCTTATTTAGACATTCTGGTCTTTTATTAATGTTGTTATAAACGAAGCGACAATCAGGACATTTTTAGTACAGGACGTTTGGGGACGGGAGAGAAAGATGCGAATTAAACCTGACGATAACTGGCGCTGGTATTTTTGCGACGAGCACGATCGTATGATGCTCGATTTAGCCAATGGCATGTTGTTTCGTTCTCGTTTTGCCCGCCGAATGTTAACCCCGGACGCGTTTTCACCCTCGGGCTTTTGCGTTGACGATGCTGCACTTTATTTCTCCTTTGAAGAAAAATGTCGCGATCTGGTGCTCTCTAAAGAGCAGCGTGCCGAGCTGGTATTAAATGCGCTGGTGGCGATTCGTTTCCTGAAACCGCAAATGCCGAAAAGCTGGCATTTCCTGCCGCACGACATGAACTGGACGCCAGCAACGGGTGATGCGGCCAGCGTCAATCTGAGCGATACCGCCGAAGAGGTGAGTTTGTTAGTGGTGGAGCCGGGCGAAAATGCTGCGCTTTGTCTGCTGGCGCAACCCGGCGTGACGATTGCCGGGCGCGTAATGCAGTTAGGGGATGCGATCAAAGTCATGAATGACAGGCTGAAGCCACAGGTGCGTGTCGATTCCTTCAGCCTCGAACAGGCGGTTTAAGCTTCCAGCTGTACGGATGTTTTCGGTACGCAGCTACAGCACAGAATTGTGCCGTCGTTTCCCACTGCCGATTTCTTCAGCGCTGTCACTTCTCCCTCTACCAGCTTGATGCGACAGCATCCGCAGATTCCCGCACGACAAGAATACGGTACGCGAATACCGGCCTGTTCCAGTTGCTCCAGCAGCACCTGCTGATTGTTGCCACGAATAATTTTGCCCTGCCAGTGAATATCCACGGCAGAGGCGACGTTCGTCTCAACTTCAACGCTTTCTTCTTCCTGACCGGCGCCGTACACTCTCGCAGGCCCGCGGGCGAGGATTTCGACCTCATCGCCCACGCGGATCACACCGCTGGAGCGGGGGATCAGGTTCTGGCCGAAATCGACATCGCCGTTATCCTGGGCGGTGCGGAACGATTGCAGCGTTTTCAGCGGTTCGCCAGAGGGGTGCTTTTGGCCTTTTTCCGGACTCACGGTAGTAAAGATACAGCGGCTGCACGGCTTGACGACATCAAAGATGACGCTACCAATGCGGATCGTTTTCCAGGTGTCTTCTTCCCACGCATCGGCACCGGTTACCACCAGGTTCGGACGGAACTGCTCCATCTGCACGCTGGCCTTACAGCGGTTTTGTAAATCACGCAGCGACGCCTCGTTGGTCAGCAGGAACGGGAAGCCGTCGGCGAAGGAGAGCGGAACGGCATCGTGGCGCTTCACGCGGCGCGTCAGTTCAGGCCCCACCCAGCGCAGCTGCACGTCGCGGGAAAAGAAGCCGCTTAGCCAGCGGTTAATCTCTTCCGGGGCGATGCGCGCGGTAAAATGGTTACCCCAGACTTCCGTTGGCGCGTCGACGGGCGCAAAATCAGCAAAGCGAATCACCGTGCTGGAACCGTCCGGCGCGGTCAAATGCAATCCGTCATGAAGCGGGGAAGGGGTAAAGCGAACCATCTGCGGGAACTGGCGCGCGGTGATGAACGTACCGTCAGGCTCGGTGACCATAAAAATACGATCGAAGGCAAATCCGCTCATGTCTGCCAGTGCGTGAGAAACGCCAATGCCGCGCATGGATTTCACCGGATGAATAAAAAGCCTGGATAACGTCGCCACTGCATACTCCCGCAAATGAAAATAAGCCTTCAACTTTATGACATACACGCCATATTAGCTATAATGCGCGACAATTTTCTAAGAGTAAAAGTGACGATATGAATTCTCTGTTTGCCAGTACGGCCCGTGGGCTGGAAGAGCTGTTAAAAACTGAACTGGAAGCCCTGGGTGCGCAAGAGTGCCAGGTAGTTCAGGGTGGTGTCCATTTTGAGGGCGACACGCGGCTTATTTACCAGAGCCTGATGTGGAGCCGTCTGGCGTCGCGCATCATGCTGCCGATGAAGGAGTGCAAGGTCTATAGCGACCTTGACCTCTATACCGGCGTACAGATGATCGACTGGACAGAGATCTTCACCCCAAATGCCACCTTTGCGGTGCATTTCAACGGCGTGAACGATGAGATCCGCAACAGTCAGTACGGTGCGCTGCGCGTGAAAGACGCCATTGTGGACTGCTTCACCCGCAAGAATAAGGAACGCCCTAATGTCGATCGCGAAAATCCGGACCTGCGTATCAACGTCTGGCTGAACGGCGACACGGCGAGCATTTCTCTCGATCTGAGCGGCGCGGGTCTGCATTTACGTGGCTATCGCGATCGCACCGGGATGGCGCCGATCAAAGAAACCCTTGCCGCAGCCATTGTGATGCGCTCCGGCTGGCAGCCGGGCACACCGCTGCTCGATCCGATGTGTGGTTCCGGTACGCTGCTGATTGAAGCCGCAATGCTGGCTACCGACCGTGCGCCAGGGCTGCACCGCGGTCACTGGGGCTTTAAAGGCTGGGCGCAGCATGATGAAGCCCTCTGGAAAGAGGTCAAAGATGACGCGCAGAGCCGTGCGCGTAAAGGCCTGGCAGAGTACACCTCGCATTTCTATGGTTCGGACAGCGACCCGCGCGTGATTGAACGTGCGCGAAGCAACGCCCGTCGAGCGGGTATCGGTGAGCTGGTCACCTTCGACGTGAAAGATGTCGCGAACCTGACCAACCCGCTGCCGAAAGGCCCGTACGGTACCGTCATCAGTAACCCGCCATACGGTGAGCGTCTGGACAGCGAACCGGCGCTGATCGCCCTGCACAGCCTGCTGGGCCGCAATATGAAAGACTATTTTGGCGGCTGGAATCTGTCTCTGTTCAGCGCATCGCCGGAGCTGTTGAGCTGTCTGCAACTGCGCGCCGATCGCCAGTTTAAAGCAAAAAACGGTCCGCTGGACTGTGTGCAGAAAAACTACCATCTGGCAGAAAAAGCGGCGGACAGTAAGCCAACTGGCGTGGCGGAAGATTACGCCAACCGTCTGCGCAAGAACCTGAAGAAATTCGAGAAGTGGGCGAAGCAGGAAGGGATTGAATGTTACCGCCTGTACGATGCCGACCTGCCGGAGTACAACGTGGCGGTTGATCGCTACGCCGACTGGGTCGTCATTCAGGAATATGCTCCGCCAAAAACCATTGATGCACAAAAAGCGCGTCAGCGTATGCTGGACGTGATTGCGGCCACCATCGCCGTGCTGGGCATTGCGCCGAACAAGCTGGTGCTGAAAACCCGCGAGCGTCAGAAGGGCAAAAACCAGTACCAGAAGATGGGCGAGAAGGGTGACTACATTGAAGTGGGCGAATATAACGCCCGCCTGTGGGTTAACCTGACCGACTATCTCGATACCGGTCTGTTCCTTGACCACCGTATCGCCCGCCGTATGCTCGGCCAGATGAGCAAGGGGAAAGATTTCCTCAACCTGTTCTCCTATACCGGCAGCGCGAGTGTGCATGCCGGCCTCGGCGGCGCGCGCAGCACCACTACCGTGGATATGTCGCGTACCTACCTGGAGTGGGCCGAGCGTAACCTGCGTCTGAACGGTTTAACCGGGCGCCAGCATCGCCTGATGCAGGCCGACGTGCTGGGCTGGCTGCGTGATACCGATGAACAGTTCGACCTGATCTTTATCGATCCGCCGACCTTCTCCAACTCTAAGCGCATGGAGGATAGCTTTGACGTTCAACGCGACCACCTGCGCCTGATGACCGACCTGAAGCGCCTGTTGCGTAAAGGCGGCACCATTATGTTCTCGAACAACAAACGCGGCTTCCGTATGGATCACGACGGTTTAGCAGCCCTGGGACTGAAAGCACAAGAAATTAGCCAAAAAACGCTGTCTCAGGACTTCGCCCGTAACCGTCAAATCCATAACTGCTGGTTGATTACCGCGGTCTGAAAGGAATAATAAATGTCTTTAATTAGTATGCACGGCGCGTGGCTCTCTTTCAGTGACTCACCGCTTCTCGATAATGCAGAGCTGCATATCGAAGATAACGAACGCGTCTGTCTGGTGGGCCGTAACGGCGCGGGTAAATCCACGCTGATGAAAATCCTCAACCGCGAGCAGGGGCTGGATGACGGCCGCATCGTGTACGAGCAGGATCTGATTGTCTCCCGCCTCCAGCAGGACCCGCCGCGCCATGTCACCGGCAGCGTGTACGACTTCGTGGCGGAGGGGATCTCAGAGCAGGCGGAATACCTGAAGCGCTATCACGAGATTTCGCATCTGGTCATGACCGACCCGAGCGACAAGAATCTCAATGAGCTCGCAAAAGTGCAGGAGATGCTCGATCACCACGGCCTGTGGCAGCTTGAAAACCGCATTAATGAAGTGCTGGCACAGCTTGGTCTGGAAGCGGATATGGAGCTGTCTGCGCTCTCCGGCGGCTGGCTGCGTAAAGCGGCCCTGGGTCGCGCGCTGGTCAGCGGGCCGAAAGTACTGCTGCTGGACGAACCGACGAACCACCTGGATATCGAAGCCATTGACTGGCTGGAAGGGTTCCTGAAAACCTTCAGCGGCACCATCATCTTTATCTCGCACGACCGTTCGTTTATTCGCAATATGGCGACCCGTATTGTCGATCTCGACCGCGGTAAGCTGGTCACCTATCCTGGCGATTACGATACCTATCTGCTGGAGAAAGAAGAAAACCTGCGCGTGGAAGAGCTGCAGAATGCTGAGTTTGACCGCAAACTGGCGCAGGAAGAGGTCTGGATCCGCCAGGGCATCAAAGCCCGCCGTACCCGTAACGAAGGCCGTGTGCGTGCCCTGAAAGCGATGCGCCGCGAGCGCAGCGAACGCCGCGAAGTGATGGGCAGCGCCAAAATGCAGGTTGAAGAGGCATCCCGCTCCGGCAAGATTGTCTTCGAAATGGAAAACGTTAACTATCAGGTTGACGGCAAAGTGCTGGTAAAAGATTTCTCTGCTCAGGTCCAGCGCGGCGACAAAATTGCGCTGATTGGCCCCAACGGCTGCGGCAAAACCACATTACTGAAGCTGATGCTGAGCCAGTTGCAGGCTGACAGCGGCCGTATTCACTGCGGCACCAAACTTGAAGTGGCCTACTTCGACCAGCACCGCGCGGAGCTGGATCCGGACCGCACGGTAATGGATAACCTCGCTGAAGGTAAGCAGGAGGTCATGGTAAACGGTAAGCCGCGCCATGTGCTGGGCTACCTGCAGGACTTCCTGTTCCATCCGAAACGTGCGATGACGCCGGTTCGCGCCCTGTCCGGCGGGGAACGTAACCGCCTGTTGCTGGCACGTCTGTTCCTGAAGCCAAGCAACCTGCTGATCCTCGATGAACCGACGAACGATCTGGATGTCGAAACGCTGGAATTGCTGGAAGAGCTGATCGACGGGTACCAGGGAACCGTGATGCTGGTCAGCCACGATCGTCAGTTCGTTGATAATACCGTGACCGAGTGCTGGATCTTCGAAGGGGAAGGGCGAATTGGACAGTATGTGGGCGGGTACCACGATGCAAAAGGGCAGCAGTCACAGTCTCTGGCGCAAAAACAGTCAAAGTCCAAAACAAGTGCTGAACCTGCTGTAACAAAAGCAGAAACAGTCAAGAAAAGCTCGGCTAAACTAAGCTATAACCTGCAGCGCGAACTGGAGGGGCTTCCTCAGCGTCTGGAAGAGCTGGAGGCGGCGCTTGAAGATCTTCAGGCACAGGTTGCTGATGCCTCATTCTTTACCCAGTCGCATGACTATACTCAGAAAGTATTGGCTGAACTGTCCGCGGCTGAAAAAGCCCTGGAAGAAGCATTTGAGCGCTGGGAGTACCTTGAGTCTCTGAAGAACGGCGCATAAACAGGGATAACATATGTGTGACCAGCACCATGCCGACAGGCATATATTATGCTCGCAATGCGATATGCTCGTGGCGTTGCCAGAGCTGGGTCACGGACATAAAGCCCTGTGTCCACGTTGCGGCGCAACGCTGACGACCGAGTGGGACGCGCCAAGGCAGCGTCCCACTGCTTACGCACTGGCGGCATTATTTATGCTGCTGCTCTCCAATCTCTTCCCCTTCATCTATATGAAGGTGGGGGGGATGACAAGCCAGGTGGATCTGCTTGAAATCCCGGGCGTGATGTTCTCGGAAGATTACGCCAGCCTCGGCACCTTTTTTCTGCTGTTTGTCCAGATAGTCCCGGCGTTTTGCCTGGTGGTCATTCTTCTGCTGGTCAACCGCGTCAGGATGCCGACATCACTGAAAATCCGGCTCGCGCGTGTCCTTTTCCAGCTCAAAAGCTGGGGGATGGCTGAGATCTTTCTGGCCGGGATACTGGTCAGTTTCGTGAAGCTGATGGCGTATGGCGATGTCGGGATTGGCAGTAGCTTTGTGCCCTGGTGCCTGTATTGCGTCCTGCAGCTGCGCGCCTTCCAGTGCGTGGACAGGCGCTGGGCGTGGGACGATATCGCCCCGGCACCGACGCTTGCACAGACGGTGAAGGTCGGTGTGCCGGGTATCCGCCAGGGGCTGCGTTCCTGTCCGTGCTGTACCGCCGTGCTGCCCGCCGATCTCGACGTGTGTCCGCGCTGCGAAACGAAAGGCCACGTCCGTCGCAAGAACAGCCTGCAGTGGACAATGGCGCTGCTGGTGACATCCGTCATGCTATATCTTCCCGCCAATATTCTGCCGATTATGATCACCGACCTGCTCGGTGACAAAATGCCCTCGACGATCCTCGCGGGGGTGATCCTGCTTTGGGGTGAAGGATCCTACCCGGTCGCCGGCGTGATTTTCATCGCCAGTATTATGGTACCCACCTTAAAAATGATCGCCATTGCCTGGCTCTGTTGGGATGCAAAAGGTCACGGAAAGCGCGACAGCGAACGCATGCATCTGATTTATGAGGTGGTCGAGTTTGTTGGTCGCTGGTCAATGATCGACGTGTTTGTAATTGCCGTTCTCTCTGCGCTGGTGCGGATGGGCGGTTTGATGAGTATTTATCCCGCGATGGGGGCTTTAATGTTTGCGCTGGTCGTGATTATGACCATGTTTGCTGCCATGACCTTCGACCCTCGTTTATCGTGGGATCGTGAGCCTGAATCAAGCCATGAGGAAGAGTAAGAGCATGGAAAATAAGAGTGGAGAGGCGAAAGTGCAGAAGGTCAAAAACTGGTCGCCGGTGTGGATTTTCCCCATCGTGACGGCGCTGATCGGTGCCTGGATCCTGTTTTATCATTACAGCCATCAGGGACCGGAAGTGACGCTGATTACCACCAATGCTGAGGGGATTGAGGGCGGTAAAACGACCATCAAAAGCCGCAGCGTGGATGTGGGCGTGGTGGAAAGCGCAACCCTGACCGACGATTTAACCCATGTGGAGATCAAGGCGCGCCTGAATGCCGGCATGGAAAAACTGCTGCATGGCGATTCTGTTTTCTGGGTGGTTAAACCGCAGGTGGGGCGCGAAGGGATCAGCGGCTTAGGGACGTTGCTGTCAGGTGCCTATATTGAACTCCAGCCGGGTACAAAAGGTAACCAGCCGGGGCAATATCAGCTTCTGGATTCACCGCCGCTTGCTCCGCCGGATGCAAAAGGTATTCGCGTGATTTTAGACAGTAAAAAAGCGGGCCAGCTCACGGCGGGCGATCCGGTGCTGTTCCGCGGTTATCGTGTGGGTTCGGTTGAGAAAAGCACGTTTGACCCACAGAAAAGGTCCATCAGCTATCAGCTGTTCATCAATGCACCTAACGATCGTCTGGTCACCAGCAATGTCCGTTTCTGGAAAGACAGCGGCATCGCGGTCGATCTGACCTCGGCAGGCATGCGTGTTGAAATGGGCTCCCTGACAACGCTGTTTGGCGGTGGCGTAAGTTTTGACGTGCCGGAAGGTCTGGATCTGGGGCAGCCGGTTGCGGAGAACACTGCTTTCCGCCTGTTTGACGATCAAAAAAGCATTCAGGATGCGCTCTACACCGATCACGTTGACTTCCTGATGTTCTTTAAAGACTCCGTTCGTGGCCTGCAGCCGGGGGCGCCGGTTGAGTTCCGCGGCATTCGTCTCGGTACGGTTGGGCAAGTACCGTTCTTTGTGCCTGGTCTGCAGCAGGTCCTGGATGATGATTACCGCATTCCGGTGCTGATTCGTATCGAACCAGAACGTCTGATCAACCAGATTGGCGAGAACCAGGATATTGCCACGCATATCTCTCAACTGATGGAACGTGGTCTGCGCGGGTCGTTGAAGACCGGCAACCTGGTGACCGGCGCGCTGTATGTGGATATGGATTTCTATCAGAAAGCACCGCCGATTACCGGCATTCGTGAATTCGGTGGCTATAAAATCATCCCAACCGTGAGCAGCGGACTGGCTCAGATCCAGCAGCGTCTGATGGAAACGCTGGATAAGATTAACAATCTGCCGCTGAACCCAATGATTGAAGCCGCGACAGGTTCGTTACATCAGAGCCAGGCGACGATGCAACGCCTGCAAACCACGCTGGATAACATCAATAAGCTCACTGCAAGCCAGAGCATGCAGCAGTTGCCGCAGGATATGCAGAAAACGCTGCGTGAGCTGAACCGCAGTATGCAGGGCTTCCAGCCAGGCTCGGCGGCGTACAACAAGATGGTGGCAGATATGCAGCGTCTTGATCAGGTCTTGCGCGAACTGCAGCCGGTTCTGAAAACGCTCAACGAGAAGAGCAACGCGCTGGTGTTTGAAGCGAAAGATAAAAAGGATCCTGAGCCGAAGAGGGCGAAACAATGAAAAAATGGCTAGCGATTGTAGGAGCGATGGTACTCACGGCCTGTAGCTCAGGAAGTGAAACGAAAAGCTACTATCAGCTACCGCTGATGGCGCAGGCAGGTACCCAGAGTACCGCTTCGCAAGGCAACCGTCTGCTGTGGGTTGAGCAAGTTGCCGTGCCGGACTACCTGGCCGGCAACGGGGTGGTCTACCAGACCAGCGATGTACAGTACACCATCGCCAACAATAATCTGTGGGCCAGCCCGCTGGATCAGCAGTTGCGCAATACGCTGGTGGCAAATCTGAGCAGCCAGCTTCCGGGCTGGGTTGTCGCTTCCCAGCCACTGGGTAGCGATCAGGATACGCTGAACGTCACGGTAACGGGCTTCCATGGTCGGTATGACGGTGCCGTTATCATCAGCGGAGAGTGGCTGCTGAATCATCAGGGACAGCTGATTAAACGTCCTTTCCATCTGGAACTGAAGCAGCAGAAAGATGGCTATGATGAAATGGTGAAAGTCCTTGCTCAGGGTTGGGCGCAGGAGTCAGCCAGTATCGCCAGGGAGATTTCCCGGCTGCCATAAGTAAAATTCATCATCAAAAACCGCAGTTAGCCTGTCGCTGATTGCGGTTTTTTTTTCGTTTTGGCTTCAGGTTGTTACTTGTGCCGGGTCACACTTTTTGTACAAATGATCTTCTGGCTAGCTCACAAATATGACACCCGTATGAATTTTGAACATTGACGCTGCAATGAATTCGGGGTATTCGTTATCTGTGCCTGTACATTTAGTGCAGACACTGTTTTCTTTCCACCAGACAAAAGAATGAGGGAAACGAGGCATGAAGAGACAGAAACGAGATCGCCTGGAACGGGCTCATCAACGTGGTTATCAGGCCGGCATCGCTGGACGTTCTAAAGAAATGTGTCCTTATCAGACGATAAATCAAAGGTCACAATGGCTTGGAGGCTGGCGAGAAGCCATCGGCGACAGGGCACTCATTGCCTGATAACGTCTCTTTAAAGAAAGAAACCTCCGCACTGCGGAGGTTTCGCCTTTCAGGGAGGGCTTAACGCAAAATCAGAATGCGGAAGTGTCCTGGAACAGGCCAACTTTCAGGTCGTTCGCAGTATAGATCAGACGACCATCTACCAGCACTTCGCCATCCGCCAGGCCCATAATCAGGCGACGGTTAACAATGCGCTTGAAGTGAATACGATAGGTCACTTTCTTCGCTGTAGGCAGAACCTGGCCGGTGAATTTCACTTCGCCCACGCCCAGTGCGCGGCCTTTGCCTTCACCACCCAGCCAGCCCAGATAGAAGCCAACCAGCTGCCACATGGCATCCAGGCCCAGGCAGCCAGGCATTACCGGATCGCCAATGAAGTGGCAACCGAAGAACCACAGGTCCGGGTTGATATCGAGTTCTGCTTCTACGTAACCCTTATCGAAGTTGCCGCCGGTTTCGGTCATTTTCACGACACGGTCCATCATCAGCATGTTCGGGGCCGGTAACTGTGGGCCTTTCGCGCCAAACAGTTCACCGCGACCAGAGGCAAGAAGATCTTCTTTTGTATAGGATTCGCGTTTATCTACCATGTTCTCAGTAAGCCTTATTTTAGTGAAGGACGCAGGATAGCTAACACGTGTACGCTGAACAAGTCCGATCAGTTTGAATTAAACCAGCCCAGCCAGCGTAACGGCCATGGATAACGGTGGCGAGCATCCTGCTGTGTCGCCTGAGCAATTCGCTCCTGGATGGTCTGCATCAGGGTCGTCTGCCCCTCGCCATCCCATACCAGGTTTGTCAGTAAGGGTAGTGCATCCTCAATCCCTTCGATGGCCCAGATGGCGAATTGTTCCTGCTCAACCGCGTCCAGAATAGCCTGGCTAAGGCTTAAATGGCGTACATTGGGTGCTGGAATAATCACACCCTGTTTGCCGTTTAAACCACGCTGCTGACAGATAGAGAAGAAGCCTTCAATTTTTTCGTTCAGACCGCCAACAGGCTGAGCACGACCGAACTGATCGACCGAACCGGTGATCGCGAGGTTCTGGTTGATCGGCACGTCTGCCAGGGCGCTGATCAAGGCGCAGAGCTCCGCCATAGAGGCGCTATCGCCATCCACTTCGCTATAGGATTGTTCAAACGTCAGCGAGGCGGAGAAGGGGATTTGCTGCTCAAGCTGCAGCTCAGACATCAAAAACGCCTGCATGATCATCATGCCTTTGGCGTGAATGTTGCCACCCAGCTCGGCTTTGCGTTCAATATCGGTGAACTCGCCATCGCCAACATGCACAACACAACTGATGCGTGAGGGTTCCCCGAACGCGCGCGGGTGGCCAGGGAATTCAATCACGGACAGGGCGTTAATCTGGCCGACGCGTTCACCTTCGGTCTCGACCAGAATTTGTTCCAGCAGAATTTCATCCTGCATACGGTCAGCAAGATAGCCTTCGCGCCACTCACGCTGCGCCAGCATCTGCGTGAGCTGTTCGCCAGTAAACGCACCTTTACCGCTGATCACACCCACTTCACGCAGCTGCTTGCCTATCCAGAGTGGACTGAGCGGCAGGGTTTCCTGGTCACCGGTATAACGAACCGCTTCGCGGATCAAACCCGGCCACGCGTCAGCGGCAGGCATTGGCAATGCAAAGCGTTCCGCAACGGCCAGCACCCACTGACACCACTGTGCCATGTCATCAGCATCGGCTACCTGGATGTTGTCTTCGTATTCGCTGTAAACCGCCAGCTCAGCCAGTTCCGGCTCCATTTCCTGGAAGTCAGCCAGCGATTCACGATCGCCCGTCAGCACGACGGTCAGCGACAGCGGCATTGACGGCACGGAGACCGGCAGAGGGCGAGACTCATCGTAACCGACCCAGTCAAAGCGTTGCTGGGTCACAATCGTTTTCAGGCGCATCCACAGCAGCGGCTGCGAGAGCAGGGTGCGCAGAGAGATGATCAGCACGCCGCCGTTTGCGCGATGTACCAGACCCGGTTGCAGTGAAAGCTCACCGTTGAACTGACGCAGACAGCCAAAGAGTTGTTCAGCCTCGACCCAGTTAGCGGTAATGACTTCACCTGTCGCTGCAAAACGGTCATCGGCCTGGTCCGCCGGTTCGAAGGCGATCTTATCTCCCGCGATACGATACTGGCCGCCAAAGACCGCGTTCGCTTCCGGGCGCAACTGGCGCATAGCATCCCCGAGAAGCGTCAGATATTCCGCCTCTTCGGGGGCTTTCAGCAGCATGAAGGGCGATGTCGCCCATGGGCTTAACGCCTGCTCCAGCGCATAATGCAAACGGGGTTGCGTATCGCTAAGGATGAATGGATGTTCTGTTGCGAGTTCGGGCTGTGAAAACAGGTCCTGATAGCTCTCGGTATCCGGAACAAGGTCACGCCATGCAAGTTTCGTAATCGTCAAAGTTGATGTTTTTTAGTCAGATGTAAAAGCGTGGAGTATACCGTAAGCGGGGGGATCTACCCAAGCAGGATTGGGTATTTCGACAGCGGGAATGGCTGCATTGACTCACAGGATATGATTTCTTTTCAGCAGATTGCCAAAAAACTGATATTCTGAACAGAGTTACGTGGTAACACTGAGATCGCAATGAAATATCAACAACTGGAAAATCTCGAAAGCGGCTGGAAATGGAAGTACCTGGTCAAAAAGCACCGTGAAGGGGAGCTGATCACCTGCTACATCGAAGCCAGCGCTGCACAAGAAGCCGTGGATATTTTGCTGACCCTCGAGAATGAACCGGTACAGGTTAACGGCTGGATTGAGAAACACATCAATCCCGCGTTGTTAAACCGGATGAAGCAAACGATCCGCGCGCGACGCAAACGGCATTTTAATGCTGAGCATCAGCACACGCGTAAAAAATCAATCGATCTGGAGTTCGTGGTCTGGCAGCGTCTGGCTGGGCTGGCGCAACGGCGTGGTAAAACGCTGTCGGAAACCATCGTGCAGTTGATTGAGGATGCCGAACATAAAGAGAAGTATGCTAACCAAATGTCGTCGCTGAAAAACGACCTTCAGGCGTTGCTGGGCAAAAAGTAGATTTGTGTTTTTCTTCAGACAATAAAAAACCCCGCATTGCGGGGTTTTTTTATAAGACGATAACTTATGCCGCTGGCTGAGTTACAACGTCTTTAACGCCTTTAACTTCGATCTCTACGCGACGATCTGGAGCCAGGCAGTCGATCAGTGCAGCGCGAGCTTTCACGTTGTCACAGGTGTTGCCAGTAACTGGGTTAGATTCGCCCATACCACGTGGGGAGATCTTGTTAGCTGGGATACCTTTAGAGATCAGGTAATCAACAACAGACTGAGCACGTTTCTCAGACAGTTTCTGGTTGTAAGCGTCAGAACCGATACGGTCGGTGAAGCCCAGAACCACTACGGAACCGTCTTTAGGATCCAGGTTGCTCAGCTGGGTGTACAGCTGATCCAGTGCCTGCTGGCCTTCCGGTTTCAGAGTCGCTTTGTTGAAGTTGAAAAGAACGTCAGACTTCAGAGTGAAGTGCTTGGTCTGTACTTCTGGAGCTGGAGCCGGCGCTGGAGCAACAACTGGTGCTGCATCTTCCTGCTGGCCGAAACGGTAGGAAACACCTACGCTCAGCATGCCGTTGTCTGGACGAACGCCAACGGTAGCACCGTCGCCGATGTTGTTAACCCACTGGTATTCCAGACGGGTAGCGATGTCACGGGTCATAGCCCACTCAACGCCACCAGCGAATACTGGGGAAACACCGGTGTCATGGTCGTCGCCAGCGACGCTGTTGCTGGAGTCAGCGCGCCATACCATACCACCCAGACGGGTGTACACGTCCAGATCGTCAGTAACTGGGTAACCCAGTTTAGCGGTCAGCTGTACGCCTTGAGCTTTAAAAGCGCCATTAACCTTGTCGCCTTTGTATGGCATACGACCTAACCAGTCGTAACCCATTTCAAAACCAACATACGGGTTAACCTGATAGCCACCGAACGCACCTGCACCAAGCTGGCTCTCGTGAGTAGGGCCATCATTGTTCAGGCTGCTGTTGTACCAGCCGGTGTCGTGGAACTGAGACCAGCCCAGTTTACCACCTGCATACCAGGTATTATCTTTCGGAGCGGCCTGCGCTACGGTAGCGAAGCCAGCCAGTGCCACTGCAATCGCGATAGCTGTCTTTTTCATTTTTTGCGCCTCGTTATCATCCAAAATTCGCCATGAATGTCTCAAGTAGAGAATCACGGTTAAATCCTTCACCGGGGGGCGTGGTCAAATATAAATCTACCGATATCTTCGGCTTAGGCCGAGCACCCCTGGCGATGTAAAGTCTACAACGTAGCTGAAAACTTACAAGTGTGAAGTCTGTCAGGCATATGAAAAAAAAAGTTCCGTATACCTATTATTTAACATTTTTAGAACGAATTTTGTGCAGTAAAATTAAGGAGAACCGCTCCAGACGCGCCTTGCCGCAATTTTGACTCTAGGAACTAAATCTGTATCTTGCGGTCAAAAAAAATTCCAGGAAAAATCTTAATTTCGCTCAATGATACAAATTTGAGTGAATTTTTAGCCCAGAAAGTTGTCCTCTGCGATAAGAATCTGGACGAACCGGGCGCATGATGAACCCGATCGCATTCCCTTCTTCAGCCGCTTCAGTCAGACGAAAATGTTCCTCTTCCGTCAGTTCTTCGGGTAACCAGCCGATCACCACGCTGTAATTTCCAGTGCGCAACGCGCGAACCATAGACTCAACGGTATCGCAGGGAGAGAGTTGGTTAATCTGCATCACCTTAGCCAGCGGCAGGCCTGCGGACTGAACCCATTCTCGGCTCAATTTTTGCTGTGGCGTCAGCCAGAGCTGCCAGCGCGATTGCTGACCAAGCTGCTGTAATAAAGGCAGTAGCAGGAGTTGGGTCAACAGAGGCTGGTCTTCACGATAAACCACTTCACTAATAAGCCCCGTCGAAACACCCCCAACGGTGTTGTGCGCGACAGTGCCCGCGGTAGAGGAGAGAGAAGTTGAGCGATTTGCATAGCCTGAAGTGTACATATTCATTCCAGCCCTGTAGTTACTGTATGGATATACAGTAACCCCTGTATGCATAAAGATCAACCTCATTTTCGGAAAGCGACTCGCAAAATTCGTTCAATGTTGATGCCCCTCGAAAAATCATCTTGCTCAACGGCGCTAAGTTGCCTATTTTCCTGCTAACGGATCCGCTAGTAAGAAATTTCGCTGTTACTTTATGATTTAGAAGGGAAATATCATGAAAAAGATATCTTATGAACGGATTTATCAATCCCAGGAATACCTCTCACCGCTAGGAGAAATTCATCATCGCGCCCTGTTCGGTGGCTATACCCTGGCGGTAGATGACGCGGTTTTTGCCATGGTGTCAGATGGCGAGCTGTACCTTCGCGCCTGTGAAGAAAGCGCGAAATACTGTGTAAAAAATGCCGCCTCTTTTTTGACGCTGATGAAACGAGGCCGCCCGGTACTTCTCAACTATTACCGTGTCGATGATGGACTGTGGCAAGACAGGGAACGGCTGCTTCAGCTCTCCTCTTTCGCGCTCAATGCGGCGAGGAAAGAGCGCTGTCAGCGCCATCAACGAAACCGGCTTAAAGATCTGCCAAACCTGACCTTTCAGCTTGAGGTATTACTTTTTGAAGCTGGCATTACTAACGAAGAGACGCTGCGGGCACTGGGTGCCAGGGAGTGCTGGTTAAAGATGCGGGCTAAAAATAGGGCACTCGGTATTAAAGTGCTCTTCGCCCTTGAGGGGGCTATTGAGGGTTTGCATGAGGCGGCACTCCCGGCAGGCACTCGCCGGGAGTTGACGGAGTGGTTTAATGCGCTGCCTGAGCCACAGAAGAATCACTCCTCCAGGTAGCGATTTGCTGTTGTAACCGGCAAATTTCTGGCAGCAGAGCGATAAGCAGGCCAATCTGCTGTAGCACCAGCGGCGCTTTGCTGTCGTTTCCTGGCTCAAGACGCGCGATACGTTGAGTCAGTTCATCCAGCGACTGTCTCACTTTCGGTTCATCGGCTGGCCGGTGATGCAGTGCATCATCGACGTAGCAGACCGCGTCATCCAGCAGGTTGAGTATGCCCGGGTTGACCAGTTTCTCGCGGTGTGCACCCAGCGTGGAAATATAGCTGGTGAAGGTATGGTTGAGGCAGAGCAACCGGAAAGCCGTCTCACGCATCTCGGCCGTGGCACGAGGCTCCGTTGACATGTTAGAGACAACCGAAGCCAGTTCAGCATCACTGTTGTGCGCATCGCGGCGGGCTATCCGATAAGCCAGACGGTTATCGCGTCCCTGGTGGTACTGCTCAAGGATGGCATCCAGGTATCGGCAGTTGGCGTTCAATGCCCTGTCTAACACCCGCGGTAAATTACGGAAACGCCAGTCCGGCCAGATAAAGCTCACCGCTGCCCAGGCAATCGCACAGCCGATCAGGGTATCGAGCACGCGAGGCAGGGCGACCTCGAACCCTTCACCCAGCAGGTTAAAGCAGAGCAGCACCAGCAGCGTGATGAACATGGTGGCATGAGCGTACTGCACGTTGCGAAACGCGAAAAACAACACGCCGGTAATCACAATCAGCACCAGCTGCCCTTCAACAGAAGGCACGAAGTACAGCACGGGAAGTCCAATCGCGACACCGACCAGCGTACCGATAATACGCAGCGCAAGGCGGTGCCGGGTGGCGTTATAGTTTGGCTGGCAGACAAACAGGCTGGTCAGCAGGATCCAGTAGCCATGCTGCAAACCGGTTATCTGGATAAAGGCATAACCGACGCATAGCACCAGAGACATTCTCACCGCGTGGCGAAAGAGCGCCGACTCTGGCGTAAAGTTGCGGCTCAGCCGTAGCCACATATCGCTAAAGCTATGCACGCTGTCATCAGCCAGCTGATTTTCCACATCATTACCCGGTAGCGCCATCGCCTGTTCGGATTCGATGGTCGCCAGCTGAGCATCTATAGCCCGCAGGTTGTTGAGCAGAAAACCCAGCGCTTTGATATGTTCCGGTGATGTTCCGCTGGCCTGAACGCGGTCGAGCGCCGCATCAAGATGGCTAAACACGCGTTCGAAACGGGGGTCATGCTGATAGGGCGTGCGCAGCAGAATGGATCGCGAGAGCTGCTGGCAGGCCAGGGACTGCATGGACAGCAGGCGCTGGAAGCGGAACATCACGTCGCTGTAACGAAACTTTTCACGCAGGGCGGCGTACTGAACATGCGAGGAACTGGCGCGTTCATGAATGTCCTGGGCGGCAAAATAGTAGTGTAAGGTTCTTCGCGTTCCACGCTGACCGCGATCGCCGCGCAGACGGGTAAGCAGTGAGGCTTTCGTCTGGTTAAGGGTGGTGACCAGCTGACCGTTTGCCAGCGCCAGATCGTAAAGCGGCGCCTGGCTTTCTTCTTCAATATCCGGGTCAAACAGCCGGGATTTCAGTTCCAGATAATGGGCCAACTGCTCAAAGCTACGGGCAAGGTTATCCTGCAGCGGGCGAACCGGGAAGATAAGATGGCCGGTTAACGTCAGCAGGTTATACCAGATGGCGCCCAGCAACAGCAGTAGAGGTTGCTGGTACCACTGGTCGTAAAGTGACACGCCCAGCATGGTATAGATGGCGATCAGTAAGGCGCCGAAGGCGATGGTGGCATAGCGCTGCCCCAGTCCACCCAGCAAAATAAACCCGCTGGTCGAAAGCGTCAGGCCCAGCGCAAACAGCCACGGCCAGGGGAAGAGCAACTCAACGGACGCTGACGCAATAAAAAAGCAGACGAGCGTAATCACCAGATTACGCAAACGACCGGCCAGGCGATCGTCCAGATCCGCAAGCGCCCCGGCCACCACCCCCAGCGTGAGCGGGATGGTGAGTTTGACGTCATTCAACCACCACGGCAGGGCTACCGTGCCGCAAAGCGCGATAAAAATCCTGACGTTGTAAAGCCAGGAACTGTTCCAGGTATAACGGCGAAGCAGTGGGCTTAGCATAAACGCGGCCAGTCCTTATTTACTGAAAACGACGGCGTGCGTTCGCTTCACGCGCCGCCTGGGCCACTTCAACCGGAACAACTCTGCGCCCGACGGGCCAAAGGGCGATGGCGGCGATCTTAAAGTTTGCGAGCCCTACCGGAATCCCAATAATTGAGATGCACTGGGCAATACCGGCAAAAATATGCATGATGCATAGCCACCAGCCAAAGAAAATCAGCCACAGAATGTTCAGCAGGGTTCCCCCCGTGTTCATCAGGGCGTTCTTACTTTCCGGATTCAGTTCGTCAACGTGGATGGCTTCGTTACCGTAGGGGATTAACGAGAGTTTGGTGATTTCCCAGCAGGAGCGGGTCAGGGGGAGTGTGAAAATCAGGACGATGCTCACCAGTGTGGCAAAAAGCCAGGAAAGGGTGGTGGCAAAACCGCCCAGCACAAAATTCAAGACATTCAGAACGGTACGCATAAACCCTCACTTCCTTTCGATAAAATTAACGCCCAATGATTGTAACGTTTTTTTAGGCTGGAGCACCTTAAAACTGGCAGTTAAACTGTCAGGTAAATTATCTCTTCGTGGATTTGGCGGGACATGGAACTGAAAGCAACTTCATTAGGCAAACGCCTGGCACAACACCCTTATGACAGCGTTGTTTTGCTCAACGCCGGGGTGAAAGTCTCCGGAGAACGCCACGAATACCTTATTCCGTTTAATCAGCTTCTGGCCATCCACTGTAAGCGTGGGCTGGTATGGGGTGAGCTGGAGTTTGTTCTGCCAGACGATAAAGTCGTGCGTCTTCACGGCACCGAGTGGGCGGAAACCCAGCGTTTTCATCACCACCTGAACGCCCGCTGGCAGCAGTGGAGTCACGACATGAGCGTGATTGCCGCCCAGGTTCTGCACCAGGTGCTGGACGAGATCGCCCAGAGCAACGCGCAACAAACGTGGTTGACCCGCCAGCAGACTGCCGGGCTGCAGCAAAAGATTCGCCAGGCTCTCTCGGCCCTGCCGATTGCCGTAACGCGTCTTGATGAGTTCGACAACTGTCGCGACGCCTGGCGTCAGTGTCAGGCCTGGCTGAACGATAGGGATAAGAGTCGGCTGGCGCATAACCAGGCCTGGACAGATGCCATGCTGGCCCAGTACGCCGACTTTTTCAGTACGGTGGAATCTTCGCCGCTCAACCCTGCGCAGGCTCGCGCGGTGGTCAATGGCGAGCAGTCGCTGCTGGTGCTCGCGGGGGCAGGAAGCGGCAAAACGTCGGTACTGGTGGCGCGTGCAGGCTGGCTTCTGACGACCGGTGAAGCGGTTGCCGATCAGATTCTGCTGCTGGCTTTTGGCCGTAAGGCTGCTGAGGAGATGGACGAACGCATTCAGCAGCGTCTGCATACCCGGGACATTACTGCCAGAACCTTCCATGCCCTTGCGCTGCATATCATTCAGCAGGGCAGTAAAAAAGTGCCTTCCGTCAGTAAACTGGAAAATGACACGCAGGCGCGCCAGGCGCTGTTTATCAAAACGTGGCGTCAGCAGTGCAGTGAGAAAAAAGCGCAGGCGAAAGGGTGGCGTCAGTGGCTGGAAGAGGAGCTCAACTGGGCAGTGCCGGAAGGCAGTTTCTGGCAGGATGATAAACTGGCGCGTCGGCTGGGATCGCGTCTTGACCGTTGGGTCAGCCTGATGCGGATGCACGGTGGCTCACAGGCAGAAATGATTGAAGGTGCGCCAGAGGGGATCCGCGATCTATTTTCGAAGCGGGTCAAACTGATGGCACCGCTCTTAAAAGCCTGGAAAGCCGCGTTGAAGGCGGAAAATGCCGTCGATTTTTCCGGTTTGATCCATCAGGCGATCGTCATTCTTGAGAAAGGACGTTTTGTCAGTCCGTGGAAACATATTCTGGTGGATGAGTTTCAGGATATCTCACCCCAGCGCGCAGCACTGCTCTGTGCGCTACGGGCGCAAAATAAACATACCTCGCTGTTTGCGGTGGGGGATGACTGGCAGGCTATCTATCGCTTCAGCGGCGCACAGCTTTCACTCACGACCGCGTTCCACCACTATTTTGGTGAAGGGGATCGCAGCGATCTGGACACCACGTATCGCTTCAACTCCCGGATTGGTGAAATCGCCAACCGTTTTATCCAGCAAAACCCGCATCAGCTGACCAAGCCGCTTAACAGCCTGCGGCCTGGGGATAAAAAAGCCGTCACCCTGCTGGCGGATGACCAGCTGGAACCGCTGCTGGACAAGCTCAGCGGCTATGCGAAGCCCGATGAGCGTATCCTGGTGCTGGCGCGTTATCATCACCTTAAACCTGCAGCGCTGGAAAAAGCAGCTACCCGCTGGCCGAAACTGCAGCTTGAATTTATGACCATTCACGCCAGCAAAGGGCAGCAGGCCGATTATGTGATTGTGATGGGGCTGAAAGAGGGCAGCGACGGTTTCCCGGCTCCGGCCCGTGAATCGGTGATGGAACAGGCCCTACTGCCGGTGCCGGAAGACTTCCCGGATGCCGAAGAGCGACGTTTGCTATATGTGGCAATGACGCGCGCACGTCACCGCGTCTGGCTGCTGTTCAATAAAGCGGAGCCATCCGTGTTTGTCGATATTCTGAAGAGTATTGATGTGCCGGTAGCGAGAAAGCCGTAGCGACGACGGGCAAGGATGGGTAGGCCGGGTAAGGCGAAGCCGCCACCCGGCAAAAAAGCTACTTCAGTCTCTCAGAAAGATAACGCTGATAGTCCGGAATCAGGATATCAACCGGCGAATTGAACTGCGGTGATTCGATGATGAAATCCGCCGTCGAGAGGTTTGTCGCCACCGGAATATTCCACACCGTCGCCAGACGCAGCAGGGCTTTAACATCGGGATCGTGCGGAACCGCGTTCAGCGGATCCCAGAAGAAGATCAGCACGTCAATCTTCCCTTCGGAAATCTGCGCGCCGACCTGCTGATCGCCGCCCATCGGGCCGCTCAGCATCGCATTGACCTCCAGACCCGTTTCGCGCTGGATCAGGTTTCCGGTGGTGCCGGTCGCTGAAAGGGCATGCTTTTCCAGCAAAGACTGATGGCGGTGCACCCAGTTAAGCAGCATTTGTTTACAGTGATCGTGCGCCACCAGTGCAATGTGTTTGCGTTCAGGCAGCGTGCGTGTTGTCAGTTCCATAATCATATCCATCAGGTTAACTGACTACACGATGACGGGAAGCGCCTGACGCTGCAAGCCTCAGGCGAAAAAAATGTGGCTTAGGATGAAGGTTGTTGCTTTGCCCACTGTAAAAATCGGGCCCGCGTGTCGGGATCGGCCTGCTGGAACCAGAATTTCAGGCGCTGTTCCGTCAGCGTCTGGGACTGAGGCGGGATAACATCCAGTTCTGATACGCCGGAAAGCAGCGTACTGTCGTCGGCCATCAGGGTGGCAAACTGCGGAAGGGAGGCGCGTTTACCGGCTTTGTTATAAACCTGCGTAGCCGCCTCGTAATCCGGGCCTTTCGGGGACGTGGTTAATGCCAGAATATCCAGCTTCACCGGGATCGGCATCGCATCGCCGTCCAGCAGTTCAATGCGCGGCGACGCGTCAAAGGCCGCCGATTCCTTTTCTGTTTCAAGGCGAGGCAGGGTAATGTTCACCTGACTGATTTGCCGGGTATTAAAGCTGATAATCAGCGGCGGCGAGATGTACAGTCGTTGCTCATGGTTAGCCAGGCCGATCGATTTTTCTACCCGAAAGACCAGTTGATGGGGGCCGTTATCTAATTCGATGCTGTCAGCACCGCGTAATAATGAGCTGGACACTTTTTTTCCGTCCAGTACCAGAAGATCAATGTCGCCAGAGAGCCGAAGCGTGGTAGCAAATACGCAAACCGGCATCACTAACGCAATCAGAGCCGTGGCAATACCGGTTTTCATAGGAGGCTCCCGTCAGACATACTGTCGCCGCATTAATGTATCTAAATTTTTCGATAATCACGTTTACTAACATATAGACATATTTTGCCGTTTTGCCCTCATGCATCTGTATGGGATGGATGGTTGAGATGTGCGCTTTGGCGTACACTTTTAAAAAAGCCAGGAGAAAAACCATGAAAGAGAATGATGTTGCTGAGATTTTGACATCCACGCGGACCATTGCGCTGGTGGGCGCGAGCGATAAACCCGATCGTCCCAGCTATCGGGTGATGAAATACCTTCTCGATCAGGGTTATCACGTCATCCCGGTCTCGCCAAAAGTGGCGGGGAAAACGTTGCTGGGCCAGCAAGGGTATGCGACGCTCGCTGACGTACCCGAAAAAATTGATATGGTCGATGTCTTCCGTAATTCCGAGGCCGCATGGGGCGTAGCGCAGGATGCTATTGCCGTCGGGGCGAAAACCCTGTGGATGCAGTTGGGTGTGATTAACGAGCAGGCGGCCGTGCTGGCGCGTGAAGCGGGTCTGAAGGTGGTCATGGACCGATGCCCGGCGATTGAGATCCCCCGTTTGGGGCTGGCGAAATAATAAAAAAAAGCCCGTTATCGGGCTTTTTTTACACGCTTAGTTCCGCAGGCGCGGAGCCTGTAGCTGTTTACGGATGGTCTGAGCAAGTTCATCCATCGTAGGTTGCTCCGGATGCTCTTCCTGCAACTCACTACTCAGCTGCGCTTCGGCAAGGTAGGTATGAACGGGTTGTCCGTCGTCACCTTCCATCACCACATGGTACCAGGGCGCAGCGCGAAGCTCGGCGTTAACCGCCAGCTCGTCTGCTGACGGTTCATCAAGGGAATACTCCGGGTCGATATCGACGACCACACCCAAATACCCTAGCAAAGTGTGGCGGACCTGCTGGCCGATACCGAATTTGCTGGCAATCATAGTCACCTCCCGGGAAATACGACTTACACGTTATGTGTGGTCAATATTTCTCTTTTCAAGTTACATGACGCGACAGGCAAACCCTTTCAGATACAGCCCTTCCGGGTAGGTAGCAATCACGGGATGATCGGCTGCCTGACGGAACTGCTCTATAAATTGTACATCACGACCAGCATCTATTGCGGCATCGGCGATGATTTTCTGAAATAAATCTGTGGTCATCAGACCGGAGCAGGAGAACGTCAGCAGAATGCCGCCCGGGTTCAGCAGCTGGATGGCCAGCATGTTAATATCTTTGTACCCGCGGCAGGCGCCCATCAGCTGGCTTTTATTCTCCACAAACTTAGGGGGATCCATCACGATAACGTCGAACTTCTCGCCCTGATCGCGATATTTACGCAGCAGCTTGAAAACGTCGTCGCGTACAAACTCCGCTTTGCTCAAATCCAGCTTGTTTAGCTCGACGTTTTGTTTTGCCACGTCAAGCGCTTCCTGCGACGTATCCACGCTGACGACCTGAGCACAGCCGCCCATCAGCGCCGAAACGGCGAAACCGCCGGTATAGGAGAAGCAGTTAAGCACGCGCTTGTCGGCGACGTACTGGCGGGTCGCCAGACGGCTGTCGCGCTGGTCAAGGTAATAGCCCGTTTTGTGACCGCCCTGAATATCCACCAGCAGCTTCATGCCATGTTCTTCAATGGGCAGCAGGGCTGGCGGCAGTTCGCCCGTTACTGGCCCCTGAGTCAGCTCCATGCCCTCTTTTTTGCGCACTGCCACATCGCTGCGGTCGTAAATGGCACACTGCGGGAACAGCGTTTGCAGCGCGCTTATCAGCGCGGCACGCTGGTATTCCGCTCCGGCGCTCAGGAGTTGCAGCACCAGGAAGTTGCCGAAGCGATCGATTGTCACACCCGGCAGGCCGTCGGACTCACCGGCGATCAGACGATAGCTGTCCAGACCGTCACGCTTTGCCAGCCATTCACGCCACTGCTGCGCCTGCTGCAGGCGGCGAACGAAGAAGTCGATATCAATGGTTTCATCTTTGTCGAAGGTCCAGACGCGAGCGCGGATCTGGGACGCAGGCGAGTATGCGCCTCGCGCTAACCATTTCCCCTGATGGTCAACGATATCAATGGTTTCACCGAGGCTGGCTTTGCCTTCCATGCGGGCAACTGCGCCAGAAAAAACCCAGGGATGACGGCGCAGTAAGGATTTCTCGCGCCCTTTGGCTAACACTAAACGTACACTCATAATTTGCTGTTCTGTCGATTTCAGGGAAATGGCGCGTAGATTATCACATTCAGCAAGTCGCAATCATCTGTGGATGCCTTTGAGCGTTTCGGCACAAAATCAAATCGCTTAAGCACATTACGGTATGGCCGCGTGCCTTACATTGGGGCTTCCCGTTCAGCAAAGGACCCCCCTATGAAAAAGCGCAGTGTAATAGCAACAACCGCTCTGGCGGCGATAAGTTTTCAGGTTTTAGCGGCAACGCCTTTCAGTATCACCAGTCAGGATATCTCCGGGGAGCACCGTTTAGCGCAACAGCAGGTGTTCAACGGTTTTGGCTGCCACGGTGATAATCAGTCTCCGCAGCTTGCATGGAAACATCCTCCAGCCGGTACGAAAAGTTTTGCCATCACGGTATATGACCCCGATGCCCCCACCGGCAGTGGCTGGTGGCACTGGACAGTCGCCAATATTCCTGCGAAAACAATGGCACTGCCTGCGGGCGCGGGTAACCCAAAGAGTGAGAAATTACCCGCTGGCGCGGTGCAGGGGCGTAATGACTTCGGTTATTCTGGATTTGGCGGAGCATGTCCACCTGAGGGAGACAAACCGCACCGTTACCAGATTACCGTCTGGGCGCTGAACGTGGACACACTGCCCCTTGATAACAATGCCAGCGGCGCGCTGGTCGGTTATATGATAAACAGTCACGTTCTGGGAAAAACGCAGTTAACCGCAACGTACAGCAGATAAGGATGACCCGGTGCAGGAGTTTTACCTTCAACATAAACAGCTGACGGCGGGCGAAGTCAGTGCCAGCAAAATGCATCGCCTGCACCAGGTTAAACTTTTTTTTCCGGCCATTTGTCACATTACTCACGGCAGTAAGGTCATTGTTCAGGATGACAATCGCCTGGTGGCAACGAGGGATGCGCTGATTATTATCCCGGCCAATACGTCAATGGAGATTATTAATCAGCCTGCGAACGGCATGTTTCGATCGGACTTGCTGATGTTGTCGCCAGAAATCCTGGCCGAGTTTAAAGCGCATTACCTGAAATCCTGGCCGGGCACGACGTTACATTCCCTTTGTGTCCCGTTGAGCGAGGGGCTGACGTTTATGTGGGATAACCTGCTGCACGCCGTGCGTCAGGATTTACCGGAGGCGTTACAAAAACATCAGGCCTTCGGTCTTTTGCTGGCATTGCTGCATGAAGGCGTGGCAGGTCCGCTGCTTATTGAGCGAAGCAGTAACCTGACTGAGCAGGTGCGACAGTTCATTATGCTATCGCCGGCCAGATCCTGGACTGCGCAGGATATCGCAAGCCGTCTGGCCTTAAGCGTGCCGACGTTGCGCAGAAAGTTGCGTGAAGAGTCGCAGAGTTTTCGCCAGATCGTGGAAGAGGTGAGAATGGCCGTTGCGCTGTCACAGCTGCAATCGACCCGATTACCCATTGGCGAAATCGCATTACAATGTGGGTATCTTTCCAGTTCTCGTTTCACCGCCCGTTTTCGGCAACACTACGGCTGTTTGCCGAAAACGCTACGTTAAGGAGAAGAAAAATGTCAAAAGTTTGCACTATTGCCTGGGTTCACGGCATCGTTCAGGGCGTCGGGTTCCGCTACAGCACCCAGCGTGAGGCTCTTCAGCTCGGGATCACGGGCTATGCGCGAAACATGGATGACGGCAGCGTTGAGGTGGTCGCCTGTGGAGACGCGAAGCAGGTAGAAAAACTGATGGTGTGGCTGAAAGCGGGTGGCCCGCGCAGCGCGCGGGTTGACAGGGTGCTAACAGAACCGCATCAACCCGGCCGGGAATACGAGAACTTCAGTATTCGTTATTAAATGCACTTCACCGGCTTTGGCAGGCCAGCAATTTTGGTGGCCTGTTTAGCCGGGCCTTTCGGAAACAGACGATACAGATAGCGGCTGTTGCCTTTCTCTTCGCCAAACTTATTGGCCATCGCTTTCACCAGCATGCGGATCGCCGGAGAGGTATTAAATTCGAGATAAAATTCGCGCACAAAACGCACGACTTCCCAGTGTTCGGGGGAGAGGGTGATACCTTCGTTTTCGGCGATTTTTTCCGCCAGTGGTTCGCTCCATAGCGTGGTATCTTTCAGATAGCCTTCGCTATCGGTCTCAATTTCCTGGCCTGCAAAAATGAACATAGTGCTCTGTCGATAAAGTAAAAACCGCCCCTAGTCTAGCAAAGAAGGGGCGGCATGAGAAACTTCGGTCTACAGAAGAAGCTGTAGCAGATTGTTGGCATTCAGCTTTTTTAACGCGTTGCATTTGTACGTCGAGACCTGTTTTTCGCTCATCTGCGTCATTGTCGCAACATGTCTTACCGATTGCCCGTTAACCAGCCTGTCGAGAACATTGAACTCCATGCCCGTCAGGCAACAATTCAGGCTGCGGACCCGACGGGGCTCTTTTGCAAGCAGATACGCTGCATCCGCGACGGCAATTCTGTCATCAATAATATATGAGGTCAGCGTGGCAAAACGCTTTCGCAGATGCGTGGCCAGCGCCCAGCCTTTTTCATTGCACACCAGATAAAGCGTTCCTTCCCAGCGGCTGGCCTCCAGCTGAAGCAGAATCTCAACCAGCGCCTGATGCGTCCCGGCGACGGAAAAGCGGCAGCGCACAACGAGGGTGTCGCAGGCCAATAACGAATGGCGCCACGTTACCGCGCCGCTTTCAACCAGCATTTGAGCGTTACGGCGCAGAAGGGCGTAGCGTAAACCTTCGGCATAAAAGCGATTATTATCAAGAATAACGTAATTCACGGCGGCCTCTTTATAACGTACTGGGTGTGTAGATAATGCGTAGCGTGCCGGTGTAATCCCCGGCATTTTTGCTGCTGGCAGTAAATGAAGGGGTTTTCAGGATAATAGGGGCTGGCACGCACAGTACGCTCTCGCGTCCGCCGGGCAGGACGACCTGACGCAGATACTGCGGATCGTTAGTCCCTTGCCAGACCACGGTTTTACCGTTAGCGACGATGTCTGTTGCGCCTGTGATGGGATGGGTGACAAAGACCTGATAGTCGAGACGGTCTCGCGCATCGGTCTGGCTTCCTCCGCGTCGCCTGATTGAAAACGCACCTTCAGTACGGCCCGCTGAGGCGAGTCCGTCGTCCTCAAACCGAAGGTAGGTGCGGGTGCTGGTGCTGTTTTTACCATCGTACAGGCACATATCCAGCGTATTTTCTCCCTGGATCTCACTGCCACCCGGCCGCCCCGGGAAGTTAGTCAGGTTGAGGTTAACGATGGGCGTGGAGTGCGGAAATGCCGGCAGATAAATCTGCTGATTACCCGGATCGACCACCTCAATGCGAATGTTTGCCTGCCACCTGGCGATAGTGAGATAGCCAGGGCATCCGACGTTTACGTCATTGAAGTTCCCGCCACAGTCGGCGCTCCCCCATTGACGCAGGTTCTGCTTCAGCGTTGCGGTCCAGATCCCCGGCAGGGCGAGCTTATCCAGTTCGCTTTTCACAATATAGAAATCGAAGTAGGGCTCTCTGTTCCAGTCAGCAATTGTGGCTGTTCCGCCTGTCACAAAGCTGGCGAAGGTAAACACTTTATTGTTGATAAACATGTAGTGATCGCCATACACCTTGATATCCACCGTCTTGCTGGTGAGGGTATGCGTGAAACGTAAATTGATGGCATAGGGCGCGGCCGGGTTACCCGAGAACCAGACCGGAGAGTTCATGCAGGCCCCGTACGTGGCGTCGGTCCGGGACTGACAGGTCAGGGTATTACGTCCCCACTTTTGCGGGTCGGCGGTGTCAAAGCCGCCCGATTCATGCAACCAGATATCGAAACGCGCAGGCGGTGCCGTGCGATCGAAGCTGATCCCAACGCTGGTGTTTCGTCCCGCAGGGGCGCCCGCCAGCGTCTGGCCTGTCCACAGGCTTAACAACAGTAAAATAAAGAGGTACTTCATCACATCATTTCCCTTTAGTGAGGTTGTCGGCGTTCATGGCAGTTGGCCCGGCAGGTACCGATCGTCCGGCGAGCATCAGCTGTGCCTGCTGCTGGACGGCATCCGGCAGGGCCGAGAAGGTTAATTCCCGACAAGGAATTGAGCCGACATAGCGCACCACGTCGCGCATACTTTTCACGTTGAGTTCGCACTGATAAAACTGCTGCTGACGCACCAGGTAGAGGTTATGCAGCAGGGCATCGCTCTGGGCGCTGAATCCGCCGTTGCCGAGATCGCTCCAGCCGTTAACGTTCAGCGGCACACCACCGATAAACGGCGAATGACGCTCGTCGGTTAACTGGCCGAGCCAGGTGTAGCTTGCGGTGGTTTGCACATCCCGACGCAGCAGTTTGCCTGGCACCATAAACAGCGTTCTGCTGCCTGAACCTTGCGTGATCTCACTGCTGGCTCCCCGGGATACATCCAGCGATTCGTTAATCGTCAACGTGGTCTGCTGGTAGCCCGGTACGGCGAAGAGGGCGCGGCTATTACCCGGAATGTCTGCGCTCCCGCTGTTATCCAGCGACACGGCAACGCTCGGAGCCTGGGTATCAGTCGGTGTGGCAACGTTAACCGCGACGGCGGAAGCAGGGCGTCCGTCGCTCCAGCGGCCCAGCCACAGGCCAGAACGCGACAGCGCAAGTGTCGAGCTATAGTTGCCGCTGGTGCTCAGCGTATGGCGTCTGTCCTGACGATCCCAGGCGTCGCTGACGGTCAGACTGCCGTTGCCATATCGCCCGCCCTGGCGCGTATAGGCTGAGGTATTCAGCGAGTCGCTGTTAATGCCTGATGCGCTAAGGCCGTACTCGTTTTCACCGCGTGCATCGCTATACCAGTTATGCGCCACGTTGTAGCTCAGCTGATTTTTTTCACGCTGCTGGTGCTGCCAGGTCACCCCCAGAGAGGTATAGCTAGACGCATCACCCTGACGGTTATGCGCCATGGACAGGTTCACGCTCAGGTAGCCGCCTTTGTCCCTGCCGTCGCGGGCATCATCGTTGCGCATGAAGAGGTTAACGCTGCTGTTAATGTTCAGACCATGGGTGCTAAAGGCATTGCTCAGGCCTCCCTGCCAGGCCCGCGAGCGCGAGCGGGTCATATAGACCGATTCCCACGGCAAACCCGCATCGTGGCGATCGTCGCTATCCGGCAGCTCCCGGCGTGAAACGTACCGTCCTTCGTTGCGGTTATCCGAATAGCCGAGGCTCGCATACCAGGCGCCGACAGGGACGGAAAACATCACCGAGAGGGTGCGATAACAGCCGTTCACGGCGTCAAACCCGGCGCTTCGGGTGTTGCAGTTTTCCGCTGATAGCGCGTTGCGATAGAGGCTCAGTGAAAAACCGTCGTTGTAGCTGATTTGCTGAATATTGCCGCGCTGGCCTTCGCTGCCGTAAAGGTAGCTAAACCGGGTACTCAGCACGCCGTCGATCGGGCCCGCGTTGAAGCCCCGGCTCCAGTCGAGCGCATTTTCCAGGAAGCGCTGGTTTTGCTTTATCGTTGCTCCGCTGGTAAGCGCTAAGGTCTCGGTGACGGGCAGGCGTACGCCCGCCTGCGCAACCGCGCTGGGTTCTTCGTTTTGATCGCTATTGTCGGTTTCACCCGCCTGCAGGAACCACTCGACGCGGTCGAATGGCGTAATGCCGGTTCGGGTAAACGGCACCTGCTCGGTACGTGTTAGCCGGTTATTTTCATAGACCGACAGCGTGACGGTGTAGCTCCCGTCCGGAAACGATCTTGTGTCGAGAGTTTGCGCCCCGGCATTCAGGTAAAAGCTGGCCAGCAGCTGACTGCCACGGCGGGCATCAATACGCGCGTCATGGGAAAGCAGCACGGTGATAGGGGTTCCCTTTGACTGCTGAACCGGATTTATCCACGCCCGTGTTGAGCCTGCGCGCACGCCGCGAATTTTCCCCAGCGGCAGCTGGCTGAGGTTGATATTTCCACCGGCATTACTGAACAGATCGCGGGTATCCATTTCGCCCAGCTGGACATAGTACTGGCGCAAGATATCCTGGCGGAACCAGGCATTGTTAACGGTGATTTCCTGTTGCTGCTGGTGCCTTGAACGCTGTCCCAGCCAGGTCCAGTCGAGGTTAACATAGCCGTCCTGCGTGAGCGCCAGCGCGCCATTGCCCTGCACGGTGGCTGACTGATAATCCCTGTCGGCAACAAAATTAACATTCTGCTGATGGATAAGCGCATTTTCGGTGTCCTGCGTGGGCTGATACCACTGATTTTCCGCGGTGGCTTTAGGCAGGAATTTCTTGTCTAAAAACAGGCTAATACGGGCGTTATTCTCGTCATAGATAATGGCCGCGCGGTCGGTATCAATGTAATCGCAGCCCGCTGCGGAGCTGTTGCTGCTGCAGGCCAGGTTGCCGTTACGGGCAAGCGGAACGGCCAGCGTGGCAGACACGGTGGCAACGAGAGCAGGGTCGTCGTTAAACCGTCGTTTGATGGCTGCTACAACGGTTTCAGGTGCGACAAAACTGACCGTTTCAAGCGTGATATCCGTTTCAAACAGGCCAAGCGACTCACCATAGAGGTTTACCTCTGTCCACAGGCGCTGGGTTTTCGCCAGATCTTCAAAACCTGCCGGGACGGTCATCCCGGCACAGGCGAGTTGGATGGAAGCGGGTAACAAAGCAACAAAGAGGAGAGTATTTCTGTGAAACGCCATGAACGAGCCTCGACATCATCCTGACGTCAGAGGGTGGGCACCCTCTGACGTTATTCCTTAGGTGCTGTGGTGTTACGCACCGCCTTCCGTGGTCGTCGCTTGTGTCAGCATCAGGCTGACAACGCCGCTGTACTGACCGGTTTTCAGAATGCCTTTGGTGGTCTGAGAAATGGTCAGCGGCAGTACCGCTGAACCGTTTTCAATGCTCCCCGGGAACAGTTCGGTACCGGTATATTCAACATCGGCGGTAGAGAGGGTTTTATCGCCCAGCTTCACCGTCATTGGGATGGACTCAGCACCGTCGGCATTTGCCAGCTTCGCGGCACTCACCAGACGGACTTTCACGTTGCTGGTGGCGGAGTTAGACCATACCTTGGTATTCAGGCGGTAGCTTTCCAGACCGCGGCCTGGCAGGTACTGCATATCGATGCTTGCCGGCAGCGGCGTATTATCGGCCTGGGTCATATCCAGCTGTGAATCAACGCTGGCGTTGACGGTAATATCTTTTTGGATCGCCAGCGCGCTAACGGACGTGGTCATCGCGGCAACAATCATCAGGGGTTTAAAATACTTACGCATTGATATCTCCATATTTACAAATGAGCACCCTGGCTCTTTAAACAAACCCTTTGGGGTCTTTACGGTAACGTCGTGTTATTGCACGACGGGTAAATCAGCTTCTTCAGCGGTTTTATTCACCCAGTTGAAGTAGCGGAATTTATATTTATGGCCTTGTGTCTTTGTGAGCGTTTTTAATTTCCGTTCGGTGTCCGGATAAATCGTCGCGTCTTCTTTAATCCATTTACACGACGAATTTGCGTCACAAATACCGATCTCTCTCAGCGGCACGCGCAGCGTACCGTTGTTTTTTAACGTCCCCCTGCGAGGGTCTATCGAGAGTGAAACCACACTTTTTTCCGGGGCGAGGTGGATCAGGGCGCCCCAGATGACATTGACGCCCAATGTCGCCTTCGCCGCAGCGCTTTCTGCCTGACCTGGAATAATGCTGTCAGGTTGCTTTACCCCTTCAAAATAGACGCGCCAGGTGGTCTCTTTTTCCGGTGGCGTGAGCGATACCAGACGAACGACGCGCATTGCGCCAGCCGCCAGGGCAAATTTTTCTGGCGTCACAACAACGCCACCTTCTTTCCACGAGGCCACATCAATCTCTTTTTCCTCGGCAGTGCCGGGATTAAGAATTTTCTTTTGCCTCACCCGAATGAACTGAATATCATCCGTTTTTGAAGCCACTTTTATTTGCGCCGCCCCGGACTTATCCACGTTAAGTTCCATCGGGTACACGCTCATATTGGCCATTGCCATTTCTGAGAAAAATGGTAATGACAGCGCGGCGACATAAAAGGCGGTTGTCATGTTCACTCTTTTTTTCTGTTTCACATTCTGCCTGCCTGCTCTGAGTTCATCGGTGGCGCGTTAACACCAGGACACCGTCTGCTTTCGTATCGCTTCAGGGCAGGGAAACTTTAACCAGAACAGCGGTTTGTGAAAATTTGTATTAATTAACTCGTTAAATACAGTTTTTTATCCTGCTTTTCTGTCTTTAAGGTTGTATAGTTAAGCGAAAATACCGCGACCAGGGATGGGAAGAAAATTCCTTCTGATTACAAAATAAGCAGATCAGGAGGTGATTTTCATGTCGATGTACCAGGGATTAAAAAGCATGCGGTAACAGCCGAGAATAAAAGATGTTTTTTATATGCAATAATTCGTTGTTATTCGATCCTGAATCACATGCAATAAGTCTTGTTGGACAACCCGAGTCTGTATTAACGCTTTCGGCACCGGCCGTTCGTCTTTTACAGGAGTTTATTAAGCACAGAGGTCGTGACCTTAGCCGGGATGAATTGATCGCTCGCGTGTGGGAAGCGTTCGGCTTTACGCCATCAGGAAATAATCTCAATAAAGCGGTAAGCGAATTACGTAAAAGCTTTCAGTCGCTGGGAGAGGGGCATGAATTTATCGTGACCGTACCCCGCTATGGATTTCGTTTTGAGGCCGATGTGATTTTTCAGCCTCGGGAGAATATTCAACCCGTTGATTCTCAGTCTCCGGTTGAACAGCAAGACGTAAAGCCGCGGCGCACATTCCTGAAAAGGGGGGCGATTACGGCGGTCGCGATCGTCGCTGCACTAGGGGGATGCCTGTACTTTAGCCGCCCGCAGGGGATAACCGTTCCGGCGAAACTCACGCCAGTTAAGGAAAAAATTGCGCGTTGCAGTATCTGGATAATTAACGATCATGGACGGCCGTTAGTGTTATCGAAATTAGCGAAACAGCTGGAGGCGAATAACGTGGCATGCGAGCGAGAAGAGTATAATATTTATTATTTCAGCGCCCGTTTTGCTATTTCCGCCGCGGATGAGGTTTTCATTGGTGCCTGCCCGGGAAGTAAAACCAGACTGTGCAAAACCATTCGTTATAAAAGCGGGGCTGAAAAATGAAAATAAAACTTATTTTTGGGCTGAGCGGTGTACTGGTTGGTGGTGCAATAGCGCTTTTTTACTATTCTGGCGGCCTGGGTAAAAAGGATGTGCTTGCCTGCAGTACAGAATTTAATTTCACGCGCAATGAGGGAAAAGCAAGTGAGGTGAAGGTCAATACCTTTGCTCAGTTCTATTTTCATCAGGATGGAACCGGGTTGACGACTTACAAAGGCGCGGCAAGGGCTGGCGGGCAATGTTTGATCGTTGACAGGGATGTCGACTTTACCTGGGAGCAACGGAAAGATGATAACGTCATTGTATTGAGCTACACCAAAACCTGGCGTCGACACAATGACAATACCCCGGATGCTCAATGGGGAAGCTTCGCCTATCCGACCGCACGTTACTACCTGACGATCTCTGAACTGTCGCCCGCCGTGTGGCTGATTCAGGACCGGCGTTATCCTACCTATATCTGCCGGGGAGAATAAGACAAAAAAAAGAGAATGCCATGGGCATTCTCTTTTTTCGTATCAGTGATGCAAATTAATCCCGGCTGGCGAAGCCCAGAATGCTCAGCAGGCTGACGAAGATGTTGTACAGCGATACATACAGGCTCACGGTGGCGCGAATGTAGTTCGTCTCACCGCCGTGAATGATGTTGCTGGTTTCATACAGGATCGCGCCAGATGACAGCAGGATAAACACCGCGCTAATCGCCAGATGCAGAGCAGGCAGCTGCAGGAAGATGTTTGCCACCATACCAATCAGCACCACCACAATACCCGCCATCAGCATACCGCCGAGGAAGGACATGTCCTTACGGGTGGTCAGCACGTAGGCCGAGCAGCAGAAGAACACCAGCGCGGTACCGCCCAGCGCCATGCCAATCACGTCGCCCATACCGGCAGACAGATACGCGTTCAGAATCGGCCCCAGGATATAGCCCAGGAAGCCGGTGAAGGCGAACGCGGACAGAATACCGACCGGTTTATCCGCGGTTTTGTAGGTCAGGAACATCAGCCCATACATCCCCACCAGCGTCAGGATCAGCCCCGGAGACGGCAGCATCAGCACGGTGCTGGCGGTGGCAGTGATCGCCGAAAACGCCAGCGTCAGGCTGAGCATGAAATAGGTATTGCGCAGCACCTTGTGGGTACTGAGTAGCGATGTGCGGTCGCGTGAAGAAGTAATAATACGATCCATGAGTCACTCTCTTATGACAGATGTAATTAGCGGAAAGAATAGGAAACGGCGAGCCAGTCTCAAAGTGGTTTTACCCATCTTTACTCAGCACGTTAGCGAAGGAGATGGTTATTTCTTCTGCAGAAATGCATTTCACCAGAATGAACAGCGGTTTGAGAAAATTTACCAGATCAACCTCTTATAGGTTACTGAAAAATATTGCGTTATTACCCTTGTGGCGCTAAGAGTTATCTCCGGATCGTCATAAAACAGACAATAAGGCGAAGGACATGAAACCACAAACACGCACGCGCTTTACACTCTCTTTACTTACCGCCGGGATCCTGTGCGCCAGTACGGCATCCTGGGCGGCCAACGTCCCGGCAGGAACCGCGCTGGCAGAGAAACAGGAACTGGTCAGAAATAATGGCAGTGAACCGGCTTCGCTCGATCCGCATAAAGTCGAAAGCGATGTCGAATTCAATATTATCAGCGATTTATTCGAAGGTCTGGTGAGCGTCTCCCCGACGGGTGAAATTCAGCCCCGGCTGGCGGAAAAGTGGGAGAACAAAGACAATACCGTCTGGACGTTCCATTTGCGGCCGGGCATCACCTGGAGCGACGGGACAGCGATTACCGCAGAAGATGTGGTCTGGAGCTGGCAGCGCCTGATCGATCCTAAAACGGCGTCACCGTATGCCAGCTATCCGGGCAACATGCATATTGCCAACGCGGCCGATATCGCCCAGGGGAAAAAAGCCCCCGATACGCTGGGGGTAAAAGCGATTAACGATACCACCCTGGAAGTGACGCTCACGCAGCCAAACGCGGCTTTCCTTGCGATGCTGGCGCACCCGTCGCTGGTACCGGTGGACAAAGTGCTGATTGGGCGTTTTGGCGATAAGTGGACCAAGCCGGAGCATTTCGTCAGCAGCGGGGCGTATAAACTTTCTCAGTGGGTGGTCAACGAACGCATTGTGGCGGAGCGTAACGCGCGCTACTGGGATAATGCGCATACCGTTATCAACAAAGTGACGTATTTGCCCATCACCTCTGAAGCTTCGGATGTGAACCGCTATAAAGCGGGTGAAATTGATATTGTCTACACGGTCCCCATTAACCAGTTTGCCCAGCTGAAGAAAACCCTTGGCAGCGAGCTGGACGTTTCACCGCAGCTCGCGACCTATTACTACGAGTTCAACACCACGCGCCCGCCGTTCAACGACGCGCGCGTGCGTAAGGCGCTGAATATGGCGCTGGATAAAGACATCATTGCAGGGAAAGTGTTAGGGCAGGGGCAGCGTCCGGCGTGGCTGATTAGCCAGCCGGACATCGGTGGGGTCAAGCTGCAGAACCCGGATTACGCCAGCTGGCCGCTGGACAAGCGCATCGCGGAGGCGAAAAAACTGCTCAGCGAAGCGGGGTATAACGAAAGCCATCCTCTGCGCTTCAACCTGCTTTATAACACCTCTGAATCGCACCAGCGCATCGCGATTGCCGCCAGCTCCATGTGGAAGAAAAACCTCGGCGTGGACGCGAAGCTGCAAAATCAGGAGTGGAAAACCATGCTGGATACCATGCACACCCACAACTTTGACGCGGTGCGTTACGCATGGATTGCGGACTACGACGATGCAGCAACCTTCCTGAACAACTTCCGTACCGGCGACAGCGAAAATACCAGCCAGTACAGCAATCCGGAGTACGACCAGGCCCTGATCAACGCCGCGAAAGCGAAAACAGCCGGGGAACGGGGTAAGTTCTACCAGCAGGCGGAGGATCTGCTTGGCCGTGATGTGCCAGCCATTCCGGTTTATCACTACGTTCGTACCCACCTGGTCAAACCGTGGGTAGGGGGATTCACACCGGATAAGCTCGGGTACTATTTCACAAAAGACATGTACATCAAAAAGCATTAAGAGGGCGGGCTGAATGTTATGCTGTTAAAATCGCCGATATGTCGTCAGTTCAACCGATTAAACGCGTTTTGGCTATTTTTACAGCGAACGATTGCAGCCACTCTTTACAGCACGCGGTGAGGTGTTTATAGTTCGCCTCACTTAGGAAGTGTGGCCGAGCGGTTGAAGGCACCGGTCTTGAAAACCGGCGACCCGAAAGGGTTCCAGAGTTCGAATCTCTGCGCTTCCGCCAGATATAAACCCCAGCTTACTCGTTAAGCTGGGGTTTTTCTTTTGGCGTGAATTTAAAACCTGACCTTTATGAACGGATAAACGCAAGAATGTCCGCGTTGATGGTCTCCGCATGCGTGGTGTGCATCCCGTGCGGGAAGCCTGGATAAATTTTCAGCACGCTGTTCGCCAGCAGCTTGTCCTGCAGAAGGGCGGCATTCTTATACGGTACGACCTGATCGTCATCGCCCTGCATTACCAGAACGGGAACCGTGATGGCTTTTAAGTCCTCCGTCTGGTCAGTCTCTGAAAACGCCTTAATCCCCTCATAGTGCGCTTTGGCACTGCCAATCATTCCCTGACGCCACCAGTTCTGAATCGTACCCTGTGAAACCTCCGCGCCATCCCGGTTAAAACCGTAAAAAGGGCCGCTGGCTACGTCGAGGTAAAACTGCGCGCGATTGGCTGCCAGCGCACTACGGAAGCCGTCAAACACCTCGATGGGTGTCCCGCCGGGGTTATTCTCTGTTTTGACCATCAGCGGGGGAACGGCGCTGACGAGCACCGCTTTGGCGACGCGCCCCTGCGGCTGGCCGTATTTCGCTACATAGCGGGCGACCTGGCCGCCGCCGGTAGAGTGACCGACATGCACGGCATTGTGCAGATCCAGGCTTTCAACCACGGCCGACGCGTCGGCCGCATAATGATCCATATCGTGACCTTCACTGACCTGATCCGAACGTCCATGACCACGACGATCGATAGCGATAACGCGATAGCCCTCTGCAAGGAAGAAGAGCATCTGGTTATCCCAGTCATCGGCACTCAATGGCCAGCCGTGATGGAAAACAATGGGTTGAGCTTCTTTCGGACCCCAGTCTTTGTAATAAATGTTGACGCCGTCTTTCGTTGTTACGAATGCCATACCGCAGACTCCTCTGTTAAAAACAACACGACCCCTAAAGTGTAGGAGAAATCATATCAGCGGTGGGTTTCATTCCCGTGAAAGGTATTCATTTTGCATTCAGGGCTCTGGTGCGGCGCGCCAGAGCCCCCAGGGCGGGGTCATACAGCGGGGCTTAGCGGTTCTCTTCAATATAGCGGGCGAGATCTGCCGGGGTCTTCAACACCGTCGCTACGTCAGTTGGCGGGATCATACAGCCGTAAACGTCCTGCACTTCCAGCACCATATCGACTGCCAGAATAGAGTCGAGAATATCAGATTCAATCAGTTCATCGTGAAAGCCCACTTTACGGGATAATACTTTTTCGAACAGGGCGAGAATTTCGTTTTCCATTATGTTTCCTGGATAATTAATGAGTGCGGGCGTAAGCGTCCAGCAATTTGCGGTCAATTTTGCCGTTAGGGTTCAGCGGCAACGCGTCTTTTACGATAATTTGTGAAGGCACCATATAGTGGGGAACCACTTTCGACAGCGAGGTTTTGATCGTGTCCGGTGCCATTTCCGTCACGCAGAACGCGGCAATACGCAGCACGCTGCCGCAGGGTTTCATCAGCGGCATCACTACCGCTTCATTAATGCCGGACATGGCCAGCAGACGGTTTTCGATCTCGTTGATTTCAATACGGTAGCCATTCAGTTTGACCTGACTATCGTTGCGACCCTGGCAATAGATCATCCCCGCTTCATAACCCAGATCGCCGGTCCGGTAGCCGCGACACGCGTCATCTTCCCGATGCAGTAATTTTGCCGCGTTCTCCTGCGGCAGGCCGAGGTAGCCGCGCATGACGTTTTTACCCCAGATAATCAGCTCGCCCTCGGCGGAAATGTCCATTCTGCTCTCCGGCATCATGACCCCCACCGGCAGCACGGCGCTGTCCTGGTTGAGGATCTCATCCGTAATTTCAACCACCGTCGTCGCAATGGTCGCTTCCGTTGGGCCATAGGAGTTGATGATTTTGGCCTGCGGGAAACGGCGGCGCAGCTGTTTAACCAGCGCTTTATTGAGCACTTCACCAATGAAGATAAAGACGCCGAGTTCAGGCAAATACTCGCTGTTAAACTGCGGGGACAGCAGCTGCTGGTAGGCAAAAGAGGGCGTGGACACCCAGGCGGAGACCGCGTTTCTTTTGAGTCGCGCCAGCCAGTTCTCTTTCTGAATAGCCTCTTTGGCGTTGAGCACGATGTGTCCGCCCATCGCCAGGTTCGCCAGCAAAGGGATCAGGGAGAGGTCAAAGCTGAACACCGCGTGGTTCATCAGCACCGGTTTTGCCGGCAGGGAAAAGTCCTGGCTGACCCATTTCATGAAGTGCCAGACGCTCTCACGTCCAATCTGCACGCCTTTCGGTTTGCCGGTGCTGCCTGAGGTAAACATGATATAGGCCAGATCCTGCTCTTCCAGGACCTTGCCCGCTTCACCGGTGGCAATAAACTGCCGGGTTGCAACGTCGTAATAGTAAGGGACACTGGCCAGGCTACAAATCTCCCGGAGCCGCTCCTGCGGGTAGATGCAATCCACCGGGATGTACGGAATGTTGTGCAACAGGCAGCTATAAATCGCCACGGCGAACTCGGCCTGCTGATGACCATATAATACGACCGGTGTGCCTTCGATAGGCTTGCAGCGTTGATAGCGTTCCGCCCAGTCCATCACGGCGGCGGAAAGCTGTAGCCAGCTGAGGGTTTCGTCGCTACCCGTGATGGCCAGCTGCTGCGGGGAGGCGGGATCGCGCAATGCCGCACGTAAGAAATCCTGCAGTTCCTGTAGATCGGTGTGATATTTCATAGAGGAGACATTCCACTAAAGATGTAAAGGGATCCTGCGGCGCTGCCCAGCGTCAGAATTCGCCCCAAAAACGCAACTGCCGGATACTGCAAACCGCGGTGTAATGCCGGGCTGCGTTTGGCTGACCACAGCAGCATGTTGTGTGCGACAGAAATGGCGCCAAACAGCGCGCCGCTGATGACATAATGGCGTTCCAGGCCATTCCATGCCCCCATGCAGAACAGGGTGCAAAAAATACCGATATTTTGCGCCAGCGTTTTGTTCTGACGGAAAAAGTTGAACTTCATCAGGTTCATATAGACGGGCATAAACACCACATCGCGCAGCCATTCAGACAGGCTGATGTGGAAGCGCCGCCAGAAGTCCTGAGGGTTCTTTGCAAGCAGCGGCATATTGAAGTTTGCCGGAATATTCAGCCCGAATAAGCGCCCGGCACCGATGGCCATATTGCTGTAACCTGCAAAATCAAAGTACAGATAGGCGCTGTAAGCAATCGACATCACCACGCCGACGGTCAGCGAAAATGGCTTATGGCTCCAGGGCTGCACCACAAGCGAATCGATCAGCATGGCAAACAGGAACTTCTGGATGATGCCGGTGACGATCTGCTCTAACGCTGTTAAACATTGTTCACGGTTAAGGGTGAATGCGGGTTTATTCACATCGCTCATCCATGTCCGCCAGCGGTACATCGGCCCGGCCAGAATAATAAAGGGCATAAAGAGGTAGCAGAAATAGTGCAGAATATTCTGGCCCTCTTTTTTACTGCGATACAACAGCACATCCACCGCGCGAAAGGTCATAAAAGAGAGACCGATCATGCCGAGATGGTGATTAAAATGTAATTTCACCAAAAACAGTGGCAGCAGCGTTAACACGATCGCCTGCCAGGTTTTTAACCATCCTTTTTCTTTTAACGTGGCGAAAAGATAAAAACAGCCAAAAACGATCGCCGGAATACGATAATCGCCCTGAAAAATATAGCCCCAGCCTAATGCTGTCAGGACGACCAAGGACGATAACCAGGTCAGGCGATGGCGCAGCAGGCGATTAATCAGCGCAAATACCCCTGCCGATGAAAATAAACAGACAAAAAACAGTCCTGAGCTGTACATCATTCGGCCTCAGAATTTCTGATATTCAAAATGCAGTTGCATACTCATGCTGTCATCGACAGCGGTCCACGCGACGATGGTGATCCCAAGCAGGAGATAAAGGATAAACAGACGGATCGCGATTTTCATTATTTAAAACTCTGTGCAATAAAGCGAAGCATAGGCACCCAGGCCAGTTCAGTCGGGTGCAGTCGGTCCCAGTTCCAGCCATTCTGATAAGGCATAGCGTACATATCTAAATAAGGGATCTGGTTCTCTTTCAGAATGGATTGAATTTGCTTATCGTACGGGCGGAAAGTGTCGGTATGGTAAAGCGCCCACGGGTTAACCGGGTCGACGATAGCAATGACCTGCACGTGATGTGCCTTCAGCAGCTGGACGGTTTTCCTGAACGCAGCGAATTGGCCGGGCACCACCGGCGTGTCATCCCACTGCTGCGGCTTACCGTCCTCTTCGTAAATCGTTTTGTCCATCCACAGGGTCGCCGCGCTTTGCTGGCGAACTTTATTTAATTCACGGGCATTCGCCAGCTCTTTATTCCAGTCCGGAGTCATGTGGGTGGTTGGCTGTTGCGGCCAGGGTTGCGCCGTCTCAGGCCTGATATTGAGCAGCGACAGCCAGTCGTTTTTTATCAGGGTACAAAAATTAGCGAACTGGAAACCGATCTCATCCCAAATCAGATCGGGGTGCCAGCCGAAGACACGCATTTGCCCAAAGGTTAAATGGCTTATCTCTTTAGCATCAATATGTTTTAAATAATTCACGAGGATCGGACGTGCCTGCGGATCCTTCATCAGGGGATCAAAAACAGAGCCCGGAAAATTATCCGCATAGATAGCGGGTGGCAGACCTTTTGAGTAAAAGCTGTCAGGTGCCAACAATAAAACCACTTTACTGTTTGCGTTAAGGCTATTTTTAAAACGTGAAAACAGTAAAAATTGTGTTTCATCATCGACAAACGCATCGCCATACGCCACGACGGGTTGGTGTAATTGCTGATTAAAATAATGATAGACCGCGTAATGTTCATCTTCAGAGGTGGCAACTTCAGAGGCGCCAATGAAGAAAATGGCATTCCCCTCCAGGGCATGGGAAATGGTGGCAATTTTTTCCGCTTGTTCTTTCGGTGTGCCCGCCATGGATTTGATCAGCGGCTGGAATTTAAGCGGCGGATCAAAGCTGGTCACCAGCGGGTGAATGCTGAGGAATAAAATGGCCAGGGCTGCCATCAGGATATGTAAGCAAAACGTATTTTTGATTTTCATCATTAACCAGTAAGACTACATGGCGGCAATTTTCTAAAATCCGTTGATAATCGGCTTTATAACAATTACACAACAAATGGCCGTCTATTTTGGGGCATTCTATACCAGAGCGATTTAGAAGGATGAGCGTTGCCGTGTAACGGTATGTACAAGTGGGAGAGAGCGACGCGGGGATCGGGGAATGAGCGATTTTTTGCGCAGTTAAACGCCAGGGCGTAGAAATAGAAAAATTCCTGCTTTACAAGGCGCTAATAGATGTTTATAGTGCGCCTCACTTTGGAAGCGTGGCCGAGCGGTTGAAGGCACCGGTCTTGAAAACCGGCGACCCGAAAGGGTTCTAGAGTTCGAATCTCTACGCTTCCGCCAAATTCGAAACCCAGGTCGTTATGCGACCTGGGTTTTTTGTTTGTTAAAACCGCCTTAACCGGGAATTCTGGTGCCGGAGTTACTCCGTCGATACTGCAGCGGCGTCTTACGCATCATCTTTTTAAAGCAGGTAATGAAATAGGTCACCTCGCTAAACCCCACTGCCAGTGCAATGGCGTCAACAGGCTCATCGCTGTACCGTAACAGATCGCAGCTGCTTTTAATCCGCCGGGTCAGCAAATATTCGTGGATGCTACCGCCGGTCTGCTGGCGGAAAATGCGTGAGGTATAGCTTCGCGAGAGCCCCAGGTCGTGCGCTAACCGATCGAGCGAAAACTTGCTGGCATAGTGGGCTTCGACCCAGCTCATTATCCGCGAGGCGACGGTCTGCTGGCGCGGCGGGTAGGGCTGCGGCTGCTCGGGCAGACATGTCATCAACTGCATCACCAGAAATGCCACCTCGCAGGCTTCGGTCTGCGCGTTGTCCTCCAGGCGCTGAAACTGTTCAAGTATTCTCTCAATAAACGCCGCGTGCGTGCTGAGATCGTAAATTTGTGCCGGGAGATTGCTGGCGGCCAGCGAGGCGAAGCGGGCCTGATGGCGCGGAAAGGTGCTGAGCGCACTTTCGACGACCGATTGCGCAATGTGCATGGTGGTGCGGTGATAGGGGTTCTTATCGCTATGATCGACCTGCACTTTGTGCAAACGGAAGGGCGGGAAGACAAATAAACGCCCCGGACGGGCGGTGTAGTGCTGATTGTCCACCACCACGATGCCATAACCGCTGGAAATATAGAGCAATTCAACGCACTGATGCCAGTGGTAGTAAACCGCGCTGGTGGTGTACATGCGGTTAAATGAAATGGCCTGCCGATCGAGCGTAATGCGTTCCAGCAGTTGCGTTTCACCCATTTTCCCTCCAGGACAACAGATTTAAATTTTTAGACCATCATTTGTAATTTATCCCTCTCTCGATCGACAAAATCCAGCAAAAATGAAATGCCGGTTTAATTTTGTGAGTCTGCTCACTCAGCACCGGGAATAAAAGCGGTTACTCTTCATTCAGACGTCGCACTCGTGGCTTTAAAAAGCCAAATAACAATAACTTATCTCTACCCTCGTGTTATGCGGGAGGACCCTGTGCAACCTGAAAATATTCATGTGGATAACCCACTGACGAGCCGTGATGAGGTACTGCGGCTGGTTAACGATATGCTGAACGCGGTGACGCCTTATTTTAAAAAAGACGCCAGCCGCATTGATTTAGCGAACTTTACCGCTCACTACGGCCAGCAGGTCGCGAGCATGGAAACCTTTTCCCGTCTGCTGTGGGGCATCACGCCATTGTTGGCTGGCGGCAGCGAGCCGCAACACTTCTCTTTCTATTTACAGGCGATAAAAAACGGCACCAATCCGCAGCATGCTGATTACTGGGGCGATGTCGGTCCTTTCGATCAGCGAATCGTCGAAATGGCGGCTTACGGCTTACTGCTGGCGCTGGCGGGCGAAACCGTACTGGCACATTTCACTGAGACGGAGAAAGAGAATCTATGGCGCTGGCTAAAGCAGTGCGAGACCCAGGATATCCCCGATAACAACTGGCACTTCTTTCCGATTCTGGTGCAGGTTGGCTTCCATTATTGTGACATGTCGACCCATCCGCAGGCGCTGGAAAAGCATTTCGCTGCCATGGAGCACTACTATCTTGGCGATGGCTGGTACTCCGATGGACCGGGCCGGCCGCGCGACTATTACATCTCGATGGGCTTCCATTTCTATGGACTGATTTACGCGAAGCTAATGGCCGATGTTGATCCAACGCGGTGCGCAACCCTGCGCGATCGCGCCGCGCGTTTCTCCTCTGACTTCATTCATTTCTTTGCCGAAGACGGCGCGGCGATCCCGTTTGGCCGTAGCCTGACCTACCGCTTTGCCGAGGCGGCGTTCTGGAGTGCGGCGGCTTTCGCCGGGCTGGAGGTCTTTTCGCCGGGCGTGATTAAGGGCATCGTGCTGCGCCATCTGCGCTGGTGGCTGAAGCAGCCGATATTCGACCGTGACGGCATACTGAGCGTCGGCTACAGCTACCCGAATCTGGCGATGGCGGAAGACTACAACGCGCCGGGTTCACCGTACTGGGGCCTGAAGACCCTGCTGGTACTGGCATTAGATGAGGGCGACGCCTTCTGGCAGGCGGCCGAGCTGCCGCTGCCGCCATTGCCCGCGCAGCACACGATAGCCCACGCGGATCAGGTGGTGGTGCATCAGGCCGATCACCTGTGGATGCTGACGTCCGGCCAGCTGGAGCTAAACAACTTCGTGAATACCGAAGCGAAATACTGCAAATTTGCCTATTCCACCCGCTTTGGCTTCACCCTCGAACGCGGGCGCTACGGCCTGAACCATGCCGCACCCGATTCGATGCTGCTGCTGGCCGAAAAAGATAACTACTGGCGTGGCCGCCGTGAATGCCAGCACGTGGTCACCGCTGACGGCACCATTTACAGCCGCTGGCTGCCGTGGCGCGATGTGGTGATTGAGAGCTGGCTGCTGGCGCTGGGCGACTGGCAACTGCGCGTCCATCGTATCAATACTCAACGCGAGCTGGATTGCGCGGAAGGGGGCTTTAGCCTCGCGAACCGCCCACAGCCGCAGGCGCAGGAGATGGAAAGCGCCTGCTGGTTACGCAATGCCCAGGATGCCTCAGCCATTTTCTGTTTACATCCGCACGCCCGCCGCGGCGAAACGGTGGTGACGCCGCCAAACAGTAATCTGTTGTTTGCCGAGCGCGCTGCAGTGCCGCTGCTGCGCGGCGAACTCGATCCCGGCACGCATTTGCTGATAAGCGCGGTGTGGGCGGGAAATGCCGCAGGCTTCGATCCGCAACACTGCCCGCAGGCCTTCATTAGCGATGACGCGGTACGCTTCGTGATGGCACGACAAGAAACGACGCTCGTTCTGGCCCCGGAGACATCGCTATGAGCACATCATCGTCCGTACGCGCCGCACAGTACAAAATGAGTACCTTTATTTTTCTCTACTTCTTCACCTGGTCATCCAGCTTTGGCCTGTACGCCCTGTGGCTGAGCCAGAAAGTGGGCCTCGATAGCATCACTATCGGCAGCGTGTTCGCCATCAATGGCGTCTTCGCGGTGGTCCTGAAGCCGGTGTATGGCTACATCATGGACAAAATCGGCATGAGCAAGTGGCTGCTCTATTTTGTCTGCGCCATTTCTGCGCTGATGGCGCCGTTTTTTGCGCTGGTGTACCAGCCGCTGCTGGAAAGCCATGCGATGGCCGGGATTATCATCGGCGCGCTATATCTGAGCCTGGGCTGGTACGCTGGCGTGGCGGCGTCTGAATCTTACGCTGACCGCTTTAGCCGCCTGTACGGGCTGGAGTTTGGCCGCATCAGAATGTGGGGTTCGCTGGGCTGGGCGATGGCGGCTTCGGTCTCCGGGCTGTTGTTTAACGTCACGCCGCTGGCCAACTTTCTGCTCAGCAGCGGTACCTCGGTACTAATGCTGTTGGTGCTGATTAGCCTCAAAATCGGCGATGAGCAGCTGCGTAATAACAGCGTTATTTCCGCCAATAAGATTGTCTTTGCCGATGTGCTGATGCTCCTGAAAAACCGCAAATTCTGGATGTTCAGCCTCTACGTCGCCGGGGTGGCGTGGATGATGTTTATCGCCGAACAGCAATTCCCGCGCTACTTCGTATCATTCTTCGCCACCAAAGAGCAGGGAAATGCCTGGTACGGCTACCTGAGCACCGTCCAGTCGGGTATGGAATTCCTGATGATGATGTGTATCCCGTGGCTGGTGAATCACTACGGCGCCAAGCGCGGCCTGGTGTTCTGCGGCTGCGTGGTCGGGGCTCGGCTGATCGCCTCCGGACTCACCAGTGACCCGATAGTGATCTCTATCATCAAACCGTTTTATGGCGTCGAGATCGCGCTGCTGCTGATCTCGGTCTTCAAATACATCGCCGAACATTTCCATCGTCGGGTTAACGCCACGATGTACCTGCTGGGCTACCAGGCGATGATTTACGTGGGGTCGATTGTGGTCGCCCCACCTGCTGGCTATCTGTACGACAGGATAGGCTTTGAGCATACCTATCTGCTGATGGGCTGCTGCGCCCTGATATTTACGCTGATTTCCGCCTTTACGCTGTCGCGCTGCCAGTCGAAGTGCGATGTCTCACGCCCCTTTGCTCCGGCATTAGATTCCGCCCCGGTTGAACCGGCCAAACATTAATTCAGGAGTTGTTATGACCAAATCTGTTATCACCGAAGCGCTGCGGCCGATCGAACTGCATCAGGTCGATCGCCTGGCCCTGAGCCAGAAGCTGGAAGCGGCGTTAACCCGCGTAACGCGCAAGCTCGACAAAAATATTGTTGCCTTCGGCGATAAATTCCCCGGCGAAGCCTGTGAGAAGGGCGTCTGGCCGCGCACCGATAACGTGGAATGGACCACCAGTTTTTGGCCAGGCCAGCTGTGGCTGGCGTGGGAGATGACGGGCAAAGCGCATTATCGCGACGCCGCCGAGCGCTATTTACCGTCGTTCGCCCGGCGTATTGAGCAGCGTATCGACACGGCAACGCACGATCTTGGTTTTCTCTATTCGCTCTCCTGCATCAGCGCCTGGCGCCTCACCGGCAACGAAGCCGCTCGCCGGTCGGCGCTGCTGGCAGCCGAGCGCCTGATGGAGCGTTTTAACCCAACGGCCAGGATTATCCAGGCATGGGGTGATTTAAACGACCCGGAGCAGCAGGGGCGAATGATCATCGACTGCAACATGAACCTGCCGCTGCTGTACTGGGCCAGCGAACAGACCGGGGATCCGCGCTATGCACAAGCGGCGACGGCTCACGCCGGACAGGCTGCAAACTATATCGTGCGGGAAGATGCCTCGACGTATCACACATACTATATGGATGTCCAGACGGGTGAGCCGCGCTTTGGTAATACCCATCAGGGCTACAGCGACACCTCGTGCTGGTCGCGCGGGCAGGCATGGGGCATTTACGGCTTCCTGCTCAGCTATCAGCACACCGGCGATAAGCAGATGGTTGAGCTGTCACGCAGCCTGGCACATTACTTCCTCAACCGTTTGCCGGAAGATGATGTGTGCCACTGGGATCTGGCGCTGCTCGGTACTGACGCCGTGCGCGACAGTTCAGCGGCGGCGATTGCCGCTTGCGGTCTGCTGGAGCTGGTCAAGGCGCTGCCGACGCTCGACGCAAACCGTGCGTATTACGAAGAGATGGCGCTGCGTATTGCGCTGTCGCTGACCGATAACTACCTTGCCCACGACGACGATCCGACCGAAGGGCTGCTGCAACACTCGGTTTATCATATGGGCAGCGGCAAGGGGGTCGATCAGTGCTGTAGCTGGGGAGACTATTTCTATCTCGAGCTGCTGGCGCGGCTGCGACAGATTTGGCACCCGTACTGGTAACCCTGAAGCCATGGAGAGCAAAATGAAAAGCGTAGCCGTGCTATTGGCCCCCGGTTTTGAAGAGGGGGAAGCGATCGTCACCATCGATATCCTGCGTCGCCTGAATATTACGGTGCAGACGATTGCCTGCGGCGAGAGCCGCGAAGTGGTGAGCTATCACGCCATCTCAATGGTGGCGGACAGCACCCTCAAAGCCAGTTTCGATTGCACCTTTGACGCCGTGGTGTTACCGGGCGGCCCGGAGGGCAGCGTTAACCTGGCGAAAAGCGCGGAGGTCATCGCCTTCGTCCGCCGCCACGATGAAATGGGCAAATATATCTGCCCGATTTGTTCCGCCGCCGCCCGTGTGCTGGGCGGTAACGGGCTGCTGAAGGGGCGCCGCTACGTCTGTTCCGGCGATCTGTGGAAAACAGTCAGCGAGGGCAGGTACGTCGATGCCGAGGTGGTGGAAGACGGCAATCTGCTGAGCGGTCGCGGCCTGGGTAACGTATTTGATTTCGCCTTTACCCTGGCGGCGCGATTACAGGGCGATGATGCCCTGGCGCGCGAGCAGGCCAGCCATATTGAGTACGCGTGGCAGGATAGCGATCCCGTTTACGGGCTGGCAAAAAGCGATGTGTGAGTTTCGCCCGGCGGCGCTACGCTTGCACGGACCTACAATGAATAGTGCAATATATTGATATTGTTACGGATTGTAGGCCGGGTAAGCACAGCGCCACCCGGCAAGAAGGGCCGCTAAAATGTTGATGTCGTTTTACAGCCCAATCACCAGCTCCCCCGAATGGCTCCGCGAGCAGCAGAGCGCCACCTGCTGGTTTGTTGCGCCTTTTTCCGCCTCCGACTGCACGCTGTCCCGGTGATCCACCACGCCGTCAATCACCGGCGTCAGGCAGGCGCCGCAGATCCCCATTTCACAGGACAGCGGTACGTCTACGCCGTTTGCCTGTAAGACCTGGGCAATGGTCTTATCCGCAGGCACCGGCCAGCGCTCCCCGGTGGAGGCCAGTTTAACGGTAAAGATCTCGCCGGTTTCATGACCAGCGGCAGGCGCAGCAGGCTGAAACGCCTCGCTGTGAATGTGGGCGTTATCCCATCCCTTCGTCTTTGCCACATTGCGGACTTTCTCCATAAAACCCGCAGGTCCGCACACCCAGGCATGCAGTCCCGCTTCCGGTATGGGGAGATGTTCTGCCAGCGCTGAGCGGGGGCTGAGGGTATGAATGATGCACTCACCGTACTTTGAGAGTTCCTGAACAAACGCCGCGCTTTCGCGATTTTTAACGTAATAATGCAGCGTAAACGGCGTTCCGGCCGCCTTCAGCTGCAGGGCCATCGCAAACAGCGGCGTAATGCCAATGCCCGCAGCCAGGAGTAAAACCCGCTCTGCCTGAACGAGCGGGAACAGATTGCGTGGGGTGGAGATCGTGAGTTTCTGTCCAGGCCGCAGCGTCTCGTGAACGTAGCGCGACCCGCCGCGCGAGGCGGTTTCGCGCCCCACGCAGATAAGATACCCTTCGTCCTCACAGGCTCCGGTCAGGGAATACTGGCGCACCAGGCCGCAGGGCAGGTGTACATCAATATGCGCGCCGGGCTGCCACGCCGGTAGCGCGGCGCCGTTTTCCGCCACCAGCCTGACGGCGAGGCTTTTATCCCCCTCACGCCACAGCCCATCAACGATAACGCTCAACATATTGGCCTCCGTCATACCAGGAAAAATTCGCCGAATCCCATCTTTTTCAGTCCCCGACGGTAGGCAATCGAGCTTTTATCCGCCGGGATATGGGCTTCGAGCGTCAGATCCAGCGGCAGGCTTTCCGGGCGCTGGGTTTCGACCATCAGACGGTCTTCTTCAAAAATGCGCAGATTGAAGGCATGCACATCTTCCACCGGAATATGCAGATCGAAGTTGCGCGCGATAGGGGCGAACATCCGGGTCACCCGCGATGATACCGGCGACGCGGCGTTCATAATCACCAGTCGGGATTCCCCCGGGAAATGGATCGTCAGCGTGGCGGTAAACGGCAGATGCATTTCAAAATGACGCAGCCACTGGAAGCCCTCCGGAGCCTGGACGTCTGAACTGGCGGGATAGTTGCTCACGGAACTCCAGTAATCGGCCACGAAACCGAACGGCGTCTCCTGCGGCTGATAGGTGGGAACCAGCTGATTATTGGGATCGGCAAAGGTATCGGTGTGGATCCAGGCAAAGTGCGCCACGTCCAGAAATCCTTCCACCTGGCGACCGGCGAAGCCATTCACCTCGAACGCCGGGCAGTTAATCTGCTGGAATCCGTCGTCATCCCAGTGCGGCATGGCGGGCAGCGGTACCGGATTGTCCGGGTCAAAGGCCAGACAGGTCCAGATCAGGCCAAAGCGCTCCTCCACGGCGTAGTTAATCAGGTTCAGCTTCGCCGGAACGGGCTGGTCGGGGCTGGACGGGATACGGTTGCAGCGCCCGTCCTCTCCGAAGCGTAAGCCGTGGTACGGACAAATAATGCCGTGCTCATCGTGAAAGCCCAGCGTCAGCGGCACGCCGCGGTGCGGACAGACATCCCGGCCGACCACGACCTGGTCGTTAATCCGGTAAATGACCAGATGTTCATCCAGCAGGGTTGCTTTAACCGGTGCCGGGCCGATGTCGCAGGCGCGTGCAACGGGATGCCAGCATTTCGCCAGGCGCAGCCAGTCCTCTGGCTCAAAGGTGCAGTGGGCGGGTGGAGTCGGTTCTCTTTTCATCGTTGTCCCTCTTGTTCAGCCTAACGGGCCGCCCTGAATGGTCTCGCACAGACCGTTGATGATGCGCTCCCCGGTCTCCTCTTTCAGCTCCTGATACCAGGCCTGCGTCAACGTCATGTCTTTGCCGTGGGTGACGTCGCAGCGTTTGCGCGCCTTCAGCACCAGGTCACGCACCCGGTCGCAGCGCAGCGCTTCGTACTGTCGCAGCGCCAGCGTAATGTTGTGGTTCTCTCGCAGGCATTCGCCCAGCACCACGGCATCTTCCATCGCCGCACAGCCGCCCTGGCCGATATCCGGCGTGGTGCTGTGCCCGGCATCGCCAAGCAGCGCGACGTTGCCGCGCACCAGGGTATCGAACGGTTCGATGTCGTGGATTTCAATCCGGTTAGTGGTGTCAGGATCGAGCGCGGCGATAAGCTTTTGCACCGGCGGCGCCCAGCCGCGGAAGTAGCCCGTGAGATCGGCACGCAGGGTGGTGCGATCTTCTGCCAGACCCGCAGGGAGCGGCACGTCAAAGAAGAAGTAGAAGCGTCCGCCGGAGACGGGAATCAGCGATACGCGTTTGCCCTCACCAACGAAGGTGGTCCACTGGTGCGCCGGGGCAATCTCTTCATCAATCTTCACCAGCCCGTTCCAGTTCACGTAACCGGCGTAGCGGCGCTCCGGCGTATAACCCAGCACATACGGACGAACCGCCGAGTGGCTGCCGTCGGCGGCAATCAGAAAATCCCCGGTTGCCGCGGTGCCATCGGTGAAGGTGACGCTCACGCCCGCGTCATCTTCCCGGACACGTTCGACGCGCTTGCCAAACTGCACGTTATCGCGCCCCCAGAAGTCCAGCATTTCGCGCTGAAGTTCCGCGCGCGAGACGGGGCAGGGACGCCCGCCGGTGCGCTCGACCAGCGGCGCGAGGCTAAAGCGGGTCAGGGTATCGCCGCGCCGGTAATCTTTGTAGGCCATAAAACGCATCGGCCCGCCGTACGTCTCGATGATGTCGCCCATGCCGAGGTGCTGCATGCATTTCACGCCGTTAGGCCAGATGGAGATGGCCGCCCCGACGGGCTTGATCGCTTTGACGGCTTCAAACACGGTACAGTCGATGCCCGCTTTCTTCAGCGCAACAGCGGCGCTCAGGCCGCCAATTCCCGCACCAATAACGATTGCTTTCATGCTTCTCTCCTTTTGCAGGGTGTAAAGCCATTCAGCAATTTGCGTACCAGGCTGCAACGGGGTGAAAACGGCGTTGTGAAGGGCAGGTTTGCACTGCTAAGGTGCGCAGACGTGGTGAGCTTGCCTTTTTTTGAATCAAAAATTTCCAGTTGAGCTATACGGAATCAACTGTTTCACGCTCAGGCAAAGGAGTGGCGTGGTTTGTGCAATGACCTGAAAGAGGATAATCAAGGAGATACTATGATCGCACTGCACGACTTTAATCGGCTTCCTGAGAAAGAGGCTCTCGCGCGGATCCACCCCTGCGTGGCGATCCCCGGCTGGGCTGAAGCCCTGGTGCGCGGGCGGCCCTATTCCCGCCGGGAAGACGTGTTCAGTACGGCACTGGCGCTGGCGCAACGCTGGGATGAGACGGCGTTAACGCAAGCCCTGAGCGCCCATCCGCGTATTGGGGAAAAGCCAGCGGGTTCCCAGGCGGAGGCAGCACTGTCGCGGCAGGAACAGGGCGCGGTGAATGACCGCGATGCTGCCCTGACGCAGGCGTTACGGGAGGGTAACGCCCGCTATGAAGCCCGTTTCGGACGGGTCTTTCTTATCCGCGCGAAGGGCCGCAGCGGAGAAGAGATCTTACAGGCGCTGAACGCGCGGCTGGAAAACAACGATACGCAGGAAGTATTGACCGCGCTGGAAGAGCTGCGGGAAATTACGCTGCTGCGGCTGGAAGGAGTCATTAGCGAATGAGCACACTCAGCACCCATATTCTCGATATTTCAACGGGGAAACCCGCCGAGGGCGTGACGGTTCATCTTGAGCGGGACGGGGAGATCATGGCGACTGGCGTCACGAACGCCAGTGGGCGCATCACAGAATTCGTCCCGAACCTGGCAAAAGGCCGCTACCGGCTGGTGGCCGAAATCGGTAAGTGGTTTAGCGACACAGGCCGCGAGACGATCTATCCCTGCGCGCAGATTGAGTTTGTGACGGGAGAATCGGCAGACGAGCATTTCCATCTGCCGTTTGTGATTGCGCCCGGCGGCTGGTCAACCTACCGGGGCAGCTGACCACACCTGCACGCCGTTGACCCAGGTTTCGCTGATGTTGCGCTCATCGCCCAGGGTCATCAGCACAAAGAGCTGCTCGTAAATGTCCTGGCAGCGGCGATTGCGCAGGCGCTGCAGCGGCGTTACGTCCGGGTCGATGACGACGAAATCCGCCTCTTTGCCGGGCGTGAAGTTGCCAATCTTCTCGTCAAGCCGGAGGGCGTGCGCGCCGCCCAGCGTGGCGTGGTAAAACGCCTCGCTGGCGCGGAGACGGTAGCTCTGGAGCTGACCCACCTTGTACGCTTCCCCCAGGGTAAGCAGCATGCTGAAGGTGGTGCCCGCACCCACGTCAGTGCCGATGCCCATCCTCACTCTGTGCTGCCAGCAGGCGGGCAGGCGAAACAGCCCGCTACCGAGAAACAGGTTCGAGGTGGGGCAAAACGCCACCGCCGAACCGGTGTCATGCAGGCATTGCCACTCGCTGTGGTGCAGGTGGATGGCGTGGGCAAACACGCTGCGCTCGCCGGTCAGGCCGTAGTGGTGATACACGTCCAGATAGCGTTCATGCTCCGGCCAGAGGTCGTTCACCCAGGCCACTTCGTTTGGGTTTTCGCTCAGATGGGTTTGCAGCCAGGTATCCGGAAACTCCTCTCTCAGCAGGCTGACCGCGGCGAGCAACTCGGGGGATGACGTCGGGGCAAAGCGTGGCGTAATGGCATAGCCCAGCCGCCCCCGGTGATGCCAGCGCTGGATCAGCTCACGCGTCTGCCGGTAGCTCTGTTTCGCGTCCTCGCTCAGGTAGTCCGGCGCGTGTCTGTCCATCATCACCTTCCCGGCGATAAGGCGCATGTTGAGGCGCAGCGCCTCAGTAAACAGCGCCTCGACCGATTCCGGATGCAGCGTGCAGAACACCAGCGCGGTGGTGGTGCCATTGCTCACCAGCTGGTTAATGAAAAATTCGGCGATCTCTTTCGCGTAGGCTTCATCGGCAAACTGGCTCTCCACCGGGAAGGTATAGGTGGTCAGCCACTCCAGCAGCTGCTCGCCAAAGGCGCCGATCATCTCCGTTTGCGGATAATGCACATGGGTATCGATAAAACCGGGCAGCAGCAGCTTGCCGCGCAGGTCAGTGTAGCCTTTGTGCGGGTCAAGATACTGCTCGCCCTCCTGCCACGCCATGTGCGCCAGAATGTGGCCATTCTGAATAAACAGCAGCCCGTCCTCAAGGTAGCGCGCGTGTTCGGCAATGGTGTCTGCGCTGTCGCAGACCTGGGCAATGTCAAAAAATGTACCGCGTATCGCAGTCTGGTATTCCATCATGGTTCCTGCCTTCGTGTTTGCGTAGCGGGGTGAGAAAGCGCAGCAAGAACAGTGCCAGAATGAACGGGCCGCAGTTACGCTGCGGCCAGAGGAGGAGGGAAGGGTTACTCTTTTTGCGTTGCCACGCGGGAGCTGAACGTCGTCGCGCCTGCCGTCTCGCGATCTTCCCGCGCCAGCCAGCGGTAGGTCACGCCGCCGAGGAAGACGCCGATAAACCAGCTGAAGTTCGCCACCTCATGCAGGGCCGGGATAAAGCTAATCACCAGGCCCACGGCAACGGACGGGATCAGCGCGCCGATGGCTTTCGGGTTAAAGCCGTTGCGATACCAGTATTTGCCCTTTGGCGTGTCATCGAACAGGTCGTCAACCGACACCTTGCCGCGTTTAATCAGGTAGAAATCGGCAATCAGTATGCCGAACAGCGGGCCGATAAACGCCCCGAGCACGTCCAGGGTGTAGTGGATTAACTCCGGTGAGTTGAACAGGTTCCACGGGGTGAGCAGGATCGAGCCGACGGCAGCAATCATTCCCCCGGTGCGGAAGCTGATCTTCTGCGGCGAGCAGTTAGAGAAATCAAAGGCTGGCGAGACAAAGTTCGCCACAATGTTAATCCCGATGGTGGCGGTGATCATCGTCAGCAGGCCAATCGCCACGGCCAGATCGTTACCCACGCGGCTGACGGTTTCAATCGGGTCGGTGATCATGCGGCCAAACAGCGACTGGGTACCGGAGACAATCACCACGGTGACGATGGAGAACAGCAGGAAGTTAAACGGCAGACCCCAGCGGTTACCGCGGCGGATCTCCCCCATGCTTTTCCCGTAGCGGGAGAAGTCACCAAAGTTGAGCAGCGGGCCGGAGAAGTAGGAGACCACCAGCGCGGTCGCGGTGATCATCTGCCAGGTTTGCTCGCCCGCGGTCAGGGATTTGCTGGCGAGGGTAAAGGAGATTCCGTCAAAACCGGTCTTGTATACAATCCAGCCCGCAAGGGCCAGCATCACTACGTAGACCGCCGGACCGGCGATATCAATGAAGCGCTTGATGGCGCTCATCCCGTGCCAGAAAACCATCGCCTGCAATACCCACATGATGGCGAAGCAGATCCAGCCCAGATGTGACAGGCCGAGGAACGCGCCGGTGGTGAGTGAAGAGAGCGACGGCCAGAACTTCAGTGCCACCAGCATCAGGGCGTTGGCGGCCAGGTAGGTCTGGATGCCATACCACGCAAAGGCGATAAGCCCGCGGATCACCGCCGGAATGTTCGCCCCAAAGACGCCGAACGCCTGACGGCTGATCACGGCATAGGGCACGCCCGCCATCTGGCTCGGTTTTGCGACCAGGTTGGCGCACAGTTGCACAATACAAATCCCCACCAGCAGGCAGAGTAACACCTGCCAGCTTGCCAGCCCGAGCGTAAAGAAGCTCGCGGCGACCACATATCCCCCCATGCTGTGAACATCCGACATCCAGAATGAAAAGATGTTGTACCAGCTCCAGTTCTGGTCACGCGTGGGTGCCAGATCCTCATTGCAAAGACGTGGGCTGTAAACCGCACCGGAATCAGCGGCCGTACCCTGCTGCGCATTTTGACTGTTTGGCATGAAACCTGCTCCTGTGAATGAAAACCCGTTGAGTGGGAGTGCAAACGGTGTTGCAGGATCCAGGCCAAAATAATAAATCTTGTATGCAATATTTTATTTTTATGTATACGATTCGATAACGAAAGGTAAAGCACGGAGTGGTGAATGAACAACGTAAATGGCCTGCAGACCGCGCCAGACCTGCATGACAAAGACGAATCCATCTTTCAGGCGCTGATGACCGCAATTGTCGAACATCAGTTGCTGCCGGGGAGCAAATTGCCGGAAGAGGCGCTGGCCGAGGTGTTTGGCGTGAGCCGTACCGGCATCCGAAAGGTGCTGCAACGACTCGCCGCTGTGCAAATGGTCACCTTAACGCCCAAACGTGGTGCACACGTCGCCAGCCCGACGGTAGAAGAGGCGCGGCACATCTTCCGCACCCGCGCGCTGCTGGAGGTCGCTAATCTGCCGGACGTGCTGGCCCACTGCCAGCCGCCGCATCTGGCAGCACTGGAGGCCATTATTCGTCAGGAGCAGCAGGCGCACGAGGCCTATGACGGCCCGGCGGCGATCCGCCACTCCGCCAATTTTCACATTCAGCTACAGGCCATCTCCGGCAACCAGGTGCTGACGGAGATGGTGACCGGCCTGAGCCAGCGTTCATCGCTGGTGATTGCCACCTGGGGCGCGCCGTGGCGGCAGGGCTGTCGCTGCAACGATCACGAACAGCTGGTGGATCTGCTGCGCCAGAAGGCGCTCCAGCCGCTCAGCGAGGCCTTAATGCACCATTTTGAACATATCGTCGCCAGCCTCTGCTTCGAGCGGGCGGGCGAGTGTCTGCCTGATTTTGCCCGGCTGTTTGCCGGCCACAAGGAGTCGTAATGTCGTCTGTCTGTATACAAGTGATCAACCCCAACACTAGCCACGCCATGACGGAAACCATCGGTGCGGCAGCCCGTGCGGTGGCTGCACCGGGAACGGAAATCCTCGCGGTCTGCCCGACCGCAGGCGTGCCGTCCATCGAAGGCCACTTTGACGAGGCCATTGCTGCCGTGGGCGTTCTCGAACAGGTCAAACTCGGCAGACAGCAGGGCGTGGATGGTCACGTTATTGCCTGCTTTGGCGACCCGGGTCTGCTGGCGGCGCGCGAGCTGGCCCAGGGGCCGGTGGTAGGGATTGCTGAAGCCGCCATGCATATGGCGACGCTGGTGGCGACGCGCTTTTCGGTGGTCACCACGCTGCCGCGCACGTTGATTATCGCCCGCCATCTGCTGCATCAGTATGGCTTTCAGGACCACTGCGCGGCGCTGCATGCCATCGATCTCCCGGTGCTGGCGCTGGAAGACGGCAGCGGTCTGGCGCAGGAAAAGGTGCGCGCGCGCTGTATACAGGCGCTGAAAGAGGATGGCTGCGGGGCCATCGTGCTGGGCTGCGGCGGCATGGCGACGCTGGCGCAGGAGCTGACGCGCGAACTGTGCGTGCCGGTTATCGACGGCGTCAGCGCGGCGGTGAAGATGGTGGAATCGCTGGTGGCGCTGGGGCTGTCGACCAGCAAGCACGGGGATCTGGCCTTCCCGGAAAATAAAGCATTAAGCGGACAATTTCAGGCACTGAATCCATTTTAATTTTTGGGGGTGGCAATGGGGACTTTTGAACAGGATTACCCGCGCGATCTGCGCGGTTACGCAGGCAACCCACCGCACGCGCGGTGGCCGAATCAGGCGCGCATCGCCGTGCAGTTTGTACTCAATTACGAGGAAGGAGCGGAAAACCACGTTCTGCACGGCGATGCCGGATCCGAGCAGTTCCTGTCGGACATCATCGGTGCCGCAAGCTACCCGGACAGGCACATGTCGATGGACTCGCTCTACGAATACGGCAGCCGCGCCGGGTTCTGGCGCATCCACACTGAATTTCAAAAACGCGGTCTGCCGCTGACGGTCTTTGGCGTAGCGATGGCGCTGGCGCGTCATCAGGAAATCGTCGAAGCGATTAAAGCGGCGGATTATGACGTGGTCAGCCACGGCTGGCGCTGGATCCACTATCAGCACATGGGCATCGCCCAGGAGCGTGAGCATCTGCATAAAGCGGTGCACGTGCTGACCGATCTGTTTGGCAAACCGCCCACAGGCTGGTACACCGGGCGCGATAGCCCCAACACGCGCCAGCTGGTCGTGGAGCATGGCGGCTTCGACTACGACAGCGACTATTATGGCGATGACTTACCCTTCTGGACGGAAGTGGCCTGTAGCGACGGGACCCGTAAACCGCACCTGATTGTGCCCTATACGCTGGATGCTAACGATATGCGCTTTGCCACCGCGCAGGGGTTTAACACCGCCGAGCAGTTTTATACGTATCTGAAGGACAGTTTTGACGTGCTGTACGAGGAGGGGGAACGCGCGCCGAAAATGATGTCTATCGGCATGCACTGCCGCCTGCTGGGGCGGCCGGGGCGTTTTCGCGCGCTACAGCGGTTCCTGGATTACGTGCAGCAGCATGAGCAGGTGTGGGTCTGTACCCGCCAGCAGATTGCCGACCACTGGCGGGAGGTGCATCCGTTTCTGAAATAATTGTGCGATGTTTTGCCGGGTGGCGGCTGCGCCTTACCCGGCCTACGACTACGACATCAAACTCACCTGCGCCGCCACGATCCGCCACCCACAGGCAAACCGCACCCATGTCTGCTGCTGGCGGCCGATGCGTTCGCTACCTTCACGGGTAAACTCGGTGCTGCACACGGCATAATTCTCCCCGAAGGTGGTGATGACGGTGTGACGCAACGTTCGCGCCAGCCCGGCTGACGGGCGCGCCGCACGAAAGGCGCGGATTTCATCAATGCCGTACAGGTTTTCACCTGCCCCCAGACGCACCGTGTTTTTGTCGTGCCAGAACAGCTCGTCCAGCACGGCAATGTTGTTGCTCACTAGCGCATCTTCATAGCGGTAAAACACCGCCGTCACTTCGGCTACCACCCACGGCAGGTTAATGTCATCGTGATTGATCATGCGACCACCTCCGCCGGGCGGGCATCGGTGATGCCACTCTCTTCCAGCACGCGCGCGACGCGCAGGCAGGCCTGCTCGTTAAACGGCGCGGCAATCAGCTGCAGGCCAATCGGCATACCCCTGGCGGTGCGTAGCGGAACGGTGGTCACCGGCAAACCCAGGAACGAAATCGGTTGAGTGAGCATGCCCATGCTGGCGCGAATGGGCAGCGGCTGACCGTTAATCTCCATGGTTTGCTCACCGATCCGCGTGGCGCTACGCGGCGTTGCGGGGGCGATCAGGACATCGGCTTGTTCAAACAAGGCGTTGAACGCCTGACGCGCCTGAGCGCGAAACCGCTGGGCCTGAATATACCAGGCGGAAGGGATCATCGCGCCTGCCAGAAGCCGTTCGCGGGAATGGGGTTCAAAACGCTCAGGCTCGCGGCGAAGCGCGGGCAGGTACTGGTTACCCCCTTCCGAGGCGCTGGTGATAAACGCCGCGGAGCGCGCCAGCCCGGCGTCGGGGAACCGCAGCTCCTCCTGCACGTCGAGGGCCTTCGCCACCCGCGCCACGGCGTCCCGGGCCTCCGTGTCGCACCAGGTGGTGAAGTAGCCGCCAAGCACCGCACAGCGCAGGCCGTCCAGACCGCGTTCGAGCAGGGGACGCGTCTCCTCGCGCGAGCGTTCTGCCTGAAAACCGTCGCGGGTATCGCGCCCCTGCAGCGCGTCGTACACCGACGCCAGATCGCACACGCGGCGCGCAAAGGGCCCGATATGATCCAGACTCGCGACAAACGGATGGCTACCGGATCGCGACAGGCGGCCAAAGGTGGGTTTCAGGCCATAAATCCCGCACAGGGATGCCGGAACGCGAATGGAGCCGTTGGTGTCGGTGCCGAGCGAAAAATGCACCAGCCCGGCGGCCACGGCGGCGGCTGAACCGCCGGACGAACCGCCCGCGATGCGCGTCAGGTCGTGCGGGTTATGCGTCGCGCCGTAGTGGCTGTTTTCGGTGGTAAAGCCGTAGGCATAGGCATCCATATTCACCATCCCGGTCAGTAACCCGCCCGCGCTACGCAGCTGACGTACGGCAAAACTGTCAGTGGCCGCGGGAGGGCGCTGGCTGAACAGCTCGGCCCCGGCGAGGGTAGTATGCCCGGCAACGTCAAACAGGTTTTTCACCGCATAGGGCACGCCCGCCAGCGGTGGCAGGGGGCGCTTTTCGCGGCGCAGGGTGTCGATATTCGCGGCCTCGGCGAGCATGCGCGCTTCCGTCACGGCGGTCCAGGCGTTGATCTGCGGATTCACGCGCGCAATCGCCTCCAGCGTCTGACGGGCAATCTCATGGGCGCTCAGCTCGCCCGCACTCAGCGCCTGCTGGATTGCGCTGATACTCATCTCGTGTAGCGTCATGCTTTATAAACTCCTGCGATCTCCAGACGGTCATCGAGCGGCAGCGCCATCAATGGAGCGGCCATGCTGGCAATGCGGCTGAACTGTACCTGCAGCTCGGCGCGGCGGGCATCATCCAGCGTCACGCCAAGAACGGTCTCCATTTGCGCGAGATAGGCATGCCAGTCGGGTTGTTGTGTCGTCATTATTCTCTCCTCAAAATCCGGCGGCCGCGCCGTTGCTGCGCGGATCAAACGCTCCTTCAAACAGCCCGTTGGGGTGGCGAACAATCGCCCCCGCGTGTCCCATGGCTTCACTGAAGTCCGGGAAGATCTCCACGTCGTGTCCACGCGCCCTGAGCTGTGACACGGTCTCACCCGAAAAGCGTCCTTCCAGTTTTAACGTGTCCGACGTTTGTCCCCAGGTACGCCCCAGCAGCCAGCGCGGGCGAGCGATGCTCTCCTGCAGGGGCGCACCCTGGACCACATAGCGGGTAAACAGCGTGGCCTGGGTTTGCGGCTGTCCATCGCCGCCCATCGAGCCATAGACCATCATGCGCCCGTCCTTGAGGCGCGCCGCCGCCGGGTTCAGGGTGTGGAAAGGCTGTTTGCCCGGCGCGAGGGCCAGAAGATGACTGGGGTCGAGACTGAACGATGCGCCCCGGTTCTGCCAGACGATGCCGGTATCGGGCAGTACCACGCCGCTGCCAAATTCGTGATAAATACTCTGGATAAACGACACGGCAAGCCCGCTGTTATCCATCACGCCCATCCACACCGTATCGCCGGGACCTTTGCCGGTGCCCCACGGCGCGGCACGGCTGTCGTCAACCCTGTCGGCAAGCGCCTGAAGGGCGGTGGGTGCCAGCAGTGCCTGAATATCCGTTTTCAGCTCGCGCGGATCGGTAATGTGCGCATCGCGCAGGCCAAAGGCCAGCTTGGTGGCTTCAACAATACGGTGAATCGTCCCCGCATCGTCAGCCTCCGCCATATTCAGGCGGTCTGTGATGCCGAGTATCGCCAGCGACACCAGCCCCTGCGTCGGAGGGGCGTGGTTATAAATTTCTCCCTGCTGATGCTGCAACTTCAGCGGCGTGGTGCGCCGGGCGACGTGGGCGTGTAGATCGGCCAGCGTGACCGGCAGGCCCAGCGTCTCCATACCCTGCGCCAGCACCTCCGCCAGCGGGCCGCGATAAAAACTGTCCAGACCGTCTTCCACCAGGCGCGAAAGGGTCGTGGCCATGGCGGGCTGGTAAAAACGGCTCCCGACCGGCGGTGGCTTGCCGTCCACCAGCCAGGTTTCGGCAAAGCCGGGAACGTCCTTTAGCTCGTCAAATTTACTGGCGGTGGCATGCGCCTGTGACGCCGTGACCGGGGTACCGTTTTGCGCGTACTCAATGGCGTCGGCCAGCAGGCGGGACAGCGGCAGCGCCTTGCCCGTCATCTCGCGCGAGACCTTCAGCGCCTCGTCCCAGCCGCTCACCGTGCCGGCAATGGTCAACGCCGCCTGAGGGCCGCGATGGGGGATATGCGGGAGCCCGTCGTAGGCCGCGAGCGTCGCGCGCGATCCCGCCGCACCGCTGGCATCAATGGCGATCGGATCCCCTTCCGGCGGCACGATAAGCCAGAAGCCATCGCCACCCAGCCCGTTCATGTGCGGGTAAACTACGGCAATGGTGGCCGCCGCCGCGACCATGGCTTCTATCGCGCTGCCGCCTTCGCGCAGGACGGCCAGCGCACTCTGGCTGGCAAGGTGGTGGGGGGCAACAGCCATCCCGTGTGTGGAGACATTACTTTGCATGAAGCGTCCTCATAACCCTGAAAGTCACAAGGTGCTGCAAAAGCTGTTCCAGTTCTGAATAAAAAGTTTCATGCCAGTTGCCGCAGAAGCTGGCATGCTTAATGAATAGTGAGTATGAGATGAAACAAACGTTACAGAGGCGTTATGGAACAGCTTGATGAACGACTGAAAGCGCAATACCCGTCACTGTCGCCGCAGGAGCAGCGGGTGGCGGATTTTATTTTCGATCATTTTGACGACCTTATTAGCTATAACAGTGCCGAGCTGGCGCAGCTGAGCGGGGTATCGAAAGCCACGGTGAGCCGTCTGTTCAAGCGTCTGGGCTATGAGAAGTATAAAGAGATGCGTGACGAGCTGCGCACCCTGCGTCAGAGCGGGATGCCGCTTACCGATAACCGCGACGCGGTGCAGGGCAATACGCTACTGGCGCGCCATTATAAGCAGGAGATGGCGAACCTGACCCAGTGGGTCAATGCTCTCGATGCTCAGCAGTTTGCCGACGCCATGGCCTGCATGGTGAAGGCGCGGCGCATTGTCATTATTGGCATGCGTAACGCCTATCCCGCGGCGCTCCACCTGCGCCAGCAGCTGCTGCAGGCGCGCGGTCAGGTGCTGGTGCTTCCTCAGCCAGGGCAAAGCCTGAGCGAGGAGCTGGTGGATTTAACGCCTGACGATCTGGTGGTGATGATGGCCTTTCGCCGCCGTCCGCGCATTATCCGCCCGCTGATGCAGCAGCTTCAGAGTAGCGGTATTCCGGTGCTGCTGATGTGCGAGCCGCAGGCGCACAGCCTGTTTCCGCTGGCGAGCTGGCAGCTCTGCGCCCCGCTGGACAGCGTTTCGGCCTATGACAGCTATTCCTCGGTCAACAGCCTGATCAACCTGCTGGCGAATGCCTTCCTGCATGACAGTCTCGATAAAGGCCGTCCGCGCATTCACGAGATTGCTTCCCTTTATCAGCAGCTGGACGAACTCGAACAACGATAATGGGGCGTCAGACTGGTGCTTTGCATTGAAATGGTGCAACGTGGCGGGGCGTGAACATCCTCAATTTTTCGCTCCGTCCGCGTTTTATCAGGCTTTATAAGAATATCCCCCGTTTCGCCTCACCTGGCACATTAGTTGCAAAATCACATTCAAAGAATCTTTTGTTTCATGTTAACGTTACGGGGAAGCACCATGAAAAAACTGTTGATTGCACTGGCCGGGGCCGCATGCCTCTTCACACAACTGCCTGCAAAGGCTGACCAGCTTCAGGATATCGAGAAGCGCGGCACCCTCCGCATTGCCGTGCCGCAGGACTTCCCGCCGTTTGGCTCGGTGGGGACCGACCTGCAGCCGCAGGGCTACGACATTGACATGGCACGCTATCTGGCGAAACAGATGAAGCTCAAGCTGCAGCTCGTGCCGGTGACCAGCGCCAACCGTGTGCCGTATCTGCAAACCGATAAGGTGGATCTGGTCATCTCCAGCCTCGGGAAAAACCCGGAGCGCGAGAAGGTGATTGATTTTAGCCGCGCCTACGCGCCGTTCTTCCTTGGCGTGTTTGGCCCGAAAGGGGCCGAGCTGAAAGATGCCGCCGGGCTGAGCGGAAAAACTATCGGCGTGACGCGCGGGGCGGTGGAGGACATGGTACTCACCAGCCTGGCGCCGAAAGATGCCAACGTGAAACGTTACGAAGACAATAACACCACGCTCTCTGCATACCTTTCCGGACAGGTGCAGTACGTGGCGACCGGCAACCTCGTGGTGGCGGCGATTTCCCGCCAGAACGCCGATAAGGCCCCGGTGCCGAGCTTTATGCTGAAAGATTCACCGTGCTTTATCGGCCTGAAGAAAAACGAACCGGCTCTGAAGGCAAAAGTGGATGCGCTGATTGAGCAGGGCATTAAGGACGGCACACTGAACGGTCTGTCTGAGCAATGGCTGAAGGCCCCACTGCCGGCAAACCTTGGCGCCTGAGCCGATGACTGAGCAACTTCATTTCTCTGAACTGTGGCCGCACTGGCCGGCGCTGCTGGCGGGATTGTGGGTCACCATCCAACTGACGGTGATGGCGACCGTCGGCGGGCTGGCGATAGGGATTTTCGGGGCGGCGATCCGCAGCGGACGCCCAACGTGGTACAGCCGGATCTGGGGCGGTTACGTGGAGATTATCCGCAACACGCCGTTTGTGGTGCAGCTATTTTTCATCGTCTTCGGCCTGCCGAATCTGGGCCTGAAGATGACGGCGGGGGAAGCGGCGCTGCTGGCGATGGTGGTGAACCTTGGCGCATATAGCACTGAGATTATCCGCGCGGGCATTCAGGTAACGCCGAGAGGGCAGTGGGAGGCCGGACGCGTGCTGGGGCTGACCCGCCTGCAGACCTTTATTCGCGTGGTGCTGCCGCCCGCGCTGCAGCGCATTTATCCGGCACTGGTGAGCCAGTGCATCATCGTGATGCTCGGCTCGTCGGTGGTGTCGCAGGTCTCGTATGAAGAGCTGACCTTCGCCGCCAACCTGATCCAGTCCAGAACGTTTTTGAGCTTTGAGGTCTATCTGGTGACAACCGGTATTTACTTAGCGCTGTCGATTACCCTGCGCCAGCTGATGATGGCGGCTGGACGGAAATGGCTGGGGGTGCAGGCATGATGACCACCTTTACCGACTGGGACATTATTCGCAACCTGCTGCTGGCCGGACGCTGGACGGTGCTGCTGTCGCTGGTGGCGTTTGTCGGCGGGGCGGTGGTGACGCTACCGCTCCTGCTGCTGCGCCTGACCGGCGGGCGCACGGTGAAGCGCATCATCCGCGGCTATATCGAGCTGTTTCAGGGGACGCCCCTGCTGATGCAGCTGTTCCTGGCCTTCTTTGGCGTGGCGCTGTTCGGCATCGACGTTTCGCCGTGGACCGCCGCCTCGCTGGCGTTAACCTTCTACACCAGCGCGTTTCTGCTCGATATTTGGTTCGGTAGCATCCGTGCGCTGCCGAAAGGGCAGTGGGAAGCCTCGCGCTGTCTGGGACTGACCTTCGGCCAGACCCTGTTTCGCGTGGTCGCCCCTCAGGCGCTGCGCATCGGCATCGCCCCGACGGTGGGCTTTGTGGTGCAGGTAATCAAAGGCACCGCGCTGGCGTCGATTATCGGCTTTATCGAGCTGACCAAGGCCGGGACCATGCTGACCAACGTGACCTATCAGCCGTTCAAAGTCTTTGCGCTGGTGGCGCTGGGCTACTTCATTCTGTGTTATCCGCTGTCGCGCTACAGCCGCTATCTGGAGACGAAATTCAATGCCTCTCATCACCATTAATCAGGTGCAGAAGTACTACGGTGATAACCACGTGCTCAAGGGTGTCGATCTGGATATCGACATGGGCCAGGTGATCTCCATTATCGGGCGCAGCGGATCGGGAAAAAGCACGCTGCTGCGCTGTATCAACGGCCTGGAGGGCTATCAGGACGGGAGCATTAAGCTGGGCGGCATGACCATTACCGACCGGGATTCCCAGGCGCGTGAAATCAGCCGCTCGGTGGGGATGGTGTTCCAGAGCTTCAACCTGTTCCCGCACATGACGGCGCTGGAAAACGTCATGCTCGCCCCGCGTCGGGTGCTGAAGAAAAGTGCTGCCGAATGCCGGGAGCTGGCGCAGCGCATGCTGGAGAAAGTGGGCTTAGGCGATCGTCTGGATTACTACCCGTCGAGCCTCTCCGGCGGCCAGCAGCAGCGCGTGGCGATTGCCCGCGCGCTGGCGATGTCGCCTAAAGTTTTACTCTGTGACGAGATCACCTCCGCGCTTGACCCGGAGCTGGTGGGCGAAGTGCTCAAGGTACTGGAGCAGCTGGCCGCCGAGGGGATGACCCTGATTCTCGTGACGCACGAAATGAATTTTGCCCGCGAAGTGGGCGACCGCGTGGTGTTTATGCACCAGGGGAAAGGCTGGGAGCAGGGCGACAGCAAAACGCTGTTCGCCAACCCGCAGACCACGGAACTGAAGCAGTTCATCTCCTCCGTGCGCGGCCTCAACTGATAAGGACTGACTCATGGATATTGCACATTTTCCGCAAATTAACCCGCCGCAGCGTCTGCTGATGGGGCCGGGGCCGATCAACGCCGACCCGCGCGTGCTGCGCGCTATGTCGAGCCAGCTGATTGGCCAGTACGATCCGGCCATGACCCACTACATGAACGAGGTGATGGCGCTCTATCGCGGCGTATTCCGCACTGAAAATCGCTGGACGATGCTGGTCGACGGTACCTCCCGGGCGGGGATTGAAGCGATACTGGTTTCCGCCATTCGCCCGGGGGATAAAGTGCTGGTTCCGGTCTTTGGCCGCTTTGGTCACCTGCTCTGCGAAATTGCCCGCCGCTGTCGGGCGGAGGTGCATACCATCGAGGTGCCGTGGGGCGAGGTGTTCACCCCGGACCAGGTGGAGGATGCGATTAAGCGTATTCGTCCTCGCCTGCTGCTCACCGTACAGGGCGACACCTCCACCACCATGCTGCAGCCACTCGCGGAGCTTGGCGCTATCTGCCGCCGCTACGACGTGCTGTTTTACACCGACGCCACCGCGTCGCTCGGCGGCAACGCGCTGGAGACCGACGCCTGGGGGCTGGATGCCGTTTCGGCCGGGATGCAGAAGTGTCTCGGCGGGCCATCGGGTACTTCGCCAGTCACCCTGAGTACGCGGATGGAGGAGGCGATCCGCCGCCGCAAGTGCGTTGAGGCGGGCATTCGCACCGACGCCCACCGCGACGGCGACGAGGAGATGATCTACTCCAACTACTTCGATCTTGGCATGGTGATGGACTACTGGGGGCCGGAACGGCTGAATCACCATACCGAAGCCACCACCGCGCTGTTTGGTGCCCGCGAATGCGCGCGGCTGATCCTGCAGGAAGGGCTGGATAACGGCATTGCCCGCCACAAGCTGCACGGCGATGCGCTCCTGAAGGGCATTCAGGCGATGGGGCTGGAGACCTTCGGCGACCTGAAGCACAAGATGAATAACGTGCTGGGCGTGGTGATTCCACAGGGCGTCAACGGCGACGAGGTGCGTAAGCTGATGCTGGAGGATTTCGGGATTGAAATCGGCACCTCGTTTGGCCCGCTGCACGGTAAAGTGTGGCGCATTGGCACCATGGGCTACAACGCACGTAAGGATTGCGTGATGACCACCCTGAGCGCGCTGGAGTCGGTTCTGAACTACCTGAAATTCACCACCACGCAGGGGGCCGCCATGCAGGCCGCGTGGGACCACTATCGCCGCGAGACGCCGCAATGAGCCCGGCGGCAGAACGGGTGATGGCGCGCGCCGATGCGCTGGCCGCCATCAGCGAAACGCCGGATGCGCTGACCCGGGTCTACCTCTCGGCGCAGCATCTGCAGGCCAACCAGCTGGTTGGGCAGTGGATGAGCCAGGCGGGGATGACCGTCTGGCAGGACAGCGTGGGCAATATCTGTGGACGCTATGAAGGTGCTCAGGAAGGGGCGCAGGCGGTGCTGCTCGGTTCGCATCTGGATACCGTGCGCAATGCGGGGCGCTACGACGGTATGCTCGGGGTGCTCACCGCGATTGAAGTGGTGGACAGCCTGCACCAGCAGGGCCTGCACCTGGCGCAGGCCATTGAGATTGTGGGTTTTTGCGATGAAGAGGGCACCCGTTTCGGCATTACGCTGTTAGGCAGCCGGGGGCTGACGGGCACCTGGCCGCAGGACTGGCTGGAAAAAACCGACGCCAGCGGCATCAGCGTGGCGCAGGCAATGGTGCAGGTGGGGCTCGATCCCGGCCGCGTGTCGCATGCCGCACGCCGTCCCGAGGATTTCAGCGCCTACCTGGAGCTGCACATTGAACAGGGGCCGTGCCTTGAGCAGGACGGTCTCGCGCTCGGCGTGGTGGAAGCCATCAACGGCGCGCGTCGCCTGAATTGCCGTTTCACCGGCGAAGCCGGGCACGCGGGAACCGTGCCGATGAACCATCGTAAGGACGCGCTGGCCGCCGCTGCCGAATGGATGGTTCTCATCGAAAATACCACCCGGCAGCAGGGCGGTAATCGGGTGGCGACGGTCGGGGAGCTGCGCTGCCTGCCCGGTGCGGTAAACGTGATCCCCGGTGAGGTGCATCTCTCGCTGGATATCCGCGGTCCGCAGGATGCGCCGCTGGATCGGTTGCTGGCCGAATTGCTGGAAAATGCGCAGGCAATCGCGTCGCGACGCGGACTGCAGTTCAGCGCCGAGGAGTTTTACCGCATCGCCGCCACGCCGTGCGATATCCACCTGCAAAACGTGTTAGGGGAGGCCGTCGAATCGGTGCAGGGGCGTTCACTGTCGCTGCCCAGCGGCGCGGGCCATGATGCGATTGCCATCGCGGAACGCTGGCCGGTAGGGATGCTGTTTGTGCGCTGCAAGGGGGGCGTCAGCCACCACCCGGCAGAGTCGGTGATGGCTGAGGATGTCGCGCTGGCGATTGAGGCGTTTTCGCGAGCGGTGATCCAGCTGGCGGACCGTGTTACTCCAGCCCCAGCGTATATTGCGCGATCTTGAAGTAGATAATCAGCCCGGTACCGTCGATAAGCGTCGCGATAAACGGCGCGGAGACGACCGCCGGGTCAATGCCGCAGCGTTTGAGCACCATCGGAATCACGGACGACACAATCGCGCTCCACAGCGTTATGCACACCAGCGTCAGGCTGACGATAAGCGTGATTTCCAGCCCAATCCCCATCATCCACGCGCGGATACACCCGGCAATCCCGAGCGTCACGGCAATCATCAGCGAAGTGGTCATCTCTTTTCGCAGCACGCGCCCGACGTCGCGAAGATGCACCTCTCCCAGCGCCATGGCGCGCACCAGCGTGGAGGTGATCTGCGTTCCGCTGTTGCCGCCCGTGCCGATCAGCAGCGGAATAAAGAATGCCAGCGCAATGGCAGACTCCAGCGCCTCTTCGAAGTGCTGGATCACCGAACTGGTATAGGCTTCTGCGACAAACAGCAGCAGGAGCCAGACGGAGCGTTTCTTCCACAGGCTGAAGGCGCTGGTTTCCAGATAGGGCTTCTCCAGCGGCAGCGTCGCCCCCTGAAGCTGAGCGTCTTCGGTGACGTCATCTTCCAGCAGATGGGCGATTTCGCGCTCGGTCAGGCAGCCGACGAGCTTGCCGTGGGTGACCACCGGCACAACGTCCGCGCCGCCGTGCGCCAGCTGGCCGGCAACATCGGCACGTTCATCCTCCGGTTTGACCTGTAAAAACTGCGAGATCATCAGCGATTTCACCGGCTGTAGCGTATCGGCGGTTTGCAGCAATTTACGCACCGCAATCATGCCCGCCAGGCGGCCATTGTCTTCAATAAAAATATGCGATGGAATATCGTCGTCTTTTAATTTTGCGAAGAATTGCTCGCGCGCCAGCGCCACGCATAATGCAATATCAAGGACGATAAAATCGGTATTCATATATTGCGCGATGGCGCTGTCATTGAATGCCGGGTTTTGATTGTGAATAGCGTAAGACATAGTGAATTCCCTTTGAATAATAACATCTCTCAGGGGCGAGCAAGACAGGGCATGTCGAAGAGGAGATCCCCACGTCCTGGGTTCAGCACTGTACACCGTATCCCGCAAGGGAAGTTATACTGACAAAGCCTTGATTCGACAGTGCCTGTTTTACCCTGTGTTGGTTCTCTCGAACCCACCAGAGCGATAACGTGTATTTGTACAGGAGCCTCGCCATAACGAGATCGTTGTAAAACGTGAGGGATAATACGCATATTTAATTTTACCGCTCAGGATTTTAAATAATGTTTAAGAACGGTTTAGAAGAATTTTATTAATACGATGTTGAGGGTTTATTTAAGGTTATTCATTTTAAATAAAAGATTAAATCATCACGAGGATGGGGTAAATGGCGTGGTTTGATCATCTGCTTACTCATTTTGCGCTCTATCCGGCACATCTGTTTGCGTTGTTATTCGTGATGGCGCTGGGTAAATCGACGGTACTGATCTCCTCCGTGCTGCCACCCGCCTCGGTGATGCTGCTGGCGGGCATCGGCGTCAGCCAGGGGAGCATGCATCCTGGGCTCGCATGGCTTGCCGTGGTAATGGGGGCAACGGTGGGGTCGGTGCTAAATTACCATGTTGGCCAGCTGATGGGACACACCCGGCTGGTCACGCGTTTCACGTCTAAGCATGCCGACAGGTTTTTGAGAGTGCAGCATCAGCTGCAAAAGAACGGTGAAATTGCGCTGTTTACGTCGCGCTTTCTGGCGGTATTGCGTTATATCGTGCCGCTGGCAGCGGGAATGCTCAGGCTAAGCGCCGTGAAGGTCTACGCCGTCAGCCTGCTTTCTGCCTGCGCGTGGGCGGCGCTGTATGTTGGCATCGTCGCTGGCATCAGCGTCTGAATCGGCGAGTAAGGTATTCATCAGATTGAGAAATGCTTCCCGGAAAATTGTCACGAATCTGTCACACTGAATGCGACATTTTAAAACGAGTGAGGAATTAGGGATGAGAAAAGCACTACTCGCGCTGGCAGTCGCCGGTTCCATTTCAGCAACGTTTGGCGTGCAGGCACAAGAGACGCCGGAAGGGTATCAGCTGGAGCAAGTTTTAATCATGAGTCGCCATAACCTGCGCGCACCGCTCGCCAACAACGGCAGCGTGCTGGAGCAGTCCACGCCGAAACAGTGGCCAGAGTGGGAGGTACCGGGTGGTCAGCTCACCACCAAAGGCGGCGTGCTGGAAGTCTATATGGGTCATTACATGCGCGAGTGGCTGGCGCAGCAGGGGATGATAAAAACCGGAGAGTGCCCGCCAGCGGAGACCGTTTATGCATATGCCAATAGCCTGCAGCGTACCGTTGCGACTGCGCAATTCTTCATTACCGGCGCGTTCCCGGGGTGCGATGTGCCTGTGCATCATCAGGAAAAAATGGGCACGATGGATCCCACCTTTAATCCGGTCATTACCGATAACTCGCCTGAGTTCCGCGAAAAAGCGCTGAAGGCGATGGAGACCGAGCGGCAGAAAATGCAGCTTTCAGAAAGCTATAAGCTGCTGGAGCAGATGACGAACTACGCCGATTCGCCGTCCTGCAAAGAGAAAAAAGTCTGCTCGCTGGCGGACGCGAAAGATACGTTCAGTGCCGACTATGAAAAAGAGCCTGGCGTGTCCGGTCCGCTGAAAGTGGGTAACTCGCTGGTGGATGCGTTCACGCTGCAATATTACGAAGGTTTCCCGGCTGACCAGGTGGCCTGGGGTGAGATCAAGACTGACCAGCAGTGGCGTGTGCTGTCGAAGCTGAAAAACGGCTATCAGGACTCGCTGTTTACCTCCACCGAGGTGGCGCAAAACGTCGCCAAACCCCTGGTGAAATATATTGATAACGCGCTGGTCACCGATCAGGCGAAAGCGCCTAAAATCACCCTGCTGGTGGGGCATGATTCGAACATTGCGTCGCTGCTGACCGCGCTGGATTTCAAACCGTATCAACTCCACGATCAGCACGAGCGCACGCCAATTGGCGGCAAAATAGTCTTCCAGCGCTGGCATGACAAAAACGCTAACCAGGAACTGATGAAAATTGAGTATGTCTACCAGAGCTCAGAGCAACTGCGAAACGCCAGCGTGCTGTCGCTGGAATCCCCCGCGCAGCGTGTGACGCTGGAGCTGAAAGGCTGCCCGGTGGATGCTAACGGCTTCTGCCCGGTTGATAAGTTTAATGCGGTGATGAACAGCGCGGCAAAATAGAGGATACCCCCCCCGCAAAGGCGGGGGGGAAACGCTTAGACATTTTTACGTTCGATGGTCTGTTCGCCCCAGAAGAGCGAGTCTTTGTCCGTCTTTTCGAAGGCGCGAACCAGCACTTCGTCGCTACCTTCTTCCCAAATCTGCTCTGCCAGTTTCTCGTCATATTTCGCGACTTCAAAAATGGCTTCGGCAATCTCCGGAGAGGTATTGCGTAAACTTGCCCATTCACCCACGCGGTGGGCTTTTGATTCCTGAGTTGGCATGCTTGTCCTCCTGTTGAGTTAGCCGTTCAGTTTTTTGGCGAGGCCCGCGACATGCTCACCCTGATAACGGGCGATGGCGAGCTCTTCGTCGCTCGGCTGTCGGGAACCATCGCCGCCGGCAATGGTGGTTGCACCGTAGGGAGTACCGCCACGTACCTGAGAAACATCAAAGAGTTCCTGCGCGCCGTAGCCAATCGGCACAATCACCATCCCATGATGAGCAAGGGTAGTCCAGGTTGAGGTAATCGTCTGCTCCTGACCGCCACCGGTGCCGGTAGAGCTGAAGACGCTGGCGAGTTTGCCGTATAAAGCGCCTGAGGCCCATAGCCCGCCCGTCTGATCGAGGAAGGTGCGCATCTGGCCGGACATATTGCCGAAACGGGTTGGCGTCCCGAAAATAATCGCATCGTAATCTGCCAGCTCCTGAGGCGTGGCGACCGGGGCATTCTGTGTTTTCCCCCCGGCTTTGGCGAAGGCTTCCGCCTGCATGGTTTCCGGTACGCGCTTCACCACAACCTCAACGCCGTCCACCCTGTTTGCACCTTCTGCGACTGCGTGAGCCATGGTTTCAATGTGTCCATACATGGAATAATAGAGCACCAGAACTTTTGCCATTTTGCATCACTCCTCGTTTGTGTTTTCTGACAGCGGATCGCTGCGTTCATTTAAAGATATGCCATCATGGCCAGACTGCAAAAATGAACACCATTTCTTTGATTTATAACAATATGATTGGGGAAGTGTGCTGTAGCAAAATGAAACAACTTTCTCGCCTCCGTTTTTTGAAATGATAAGAAAGAGTTATGAATCTCCGCCGCGTTATCTCACCCGAAAGACTGAGATCCTGTTGCAGGATATTACCAGCGGCTTGCCGGACAGCCTTAGTCCACTAAGCTTAGTTTCACGCGGCACAGATAAAGGCACTGTCCTCATGCCGCGAGGTGAAAGAATCCTCTTTTACTGAATGCAATATGATGTCTAATGTTTCACACTCTGGAGGTTAGAGATGGCAAACCATCGTGGTGGTTCAGGTAATTTCGCTGAAGACCGTGAAAGAGCATCAGAAGCAGGTCGTAAAGGTGGCCAGCATAGCGGGGGCAACTTCAAAAATGACCCTCAGCGCGCATCAGAGGCTGGCAAGAAAGGGGGTAAAAACAGCCACGGCAGCAATAAGTAACGCGCCAGGCTGAACCCTGCCGCCGGGCGTTCCCGGCGGTTTTTTTATTTCTGCAACATTGAACTGTAACCAAAGGCGACGCACACTACAGAATTGTTCTCATTTGCTGGTGTCGCATGTCTGTCTCACGCTTTAAATTCTCCGTAAAACCGCAGGAAGCCATCCTTATTCTCATCACCATGTTCTGGGGCGGGACGTTTCTGGCCGTCCAGTACGCGGTAACGCTGAGCGATCCGTTCTTTTTTGTTGGTTTGCGCTTTGCGACGGCGGCGATAGCCGTGGCGCTCGTATCGCTAAAATCCCTGCGCGGATTAACCCTTAAAGAGCTGAAGGCCGGGGTGGCGATCGGGGTGGCGATTGCAATGGGTTACAGCCTGCAGACATGGGGATTACAGACTATCTCCAGCAGCAAATCGGCATTTATCACCGCCATGTATGTACCGCTGGTACCGCTCCTGCAGTGGCTTTGCCTGGGACGGCTGCCGGGGATGATGTCCTGCATCGGTATCGTGCTGGCGTTTATCGGCCTGATTTTGCTGGCCGGGCCGGAAAATAACCTGCTGGCACTGGGACCGGGCGAGATCATTACCCTCGTCGGGGCGATTGCCATTGCGGCGGAAATTATTCTGATTAGCGCCTGGGCGGGCAAGGTGGACGTCAAGCGTGTGACGGTGGTCCAGCTTGCCACGGCCTCGCTGGTAGCGTTTGCGACGATGGTACCGGCCGGAGAGTCCGTGCCGCCGATGTCTACCGGTCTGATCGTGGTCGCGTTGGGGCTGGGCATCTTCAGCGCCATTATTCAGGTCACCATGAACTGGGCGCAGCGCAGCGTCTCCCCGACGCGGGCAACGGTGATCTACACCGGTGAACCGGTATGGGCGGGGATTTTTGGTCGCCTCGCCGGAGAGCGTTTGCCGCTGCTGGCCCTGGTCGGTGCGGCATTTATTGTCGCCGGGGTGCTGGTGAGCGAGCTGAAGCTAAAAAAACGACGCAAGGCGATTACCGGGGTGGGGGCTGAACAAGGGGCAGATAGCTAACAACGTGCACTCTGCCCGTTTTGCCCGGCGGCGCTACGCTTGCGCGGGCCTACATGCTCATTGTAGGCAGGGTAAGCGTAGCGTCACCCGGCAAGAAAGCAGCACTCATTTCAGGTTGAGGGGGTGATGGCTTCAGCCTGCGCTTCATCCCCTTTCCGGCGGCTCAGCAGGGCGTTAAGCAGAATTGCCCCGAACGTTGCCGTGCCGATCCCACCAATTGTAAATCCGCCCAGCGTTAGCGCGAAATCGCCCGCGCCCAGCACCAGCGTGACCGCCACCATAATCAGGTTGCTGTTCTGGCTCAGATCGACCCGATGCTGCACCCAGATACGCGCCCCGGCCACGGCGATCAGCCCAAATACCACAATCGATGCCCCGCCGATGACCGGCGACGGAATGGTGTGGATCAGCGCGCCGAACTTCGGAGAGAAACCAAGCAGTATCGCCATCGTCGCTGCCGCGACGAAGACCAGCGTCGAGTAGACTTTGGTCACCGCCATCACACCAATATTTTCGGCATAGGTGGTGACGCCGCTGCCGCCCACGGAGCCTGAGATCATGGTTGCCAGACCGTCACCGACAAATGCCCGGCCCATGTACGGGTCCATACTGCGGCCGGTCATTCCCGCGACCGCCTTCAGGTGACCTAAGTTCTCCGCCACCAGGATCACCGCCACCGGTGCGATAAGCATCATTGCCTGGGTGTTAAAGGTGGGGGAAGTGACCTGCGGCAGGCCAAACCAGGCAGCCTGATGGAGCAGGGTAAAATCGACCGGCTTGCCGAGACCGAAAACGTTCGCCAGCAGAGCGTAAACCAGGCAGGCGACAATCAGCCCGACCAGAATCAGCAGACGCTGGATCATCCCGCGCGTAAACACCGCCACCAGGCCGATACACAGCACGGTGATCACCGCCATCCAGCTTTCAAACGGCGAGCCGGAGACGCTTTTCACCGCGATCGGCGCCAGGTTCAGGCCAATCGCCATGACGACGGCACCGGTCACCACGGGAGGCATCATGCGTTCGATCCAGCGCGTGCCAATCTTCATCACCACCAGACCAATCAGGGTATAGACCAGGCCGCAGGCGATGATGCCGCCGAGCGCCACGCTCAGGTTAGGGTTGATCCCCTGGCCGTTAAATCCGGTTGTGGCGATAACCACCCCGACAAACGCGGCGCTGGAGCCCAGATAGCTGGGCACGCGCCCACCGGTGACAAAAAAGAACAGCAGGGTGCCGATACCCGACATCAGAATCGACAGGTTGGGATCAAGCCCCATCAGCATCGGCATGAGTACGGTCGCACCAAACATCGCGACTGCATGCTGGACGCCCATCACCATCGTTTGTCCGAGCGGGAGTCGTTCATCCGGCGCGACCACGCCTGCTTCTGTGGAGGTCGATTTCAACTGCCAGTGGGGAAATCCGAACATGGTCTGTCTCCTTAAAGCGCCTTAGCAGGCGGGTCGCATAAGCGCGTGGTAGCCGCGGTCAAACCACACCAGCCCTTGCGGCGCGGGGTGGCGAACAATCGAAACAATGTCGCAAAACAGAATGTCGTGCGTACCGACGCTCACCACCTGGCTGATGCGGCAGTCAAACGAGGCCAGCGCATCCTCCAGACGCGGACACCCCGTATCGCCCGTTTGCCAGCGGGCGGCGGCAAAGCGCGTCTCCATTGGCGTTTTGCCGCCAAACAGGTTGGATAGCGGCTCTTGTCCGGCGCTCAGGGTGTTCACGCACAGCGTGCGGTTTTCGCTAAACGTCGGCCAGACGGACGCGCCGCGGTTCAGGCATACCAGCAGGGTGGGAGGCGAATCCGTGACGCTGCACACCGCGCTGGCAGTGAATCCCGCGATTCCCGCCGGGCCGTCGGTGGTGATGATGTTGACTGCCGCGCCGACGCAGGCCATGGCGTCGCGAAAGGTTTGTTTATCCGGTGTCGTCATGATTGCTCCTTACGCCAGCCCGCAGGCATCTTCGAACGCCAGACGCGGCAGGCGTCCGTAAAGTTTGTTCGTATCACCATAGCCAATGTTGATCAGCAGATTGCTTTTAAGCAGCGTGCCGGTGAAAAAGGCCTCGTCGACCTTTTGTCGGTCAAAGCCTGACATCGGGCCGGTGTCCAGCCCGAGGGCGCGACAGGCGAAAATCAGGTAAGCAGCCTGCATTGAGCTGTTGCGAAATGCCGTCTCTTCGGCGAGCGCCGGGCTGGTGGTAAACCAGCTTCTGGCATCGCCGTGCGGGAACAGTTCCGGCAGGCGCTCATAAAACTCGCTGTCCCAGGCAACAATCGCCGTGACCGGCGCGGTGAGCGTTTTTTCCAGATTGCCGCTGGAGAGCGCCAGGCGCAGCTTCTCTTTTCCCTCTGCGCTGCGCACAAACACGATTCGCGCCGGGGAGCAGTTGGCGGAGGTTGGGCCCCATTTCATCAGGTCGTAGATTTCGCGCAGCGTCTCGTCGCTGACGGGCAGATTCTGCCAGCCGTTGTGGGTACGGGCGCCGGTGAATAGCGTTTCGCGCGCCGCAGGATTAATGGCTTCGCTCATTAAAGCTCCTTATAAAGCGGGTTCAGGACTGTGCAGCAGGCTGGCAAGCCCGTTCAGCAGCAGGGTGTTAAAGGCGTTCGGTTCGGTGACGTTGCAGGCATGCCCGCCCTGGCGCATGACCACGCTGTGGCTGCGTGGGAGAGCCGCCTGTAGCTCAGTCGAGCAGACTGAGGGTACCAGCATGTCGTCGGCGGAACAGATGAGGTGTACCGGACAATGAATACGCGCGGCGTGGCGGCTGAAATCCGCTTTCTTCAGGGCGCTGAGCCTGTGCAGCAGGTTGCTTTTGCCCTGGAAATGGGCCAGCGCCAGCGCTTCTTCGGCCTCCAGGCGGGGCGCACGAGCAGCCATCCAGTCTGCCGGGTAGAGAAACAGCGGCTGCGCCTCTACCCACGCCTGCGCGCCGCCGGAATGCAGCAAACGCTCGCGGATCTGAAAACAGCGTCGGGTATGGGCGTTGAGGGTTAGCCAGCCGTTGACGCACACCAGCGCGGTGAGCGCATCAGGTCTGTCGAGGGCCAGCTGTAGCCCGATCAGCGCGCCCAGCGCATGCCCTACCACGCAGTAGCGGGCAATTCCGGCTTCAGCCAGCGCTATGGCCAGTTCGTCCGCCATTTGCGCCAGGCTATAGCCTTCCGGCAGGGTATCGCGGTTATTACCCGTCCCCCGCTGGTCATAGCACACCACCTGATACTCCGGCTCCAGCGCGGCCAGCTGGGGCAGCCAGTAGCTGCCGCTGCCGCCGAGACCGGCAATGAGGACTACCACGGGTGCCCCCTCATACGGGGGCGGTGAGACGGAGAGTTTCATGGCTGCCTCACTTCGCAATGTGCGCAACGGTGGCAATTTCAACCAGCGCGTCAGGCTTCACCAGCCCGCACTGTATACAGAACCGGGCCGGCTTATCGCCGGGGAAGAACTCGGCGTAGATCTCGTTAATCGCGGCGTAGTTTTTCCAGTCGGTGATAAAGATGCTGTTGAAGGTCACATCCTCCATCGTGCCACCCGCCGTTTCGATCACGCTTTTGATCGTCTCCAGCACGTGGCGGGTTTGTGCCTTTGGGTCGTTGATAAACACCACGTTGTTGTCTTTATCAAACGGCAGCGTACCGGAGACATACACCACGCCGTCGGCGAGCGTTCCGGGGACAAACGGGGCAATCGGTGTGCTGGTGCCCGGCGGAATAATCACGGATTTCGGCATCGTCGTTCTCCTCAGGCGATACGGGCGAGCGGCGGATTCAGGGCATCGCAGAACGCTGCGACGTTACTCACCCAGCCAAAAAAGGTTTCGATATTGAACAGGGCCGCTTTCTGCGCGAATTCCGGCCCGGCCTGATGGGTCGCGTCTTCCAGCACCACGCCAAAATACTCAAGGAAAAAGCCGTCGCGCAGGGTCGACTCCACACAAACGTTGGTGGCGATGCCGGTAAAGACCAGGTGACGAATGCCCCGGCTGCGCAGCAGGCTGTCGAGCGGGGTGTTGAAAAAGCCGCTGTAGCGCGGTTTGGGCAAGACAATATCACCTGCCTGCGGGACCAGCTCGTCCACCAGCTGATAATCCCAGCCGCCTTTTGCCAGCAGCTTGCCCTGCAGTTCAGGGTTTTTGCGCATCGTTTTCAGGGCGTTGGACTTGTGGAAGTTGGGCGAGCCGGGGCCACCGGCCTCCACGTACTGGTCGTCCCAGCCGTTCTGGAACCAGACGATGAGCATGCCGGCTTCCCGTGCGGCGCTGACGGCGGTGTTGATGTTCGCAATGACCGGCTGCGTGGCGGAGACGTCGAACCCCGCCAGATCCAGATAACCCCCTTTACTGGCGTAGGCGTTTTGCATGTCCACCACGATCAGCGCGCTCTGCTGCGGCGCAAAGGTGATGGCTTCCGGGCGAGCGTTTAAGGTCGTCATTACGCAACCTCCTTCGTGACGGCAGGAATGTGGGCGCGGCATTGCATCAGCGGCTGGATGCGCTCGCCGAAGGTTTCCACACCGGTGAGGAAATCATCGAAGGTCAGCAGAACGCCCTCTGCGCCGGGTACGGCGGCGACTTCGTCGAGCATTCTGGCAACGCTGGCATAGGATCCAACCAGCGTGCCCATATTGATATTGACGGCGGAGGTGGGGTCAGCCATCTGGCGGACGTTGGTGTCTGCGCCGGAACGGGTATCTTTCTGGCTCTGCTCGGTAAGCCAGCTCAGGGCCTCCTCGTCAGCACCGTCCTTGTAACACTCCCATTTCGCGCGTGCGGCCTCGTCGGTTTCGTCGGCAATCACCATAAACAGCACGTAGGAGCCCACGTCGCGCCCGGTTTTGTCGGCAGCCTCTTTCATGCGCGCCGCGGTGGGGGCGAAAGCGGCAGGGGTGTTAACGCCTTTCCCGAAGCAGAAGTTAAAGTCGGCGTATTTGGCGGAGAATTCCATCCCCGCGTCGCTCTGCCCGGCGCAGATCACTTTCATCGGCACCGACGGTTGCGGGCTGACGCGGCAGTCGTTCATGGTGAAGAAGTCACCTTTGAAATCGCTTTTGCCGGTGCCCCAGAGATCGCGCAGGACCTGCACGTATTCGGTCAGGTAGTCGTAGCGACGCGAGAAGTAATCGTCACCCGGCCAGAGCCCCATCTGCTCGTACTCCGGCTTTTGCCAGCCGGTCACCAGGTTCACGCCAAAGCGTCCTCCGGAGATCGAGTCGATGGTTGAGGCCATGCGCGCGACGATCGCCGGTGGCAGGGTGAGCGTGGCGGCGGTAGCGTAGATCTGAATCCGCGAGGTGACCGCGGCCAGTCCTGCCATCAGGGTGAAGGACTCCAGGTTGTGATCCCAGAATTCGGTTTTGCCGCCAAAGCCGCGCAGCTTGATCATCGAAAGTGCAAAGTCGAAATGGTAGTGCTCCGCTTTTTGCACGATGGCTTTATTCAGCTCAAAGGTCGGCATGTATTGCGGGGCAGTGGTCGAGATAAGCCAGCCGTTGTTGCCGATAGGTACAAATACGCCAATTTTCATCACGAACCTCTCTTCACTACGTTGCAGGTACTGGCGTTTTTGCAAAGGGAGTGCCAGTTTTGAAAATGACTTTGTTATTAATGTGTTAATCGAAGGTTGGCGTATTGATGCGGTCAAAAGTGGACTAACTGGTCAAAAACATTGCACAGAAAACAGGCATTCATGCGCGATGGGAGTGCAGAATGTCGTGGCGAGACGGGGGTTTTGCTATGCTGAGGGCAACGCAGAATAAGGAGAGCGGGAATGACACAAGGCGCAGTGAAAACACCAGGTAAACGGTCACAGGCAGTCAGCGCCAAGAAGCAGGCTATTCTCAGCGCGGCGCTGGAGACGTTTTCACAGTTTGGCATTCACGGCACGCGGCTGGAGCAGGTAGCGGAGCAGTCCGGGGTTTCCAAAACCAATCTGCTCTACTACTACCCGTCGAAAGAGGCGCTCTATGTGGCGGTGATGCAGCAGATCCTCGATATCTGGCTGGCGCCCCTGAAAGCGTTCCGCGCAGAGTTGGCCCCGCTGGTGGCGATCAAAGAGTACATCCGCCTGAAGCTGGAGGTGTCACGCGATTACCCGCAGGCGTCGCGCCTGTTTTGTCTTGAGATGCTGCAGGGCGCGCCGCTATTGCAGGCTGAGCTGACGGGGGATTTAAAGCAGCTGGTGGACGATAAGTCGGCGATTATTGCCGGCTGGGTCGCCAGCGGCAAGCTGGCGCCGGTCGATCCGCAGCATTTGATCTTTATGATTTGGGCCGCCACCCAGCATTACGCTGACTTTGCGGCCCAGGTCGAGGCGGTGACCGGGAAAACGCTCCAGGATGAAGCGTTTTTCCACAGCACCCTGGAAAACGTACAGCGGATGATTATCGAAGGGATCCGCGTGCGTTAGTTTCCCGGCGGGAGAGGGCAGCTTAAATCGCCCTCTTCACATTGCATCAGCGAGGCCAGAAACGCTTCTCGCTCCGCGGTTTTCTCTGCCAGACACTGATTGACAATCATTGGCTGAATGCTTCCACCTTCCGTACCCGAACCTATAAACGTGCAGTCTGCATCCCGCAGGGTAATCCACGCCTGCTGCGCTTTTTTTAGCAGGTCACGCTGGGGGGCTGCCGCACGTTTGATAGTGGCCTGATACGTCGCGTTGAGCTTCTTATCCGCCGCCTGGTACTGCTGCGCGCTACAGGTGTTCAGTTCAAGCTGGGTGGTGGCGTTGTCGCACTCGTTGGCCAGCGCGCTGGTGCTCAACAGCAGTGCGGCACCTGCGAGAAATACTCTTTTCATCATCCCCTCCGTGTAAAAAAAAGCCGGATGCGCTATGCATATCCGGCCTACGATTCTTAGTAGCCCCGGTAAGCGTAGCGCCACCGGGGAGAGTTTACACGATTAACCGATGGTCATCAGGCTGGCGTTACCGCCCGCCGCCGCGGTGTTGACGCTGAGTGAACGCTCCACGTACAGACGCTCCAGCAGCAGGTTGGTTTCCCCACGCGCAAAGCCCTGTACCGAAACAATCGCCCCGCTGCGGGCCGCCACCTGTTCGCACAGTTCGCGCAGCTGGTCGGAATCACCGTGATAAATCACGGCGTCAAACGGCTGCGTCAGCAGCGCATCGGCCTTCGCAAAGCGAATGCGGGCTGAAACGGCTTTTGGCAGCTGTTTTGCCAGGTCGCGATGCAGCGCATCTTCCGGCCACAGCACTCCACATCCGGTTGCCATCGCGGCAGCCAGCTGTACCAGCGCATCCTGCTCGTTATCCGCTACGCAGAGTACGTGCTCGCGCGGCATCAGCGTCCAGGTGTTGCGCTCGCCGGTTGGACCCGGAAGCAGACGCTGCGTGCCAGCCTGCGCCAGCTCGCCGTACTGCTGCGCAATGGCACGCAGTTCAGGTCGTTTTTCCGCCCAGGCGATCAGCGCTTCAAGCGGCTGCGTCAGCACGGTTTTCAGCTGCGCGTCGACCGGATAGTCTGCGTCCTGACGTGCCAGCGTCACGCCCAGCGCGTTCTCTGGACGGTTCGCCAGCAGACGGTACAGGTAAAGCGGACCGCCCGCTTTCGGACCGGTGCCGGACAAACCTTCACCGCCGAACGGCTGTACGCCCACGACCGCGCCGACCATGTTGCGGTTAACGTACAGGTTGCCCACTTTGGCACTGCCGGTCACCTGCGCGATGGTTTCGTCGATACGGGTGTGTACGCCTAGCGTCAGGCCATAGCCGGAGGCGTTGATCTGATCGATCAGTTCATTAAGGTTGTTACGGTTGTAACGCACCACGTGCAGCACCGGACCGAAGACCTCTTTTTTCAGCTCGTCGAAGCTTGCCAGCTCAATCAGCGTTGGCGGCACGAAGGTGCCGGTCTGCCACTCGCGGGCATCTTCGCTGTTCTCACGCACCGCCTGGAACACCGGACGGCCTTTGGCGCGCATGGTCTGGATGTGGTTTTCGATATTGGCTTTAGCTTCCGCGTCAATCACCGGGCCGATGTCGGTGGTGAGACGCCCCGGGTTGCCCATACGGCATTCGGCCATCGCGCCGCGCAGCATCTTCAGCGTGTGGTCGGCCACGTCATCCTGCAGGCACAGTACGCGCAGGGCGGAGCAGCGTTGACCGGCGCTGTCGAACGCGGAGGCCAGCACGTCGACCACCACCTGTTCGGTGAGGGCAGAGGAGTCAACGATCATGGCGTTCATGCCGCCGGTTTCCGCGATGAGCGGGGTAGGACGACCCTGCGCATCCAGACGGGTAGCAATGTTGCGCTGTAGCAGAGAGGCAACTTCGGTCGAGCCGGTAAACATCACGCCGCGTACGCGGTTATCGGAGGTCAGTTTAGCGCCGACCGTTTCGCCGCGGCCTGGCAGCAGCTGGACCACGCCCGCAGGTACGCCGGCTTCCAGAAGAATGTTGATGCCCTGCGCGGCAATCAGCGGGGTCTGCTCTGCCGGTTTGGCCAGCACGCTGTTACCTGCGGCAAGGGCGGCGGCAATCTGGCCGGTAAAAATAGCCAGCGGGAAGTTCCACGGGCTGATACACACGACCGGTCCGAGCGGACGGTGGGTTTCGTTATCGAAATCATCGCGCACCTGACCCGCGTAGTAGTGCAGGAAGTCCACGGCCTCACGCACTTCGGCGATAGCGTTGCTGAAGGTTTTACCCGCTTCACGCACCAGAATGCCGATAAGCGACTGCATCTGATCTTCCATCAGCACGGCAGCACGCTCCAGAATGGCGGCACGCTCCTGCGGCGGGGTGGCAAACCAGATTGGCGCGTTGTTGACCGCACTGTCCAGCGCCTGATCCACTTCCGCTTCGGTGGCTTCGCGTACATAGCCGACGATATCTTTTGGCTCTGCCGGGTTGATAACCGGCTGCATCTCACCGTCCTCGACGGACTGCTCAAGGATCGGTTTCGCCTGCCATTTCTGCAGCGCGCTGTTGAGCAGGGCAGAGGAGAGGGACGCCAGACGATGTTCGTTCGCCAGGTCCAGACCCGCAGAGTTGACGCGGCCTGCGCCATACAGCTCGCGCGGCAGGGCAATCTTCGGATGCGGCAGACCAATCTGACCTTCCTGGGCCGCCATCTTCTCAACGGCCTGCACCGGATCGGCCACCAGCTCGTCGAGCGGCAGCGTGGTGTCGGCGATGCGGTTTACGAAGGAGGTATTCGCGCCGTTTTCCAGCAGACGACGCACCAGGTACGCCAGCAGCGTTTCGTGCGTACCTACCGGCGCATAAATGCGGCATGGGCGGTTCAGCTTGCCATCCGCTACCTTACCGGTCACCTGCTCGTACAGCGGTTCACCCATGCCGTGCAGGCACTGGAACTCGTACTGGCCAGGATAATAGTTTTGACCCGCCAGGCTGTAGATTGCCGCCAGGGTGTGGGCGTTATGAGTAGCAAACTGCGGGTAGATCAGGTTCGGCACGCCGAGCAGTTTTTTCGCACAGGCGAGGTAAGAGACGTCGGTGTAGACCTTACGGGTATAGACCGGATAGCCTTCCAGACCTTCCATCTGGGCGCGTTTGATTTCGCTGTCCCAGTAGGCGCCTTTCACCAGGCGGATCATCAGGCGGCGACGGCTGCGGCTTGCCAGGTCAATCAGATAATCAATGACGAACGGGCAGCGTTTCTGGTACGCCTGGATAACGAAGCCAATGCCGTTCCAGCCCGCCAGCTCTGGCTCGAAGCACAGTTTTTCCAGCAGATCGAGGGAGATCTCCAGACGGTCGGCCTCTTCGGCGTCGATATTGATGCCGATGTCATACTGGCGCGCCAGCAGGGTCAGGGACTTCAGGCGCGGGTAAAGCTCCTCCATCACGCGGTCGTACTGCGCGCGGCTGTAGCGCGGGTGCAGGGCGGACAGTTTGATAGAGATACCCGGACCTTCATAAATACCGCGGCCGTTAGAGGCTTTACCGATGGCGTGGATCGCCTGCTGATAAGAGACCATGTAGGCCTGCGCGTCGGCGGCAGTCAGGGCCGCTTCACCGAGCATGTCATACGAGTAGCGGAAACCTTTGTCTTCCAGCTTGCGGGCGTTCGCCAGCGCTTCGGCAATGGTTTCGCCGGTCACGAACTGCTCGCCCATCAGGCGCATCGCCATGTCCACGCCTTTGCGGATCAGCGGCTCGCCGCTCTTACCGATGATGCGGTTCAAAGAGCGTGACAGGTTGGCTTCGTTATGGGTTGAGACCAGTTTGCCGGTAAACAGCAGGCCCCAGGTGGCGGCGTTAACGAACAGGGACGGGCTGCGGCCAATGTGCGAATGCCAGTTGCCGTTGCTGATCTTGTCGCGGATCAACGCGTCGCGGGTGGCTTTATCCGGAATACGCAGCAGCGCTTCCGCCAGACACATCAGCGCCACGCCTTCCTGTGAAGAGAGGGAAAACTCCTGCAGCAGACCCTGCACCATCCCGGCGCGGCCGGTGGCGGTTTTTTGGTTGCGCAGCTTGTCGGCCAGCTGATACGCCAGGCTGTGCGCCTGGGCGGCAATGGCTTCCGGCAGGCGGGCCTGCTCCAGCAGCATCGGCACGGCGTCGGTTTCGGCACGACGGTAAGCGCCGGTAATGGCGGCACGGCTGACGGACTGCGGCAGGATCTGCTCGGCGAATTCGAGGAACGGCTGGTGGCTTTCGTCACCAGCGGCGGGTGCATCCTCGCTTTCATTGGCGGCACCCGCCAGCAGGGCAGGCAGTTCTGGCAGGCCTTCGTCGCTCTCCAGTCTTTCCAGATAGTTAAAAATCGCCTGCTTGATTAACCAGTGCGGTGTGCGGTCAATGCGGGTCGCTGCGGTTTTAATCCGTTCGCGGGTAGCGTCATCCAGCTTAACCCCCATGGTGGTCATCCCCATGCCAAAACTCCTGTTGTTCTGTAATCGCGTTTTGTAGATGGCATGAAATATCCACCATGTTGCAACTTTGTGCAACCGTGTTAAATGTGACCTGGTTTGCAACCCAGAAAATGAATGGATTGTTAATGATTGGTTAGCTGGAAAAAAGCGCTGGCTTCTGCATGAGAAGCCTGTTTTTATGCGGTACTTAACACTTTTAAAAGGTGCAACCCGTATAAGTGTGAGCGAGTGCAACCTATAGGAAACTCGTATCAAACCGGGGATGAATTTGATGTAAATGCAGTGTTAAATCGTTTGTCAGCGGGATGCGCATACGGCAGGATAGCGCGCCCAATGGAAACACATACACACATCACTACGTTCCGGTGATGACATAACAAGGCAACCCGGACGGTTGTCGCTCGACATTTTGGAGAATTTGAATGGCTATTAGCACACCGATGCTGGTGACATTTCTCGTTTATATTTTTGGCATGATCCTGATAGGGTTTTTGGCATGGCGTTCAACAAAGAACTTTGACGACTACATTCTCGGCGGCCGCAGTTTAGGCCCGATGGTGACCGCGCTGTCTGCGGGCGCATCCGATATGAGCGGCTGGCTGCTGATGGGGTTACCGGGCGCGATTTTCATCTCCGGTATCTCTGAAAGCTGGATTGCCATCGGCCTGACCCTTGGGGCGTGGATCAACTGGAAGCTGGTAGCAGGCCGTCTGCGCGTGCATACCGAAGCGAACAACAATGCCCTGACGCTGCCGGATTACTTCACCGGACGTTTTGAAGATAACAGCCGCATTCTGCGCATTATCTCCGCGGTGGTGATTCTGCTGTTCTTCACCATCTACTGTGCTTCCGGCATCGTGGCGGGCGCGCGTCTGTTTGAGAGCACCTTCGGCATGAGCTATGAAACCGCGCTGTGGGCAGGTGCCGCGGCGACCATTCTCTATACCTTCGTGGGCGGATTCCTGGCGGTAAGCTGGACCGACACCGTGCAGGCGAGCCTGATGATCTTCGCCCTGATCCTGACCCCGGTGATTGTGATTTTCACCGTTGGCGGCTTCGGTGAATCGCTGGAAGTGATCAAGCAGAAGAGCATTGAAAACGTCGACATGCTGAAAGGGCTGAACTTCGTGGCCATCGTCTCTCTGATGGGCTGGGGTCTGGGCTACTTTGGTCAGCCGCACATTCTGGCGCGCTTTATGGCCGCTGACTCTCACCACACGATTGTTCATGCCCGTCGTATCAGTATGACGTGGATGATCCTCTGTCTGGCGGGTGCCTGTGCGGTTGGCTTCTTCGGCATCGCTTACTTCAACAATAACCCGGCGCAGGCAGGTGCAGTAAACCAGAATGCCGAGCGTGTGTTCATCGAACTGGCGGGCATTCTGTTCAACCCGTGGATTGCCGGTATTCTGCTCTCCGCAATTCTGGCGGCGGTGATGTCGACTCTGAGCTGCCAGCTGCTGGTCTGCTCCAGTGCGATTACCGAAGATCTCTACAAAGCTTTCCTGCGTAAAGGTGCGAGCCAGAAAGAGCTGGTATGGGTCGGGCGCTTTATGGTGCTATTAGTGGCGCTGATTGCCATCGCGCTGGCGGCCAATCCTGATAACCGCGTTCTGGGTCTTGTGAGCTATGCGTGGGCGGGCTTTGGTGCGGCGTTTGGTCCGGTGGTTCTGTTCTCCGTTCTGTGGTCACGTATGACCCGCAACGGCGCGCTGGCGGGGATGATCATCGGAGCGGTGACCGTTATCGTCTGGAAGCAGTTCGCGTGGCTGGGTCTGTACGAAATCATCCCGGGCTTCATCTTCGGCAGCATCGGTATTGTGGTGTTCAGCCTGCTGGGTAAAGCACCGTCTGCCTCCATGCAGAAACGCTTTGCGGAAGCGGACGCGCACTACCACACTGCACCACCGACGAAGCTTCAGGCTGAGTAAAAAAACCTATTCCCTCCTGTAAGCCGGGTAAGCGCTAGCGCGACCCGGCTTTTTTCTTGCCAAAATGCGTAAATTACGTTGATATCGCTGCACTTATAACAATGAGGATAGCGAACAATGACCATCAAAACAGGGCTTATGGCGGCGGCATTATTGATGCTCGCAGGCTGCAACGCACCCGCGCAACACTCGGCAATGGAGACCTGCAAAGCAGATAACCAGATGCAGCAAACCACGCTTTATTTCGGACTGAATCGTCCGGCCGGAGCGCAGATCACCGGCAACGAGTGGCAGCAGTTTGTTGACCAGGACGTGACGCCGCGCTTTCGGGACGGCTTAACGGTGTTTGATGCACGTGGCCAGTGGCTGGGGAATGACGGGAAAGTGGCGCGCGAGCCGAGCAAAGCGTTGATGCTGATCCACGGTAAAGACGCGCAGAGCGAGAAGAATATCGAAGCGTTGCGCGGGATTTATAAATCTCGCTTCGCGCAGGAGTCGGTGATGCGGGTCGATCAGCCGGTGTGCGTGCAGTTTTAAGCAAAATGGCGGGATAGTTTTGTAGGCCCGGTAAGGCGTAGCCGCCACCGGGCACAAACCGCACAAAACTTACAACACTAATCCCGCAAAGCTCGCCGACAGCAGGCTCACCAGCGTCGCGCCGTACACCAGGCGCAGACCAAACCGCGAAACCACGTTCCCCTGCCGCTCGTTCAGGCCCTTGATGGCGCCTGCGACGATACCAATAGACGCGAAGTTAGCGAACGACACCAGGAAGACGGATAAAATGCCCAACCCGCGCGGTGACATCTGATGGGCAATTTTTTGCAGCTCAATCATCGCCACAAATTCATTTGCCACCAGCTTGGTTGCCATAATACTGCCGGCGTTGAGCGCATCACTCAGCGGAATACCGATGAGCCACGCCAGCGGATAAAACACATAACCCAAAATCTGCTGGAAGCTCATGCCGAATACGCTGGAGAAGAGGGCGTTAACGGCGCTAATAAGCGCGATAAAGCCAATCAGCATCGCCAGAATAATCATCGCTACCTTAAAACCGGCCAGAATATACTCCCCGAGCATTTCGAAGAAGCTCTGGGATTCATGCAGTTTTTCCAGCTTGATATCCGGCTCCGCTTCCGGACGCACCGGATTAATGACGGAGAGAATAATGAAGGTGCTGAACATGTTCAGGATCAGCGCCGCAACGACAAATTTGGCGTCAAGCATGGTCATATATGCGCCGACAATCGACAGGGAAACGGTCGACATGGCGGTCGCAGCCATGGTGAACAGACGGCGCGAGGAGAGATCCCCCAGCACGCCTTTGTAGGCAATGAAGTTTTCCGACTGGCCGAGGATCAGCGAGCTCACCGCGTTAAACGATTCCAGCTTGCCCATACCGTTCAGTTTTGACAGCAGCGTCCCGATAACCCGAATAAAAATCGGCAGGATCCGCCAGTGCTGGAGAATACCAATCAATGCGGAAATAAAAATAATCGGGCAAAGCACGCCAAGGAAAATGAACGCCAGCCCTTTTTCACCCATTCCGCCAAAGACAAAATTGGTGCCTTCGCCAGCAAATTTGAGCAGGGATTCAAAGAAGCCGGAAACGTATTTAATCAGGAATAACCCACTTTCGGCGTGCAGGAAAAAGAACGCCAGGGCAATTTCAATAACAATCAGCTGTAAAACATAACGAATGCGAATTTTTCGGCGGTCGAAACTCACCAGCCAGGCGAGCGCAAGAATAATCACCAGCGCCAGCAGGAAATGGATAATCTTAAACATGGTTTATTTTCACTTGGTTTTCGAGGCAGATATTTAGCCACAGCGCTGATTAACCGTAAACGGGCATTTTCGTTATAACTTATAAACGTAATGATTACGTTGACAACTATTATCAGGCTTCGCGTTTACAACTCGTCATCAAAACATCCCACATTTCGCTTGTTTTTCTTCTCGACGTAATGATAATCACTATCACAAGAATTTACCTTTCTTTGCATCAGTTGACCGCGATAAACATTTAAGGTGTCGGCATGTTTGTTCCATTTCTCATTATGTTACGTGAAGGGCTCGAAGCGGCTCTGATTGTCAGCCTTATCGCCAGTTATCTGAAGCGAACCCAGCGCGGACGCTGGATTGGCGTCATGTGGATTGGCGTGTTCCTCGCCGCGGCGCTCTGTCTGGGCCTGGGTATCCTGATCAACGAAACCACCGGCGAGTTCCCGCAGAAAGAGCAAGAGCTGTTTGAGGGGATTGTCGCCGTCATTGCGGTGGTGATCCTGACCTGGATGGTGTTCTGGATGCGTAAGGTCTCCCGCAATGTGAAAGTCCAGCTGGAGCAGGCGGTGGATAACGCCCTGCAAAAAGGCAACCATCACGGCTGGGCGCTGATCATGATGGTCTTTTTTGCGGTGGCGCGTGAAGGGCTGGAATCGGTCTTCTTCCTGCTGGCCGCCTTCCAGCAGGACGTAGGCATCTGGCCGCCGCTGGGGGCAGTGCTGGGGCTGGCAACGGCCGTTGTGCTGGGTTTCCTGCTCTACTGGGGCGGTATTCGCCTTAACCTGGGGGCGTTCTTCAAATGGACCAGCCTGTTTATTCTGCTGGTCGCCGCGGGGCTGGCGGCTGGGGCGATCCGCGCCTTTCATGAAGCGGGCCTGTGGAACCACTTCCAGGACGTGGCGTTTGATCTCAGCAATGTCCTCTCCACACACTCTCTGACCGGCACTCTGCTCGAAGGTATCTTCGGTTACCAGGAGACACCGAGCGTGAGCGAAGTGGCGATGTACTTTATTTATCTGGTGCCGGCGCTGGTGTTGTTTGCGATGCCGCCGCGTACCGGCACACAGGCGACGCGCGTCGCGCCGTAATAGTTGATTTAGTTACAACATACTTTTAAAGGGAAGAGTCATGGCAATTCAGTTCCGTCGTAGTGCGTTATGCGCAGGCATTGCCGCGCTGTTCGCTTCCGCATTTTCCGCCTGGGGAGCCGATGTTCCTCAGGTCAAAGTGACCGTCAATGACAAGCAGTGCGAGCCGATGACCCTCACGGTGAACAGCGGTAAAACCCAGTTCATTATTCAGAACCACAGCCAGAAGGCGCTGGAGTGGGAGATCCTGAAAGGGGTACTGGTCGTCGAAGAGCGTGAAAATATCGCCCCTGGCTTTAGCCAGAAGATGACTGCCAACCTGCAGCCGGGCGAGTATGAAATGACCTGCGGTCTGCTGACCAATCCTAAGGGTAAGCTGATCGTTAAAGGTGAAGCGACGGCGGATGCGGCGAAAGGCGCTGCAGTGCTGAGCCTGGGTGACGCGATTACCGCTTATAAAGCATACGTTACCAAAGAGACGGCAGATCTGGTGGCGGGCACGAAAGCCTTTACCGATGCGGTGAAAGCCGGTGATATCGAAAAAGCCAAATCCCTTTATGCACCAGCTCGTCAGCACTACGAGCGCATCGAGCCGATTGCCGAGCTGTTCTCAGACCTTGATGGCAGCATTGACGCCCGCGAAGATGATTTCGAGCAGAAGGCCGCCGATCCGAAATTCACCGGCTTCCACCGTCTGGAGAAAGCCCTGTTTGGCGACAACACTACCAAAGGGATGGAAAAATACGCCGAACAGCTGAACGGCGACGTGCTGGAACTGCAAAAGCGCATCAGCGAGCTGGCCTTCCCGCCTTCAAAAGTGGTGGGCGGCGCGGCGGGTCTGATTGAAGAAGTGGCCGCAAGCAAAATCAGCGGTGAAGAAGATCGCTACAGCCACACCGACCTCTGGGACTTCCAGGCCAACGTCGACGGTGCGCAGAAAATTGTCGATCTGCTGCGTCCTCAGCTGCAGAAAGAGAACAGCGAACTGCTGGCAAAAGTGGATGCCAACTTCAAAAAAGTCGACACCATTCTGGCGAAATACCGCACCAAAGACGGATTTGAAACGTACGATAAGCTGACCGACGCCGACCGTAATGCGCTGAAAGGCCCGATTACCGCCCTGGCGGAAGATCTCTCTCTGCTGCGCGGCGTACTGGGTCTGGACTAAGCACGATGAACAAGAATGGTAAGTTCGACGAGGTAGAACCTTCCCGTCGTCGGTTGTTAAAAGGGGTAGGGGCGCTGGGTGGCGCGCTTGCCCTTGCAGGCGGCTGCCCGGTGGCGCATGCGGCGAAACCGCAAAGCGCACCCGGCACGCTGTCCCCCAATGCCCGCATGGAGACGCAGCCTTTTTACGGCGATCATCAGTCGGGCATTCTGACGCCGCAGCAGGCCTCCATGATGCTGGTGGCCTTTGATTCGCTGGCCAGCGATAAAGCCGATCTGGAACGTCTGTTCCGCCTGCTGACGGCACGCATTGCGTTTCTGACCGCAGGTGGACCGGCGCCGGACACGCCTAATCCGCGCCTGCCGCCAATGGACTCCGGTATTCTCGGGGCGTTTATCGCGCCCGATAACCTGACCATTACCGTGTCGGTCGGAGAGTCGCTGTTTGATGGCCGCTACGGCCTGACAAAGCAGAAGCCGAAAGCGCTGCAAAAAATGACGCGTTTTCCAAACGATTCCCTCGACGCGGGGTTGTGTCATGGCGACCTGCTCCTGCAGATTTGCGCCAATACCCAGGACACGGTGATCCACGCCCTGCGCGATATCATCAAGCACACCCCGGATCTGCTCAGCGTGCGCTGGAAGCGGGAAGGGTTTATCTCTGACCACGCTGCGCGCAGTAAAGGGAAAGAGACGCCGGTTAACCTGCTGGGCTTTAAGGACGGCACGGCCAACCCGGACAGCAGCAATGCTGCGCTCATGAAAGAGGTGGTGTGGGTGACGGCGGATCAGGGCGAACCGGCGTGGGCCGTCGGCGGCAGCTACCAGGCGGTGCGCATTATCCAGTTCCATGTGGAGTTCTGGGACCGCACGCCGCTGAAAGAGCAGCAGACCATTTTCGGCCGCGACAAGCAGAGCGGGGCGCCGCTCGGTATGACGCATGAGCATGATGTGCCCGACTATGCCCGCGATCCCAATGGCGATGTGATTGCGCTGGACAGCCATATTCGCCTCGCCAATCCGCGCACAAAAGAGACGCAGTCCAGCCTGATGATGCGTCGTGGCTACAGCTACTCCCTCGGCGTGACCAACGCAGGCCAGCTCGATATGGGGCTGCTGTTCGTCTGCTATCAGCATGACCTTGAAAAGGGCTTCCTGACCGTGCAGAAGCGCTTAAACGGCGAAGCGCTGGAAGAGTATGTAAAACCCATCGGCGGCGGCTACTTCTTTGCCCTGCCTGGCGTGCGCGACCGGAACGCGTATCTCGCGCAAGATCTGATTGAAGCCTGATAATTGTCCCTGCGAGAGTTCGCGGGGACATTATTTTTTCCTATGACAAACATATTGTTATATTTCTGTAATATTTCTATATAAGACTGAATCCGCTGCAGGAGCAGTCTGAAAAGTTGCAATCAGGTAAAATAAATGTTGCATTTATGATAACTCCTGATGTACTTAAGATAAGACAGCGGTAGTTCCCGGCAGTGATGCTGAATCACTATGGAGATCGCGAATGGTTGCGTCCTGTACTGGACAAGGTAAACATAACAACCGCAGCACCCGGCGCGGAGGCTCAGACTCCGGCAGCGATTTCCTCACCACTAAATTCTCCCCCTCTCCTCAAGAATCTGATTCGACCGACGTGCAGACTGGTGCGCGTAGCCGTTCTGTATCGTCATCTGATAAAGCAAGCAATGGCTTACAAGGAAGCCAACCCTCTGATGTTCGTGCGCATAATCGTGCCGACGCTGGCACGTGTGATGAATACCAACAACTCAAGGTGCTATCCATGGGAAGACAAAAAGCAGTGATCAAAGCTCGTCGCGAGGCAAAACGTGTGCTGAGACGGGACTCACGTAGCCATAAACAGCGTGAAGAAGAATCGGTCACCTCGCTTGTGCAGATGAGTGGCGTAGAAGCAATTGGCATGGCCCGAGACAGCCGTGATCATTCTCCAATTGTGGCGCGCAATGAGGCTCAGGCGCACTACCTGAATGCTATCGAGAGTAAACAGCTCATCTTTGCAACCGGTGAAGCCGGATGCGGGAAAACCTGGATCAGTGCAGCCAAAGCGGCGGAAGCGCTGATCCATAAGGACGTGGAGCGTATTATTGTTACCCGTCCGGTACTGCAAGCGGATGAAGATCTCGGCTTCCTGCCCGGCGATATTTCGGAGAAGTTTGCCCCGTACTTCAGACCCGTCTATGACGTGCTGGTGAAGCGTTTGGGTGCATCCTTTATGCAGTACTGCCTGCGACCAGAGATTGGCAAGGTGGAAATCGCGCCGTTCGCCTATATGCGCGGACGTACATTTGAAAATGCGGTCGTCATTCTTGACGAGGCTCAGAACGTGACCGCTGCGCAAATGAAGATGTTCTTAACGCGCCTCGGGGAGAACGTGACGGTCATCGTTAACGGCGACATTACCCAGTGTGACCTGCCATCCGGCGTGAAATCCGGACTGAGCGACGCGATGTCACGTTTTGAGGAAGATGAGATGATTGGGGTGGTACGCTTCACGAAAGAGGATTGCGTGCGTTCGGCACTGTGTCAGCGGACGTTGCAAGTCTATTCCGACTGAAGGTAAAACATTACCGTTTTACCCTTCTTCAGTAATCCCTTCCCGGCATCCTGCCGGGAAGCTTCTTTTATTCCTGTGCTCTACTCGCGCCTGGTTATCTTTTAATAGATCGCCTGTCGTGCGGAATTCATCATTTCGGTATTCATTTCAGCGGTGGGTTTTTATCACGCCTGGCGAAATGTGATGCGTATTTATAATATCCACAAAATACCCATGAATATCATGATCGCGCTAATTGTTCGTTCAAATTTAAACGTGAATGTTGTCACATAATGTTACTAAGTTGTAAAAATTAAGTTGGTGTATTGAGGGTAATTATCTATGTTTCGTACTGATTCAAATAACATTCTAACAAGAAAATCCCATGGGGAACCGTTTCCCTGGAACATCACGTTGAGGGTCATACATGAACGAACTGGTTGGTGCAATTAACGGTGTTATCTGGAGCCCGGCGTTAATATTCTTATGTCTGGGTGTCGGTCTCTATTTCTCATTACGTAGTCGTTTTTTGCAGTTACGTCATATAAAACATATGATTACCTTGATGTTCCAGGGGCGTCCTACCGATGCAGGGGTATCGTCTTTCCAGGCACTGACGATGACGCTGGCAGGGCGAGTAGGGACCGGAAACATTGCTGGTGTCGCCACCGCAATCACCTTCGGTGGACCGGGCGCACTTTTCTGGATGTGGATGGTGGCATTTTTGGGTGCCAGCTCAGCGTTTGTGGAATCTACGTTGGGCCAGGTTTATAAAGAAAAAATCAACGGTGAATATCGTGGCGGTCCTGCCTTTTATATCGAAAAAGGATTAGGGGTCAAATGGTATGCATGGTTATTTGCAGTCGTCACCATTTTCTCCTGCGGTTTATTAATGCCAGGGGTTCAAGCAAACTCGATTGGCGCCAGCCTGGAGATAGCTTTTGGGCTTGATCCCAATGTCACGGCGGCATTACTTGCCGTACTGTTAAGCTTTATTATTTTCGGTGGTGTGAAAAGGATCGCCAGTTTTAGCAGTATGGTCGTTCCGTTTATGGCACTCGGCTATATTATTGTGGCTTGCGTTATTATCGCGATTAATATTACCGAGCTTCCTGGTGTTATTCTGCTGATCTGGAAAAGTGCTTTTGGCTTTGAAGCGGGCTTTGGCGCGATTCTGGGTCAGGCGATTATGTGGGGCGTTAAGCGCGGCGTCTATTCCAACGAAGCGGCACAGGGGACCGGACCGCATGCTTCATCTGCGGCAGCGGTGAGCCATCCGGTGAAACAGGGGCTGGTGCAGGCCTTCTCAGTTTATATCGATACGCTGTTTGTCTGCTCCGCGACCGGGTTTATGCTGCTGATCACCGGGCTGTATAATGTTCAGGGCGTCGATGGCGCTGCACTCTATACGGGGATTGCAGGCGTGGCCGCAGGTCCTGGCTATGTTCAGACGGCGATGGAAAGTATGATGCCGGGCTTTGGTAATTACTTTGTTGCCATTGCGCTGTTCTTCTTCGCCTTTACCACCATTATTGCGTACTACTATATCGCCGAAACCAATATCGCCTACATCAACCGTAAAATTCACCGTCCCTGGCTGACATTCCTGCTCAAATTATGTCTGATGGCTTCCACCGTGTACGGGACCGTCCGCACCGCGGATCTGGCATGGGGACTGGGGGATATTGGGGTTGGGATGATGGCATGGCTTAACATTATTGCCATTGTACTTTTACATAAAAAAGCCTTTGTCAGCCTTAAGGATTATGAAACCCAGAATGCACAGGGACTGGATCCACAGTTTGATCCGGTTCGACTGGGAATTAAAAATGCCGATTACTGGCTGGGAGAGCGAAAGGATGAACCGGCTGCGAATCCGGGGCAGACGACTTCTGTCGTGAGAGAGCAAAGCGCAGGGAAACTGAACAATTAATCGTGACAGCCCGTATCGCAATACGGGCCCAGACTGCTGACAACGTTTCGCCCGGCGGCGCTACGCTTGCACGGGCCTACGGGTTTTGTCGAACCCCGGTCGGGGATTCTCATCCCCCGCTGGAGAATATAAAAGAAAAAAGCCCGTACTTTCGTACGAGCTCTCATCTTGAATATGGC
>NZ_JBMKIF010000021.1:0-107480 GCF_049238025.1 Enterobacter cloacae complex sp. IR5458
CGGACTATATCGTTGGATATTACAGCGCACTAAGACCGCACGAATATAATGGTGGGTTACCGCCAAACGAATCAGAAAACCGATACTGGAAAAACTCTAACGCGGTGGCCAGTTTTTGTTGACCACTTCATACCGCAGGAGGCATGATGGAGAGCATTAATAATCAAGTGCAGTCGGTACGCCAGTTGCTGGCCATTCCCCAACTGGCCATCCCAAGCTATCAGCGACCTTACCGCTGGGGCTCCAAGAATATCTCGAATCTCTTTACCGATTTGGCAACCCATCAGGACAAGAGCGCCTACCGGCTGGGCTCGGTGGTGTTTCATCAGCACACCGATAGTGAGCAGGGCGAGATGCTTGATATCGTCGATGGTCAGCAACGCACCCTGACCCTGATGTTGACCGTCAAGGCGCTGATCGAGGTGCTGGATAACGAAAATCGCAGTGGCAAAGAGAAGAGTATCCGGTTTCAACGTCAGGATCTGCGTGAGCAATTGCAGGTCTTGCGTGGACCTATCGATGCGTTTATGCAGCGCCAGCGCTTCCCCAGCCGGGATTCGGAGTTCAACCTCAGACGCAACTATCTGGAGTTGCGTCGGCTGGTGGCCCGCCCTGAGTTTGACGAGCAGCAAATTGACTTTCTGCTCAACCGCTGTCAGGTGGTCTGCTTTGTACTGCAGGATATCTCGGAGGCGTTCCAGTTCTTCGATTCGCAAAATGCCCGGGGGCGCGATCTGGCTCCTCACGATCTGCTCAAGGCATTTCACCTGCGCGAGTTTGCCGGTCATGAGGCCAATCTCAAGGCCGAGGCGGTCGCCCATTGGGAGCGCCTGCCAAGCGACGAGCTGGCCAATCTGTTCGCCCTCTATCTCTATCGGGTACGCCAGTGGGCTGAGGGCAAGTCGGCCCGCTACTTTGGCAAGGGGGAGGTGGATCTCTTCAAGGGGGTCAACCTAGATCGGGTAGGGCATTATCCTTACGTGGAGTCGCTGCGCATCGCCCACCACTTTGTCGATGAGTACAACAGCCAGTACCAGCGCAAGATTGACGGCCAGTACATGACGTTTCCCTTTCATCTCGACCAGATGATCATCAATGGTCGGCGCTTTTTCGAGATGGCCGAGTACTACCAGACGCGGGTGGCCGCCATCGTGGCCGAGGAGTCTGATTCCGGCAAGGCGCAATCTGCCACCCTGCTCGGCGAAACGCTGACACCGATGGCCAGCAAGGTGCTATCGACCCTGGGCAGCTACGAGCGTCGCCACCGCACCGGGGATCGTTATGTGCGGGCCATGTTCGACTGCGCCCTGATCTTCTATATCGACAAGTTCGGCAGCCAAGGGCTGTCACTGGCCATCGAGAAGTGCTTTATCTGGGCCTATCGCTGCCGCATCCGCCAGCAGGTAGTGCAGTTGGCAACCATGGATAACTATGTGCTGGAGCACAATCTGATCCGTGCCATTCGTGATGCTCGTCTGCCGGGAGATCTGCACGGCTTCCCTTTGCCTAGCATGAGCAGTCGAGAGAACAAGAACAATCGCAATGGTGCCGAAGATGAGCTGGTCGGGCTGTTTCGGGAGATGAAATATTATGAATGATGCAGGCGTTCGCCCCTTTTCCATTCGTGCACTGCTTGAAGATCGCGCCCGCTATCTGGTGCCCATGTACCAGCGCAACTATGCCTGGGGTGAGGGAGAGATCACCCAGCTGCTGCAGGATGTGCTGGATTATCAGCAAAAATTGGTCAGTGGTAAGGGGCCGCAAACCTACTATATCGGCACCCTGGTGGTGTTTGCCCGGGACGATGGCAGTTTCGAGGTAATCGATGGCCAGCAGCGCTTTACTACCCTCTCTCTGCTGGCCAATTGGCTCAAACATCACGCGATAGATTCGGTGGATATGAGCTGGTATCAGACCATCAACCTCGCTTTTGAGAGTCGCCCGATATCGAGCTATACCTTCGAGCGCTTATGGCAGGGTGTTGCCCCCTACGATTTGCGGGGGAGTACCTTCAATGAAGGTTTGGTGAACGGTTTTGAGCTGATTGGCAAGGCAATGGCGGATCTTGGTTTGGTAGGGGCTAAACTGACGGCCTTTTGCGACTACCTCTTCAAGCATGTGCAGATCTCTCGTATCGAAGTACCCAAGGATACCGATCTCAATCACTTCTTCGAGGCGATGAACAATCGCGGCGAGCAGTTGGAAAAGCATGAAGTGATCAAGGCGCGGTTGATGGAGACGCTGAACCAGATACCCGAGGAAGAGCATCGTCGCCAAAGTATTCATATCCTGACCCGGGTATGGGATGCCTGCGCCAATATGGAGCGCTATATCCAGTACGGCTTTACCCCGCAAGAGCGCCACCGTCTGTTTGGTGAGAGCGACTGGGGTCAGTTTGTGCCCCGTGATTTTGCCCATCTGCTTGATCTGCTAGGATCCCCAAACACGGCCGACGCTGCCGATAAAAGCCGTGCAGCTGCCGGTAGCCAAGGGCGCACCTTGTTGGCCATTTTGCAGGATGACAAGCTTGATGGTGAGCAGACGGTGGAGGAGGAGAGCGCAGGCTCCGAGCGCTTTAACAGCGTCATCAACTTCTCCAACTTCTTGCTCCATGTGCTGCGACTCGTGAGCCGCGACCCGGGTGATACGGAGGGGGTGCCGCTTGATGATAAACAACTGGTCGATCAGTTTGAGCTGCGAGTGATAAGGCAACCGGATCCAGTAGCGGCAGTTCAGCGTTTTATCTATGGCCTGTTAAAGAGCAAGTATCTGTTTGATCAGTTCATCATCAAGCGCGAGTTTGCCGATGGCAAGGATAGTTGGAGTCTGAAGCGGCTGCACTGGTATTCGGAAAAGAGCGTCAGTTACATCAATACCTTTGACAAGGATGAAAATGAGAATGGTTTCTCTGGTGTTAACCGGCGGGTCCTGATGTTGCTGTCGGCGTTTCATGTGTCGACCCCGACCCTGGTTTACAAACATTGGCTGAATGGTGCACTGAGATATCTGTTCGACAATTGTCACCCTGATCAACCGGTGGATGCCGGGGCTTATCTGTCCTATCTGGAGAGTCAGGCTCGCCGCTTTGTCTTCCAGCGCTTTTTGGCGCCTGGTGAAGGGGCTTCCTATTACCAGATGCTCTACCTTGATAACGCCCTGTTGCCCGCCATCAATGTGGATGAGAGTTGGCACAAGGTGATTACATCCAAACTTCGCTTCGGTCATATCGAGAACAACTTTGTCTTCAACTTCCTCGACTATCTGCTGTGGGTACGAGATCGGAATAGTGACAAAGTTGCTGGCCCCTTTGAGTTCACTTTCCGCAGCTCGGTGGAGCACTTCTCACCCCAGCATCCGATGGATGGCTATAAACCGGTTGAGCAGAGTGCACTCCATTCGTTTGGCAACCTTTGCCTTATCAGCCACAGCAAGAACTCGCGCTTGAGTAACTTCCAGCCGCAACAGAAGCAGGAGCACTTTGAAGCAAGCCTTGCCAATAACCAGACTGATAGTCTTAAATTGCTTGCTATGATTCGGCTGATGAAAGATAAAGGTCGTTGGCTGGAAGATGAGATAGCTGTGCATCAACAAGATATGTTGCAGGTCTTACTATCCAATCAAATTCAGCAATAACGGATTGAATCTGTTTATGAAATTTGGCTGCTATCAACTAATGGGCGTTAAGTTGATTGTATGATCTGATTGATAAAGAAGGGGAGACTAAAAATCTCCTCTTCTTTGCAGCAGTTTACTGCGGTCTTTTTGTGATGCATCAGCATAAAACGTTTTACTTGTGGACCCTAAGAAATGGAGAACATTATGTCGACTGTAAATACCTCTACAGCAGAGGAACTCAATCAAGGAGGCTCAGATTTTATTCTGACTTCCCTCGAGGCTATGCGTAAGAAGTTATTGGACCTTACGTCTCGAAATCGACTTTTGAATTTCCCTATCACTCAAAAAGGGTCTTCACTACGTATTGTTGATGAATTACCAGAACAGCTTTATGAAACCCTTTGCTCGGAAATCCCGATGGAATTTGCTCCTGTGCCCGATCCAACTAGAGCGCAGCTGTTAGAGCATGGCTATCTCAAAGTTGGGCCAGATGGTAAAGATATACAGTTAAGAGCTCATCCTAGCGCTAAGGATTGGGCGCACGTCTTAGGAATCCGTACAGATTTTGATTTACCAGATAGCCATAAAACGGTTGTTTCTGATTCAGATAGAGAGTTGCTGGAAAAAGCCCATCAGTTTATCTTGCAATATGCCCAAGGCCAGAATGGAAAATTAACGGGGATTCGTTCTGAATACGTTAATCAAGGTATAGCTTTGTCAGCGTTGAAGGAGGCGTGCTGCTTAGCAGGCTATGAAGGGCTTGAGGATTTTGAACGACAGGTAAAGGCTGGGAATGAGATTAGTATATCTTCTTCCAATCCCTCTCATGACGATAATCGGATACAGGCTCTGCTTTATCCAAATGAACTGGAAGCTTGTTTGCGCGCCATCTATGGTAAGGCTCAAACTGCTTTGGAGGAGAGTGGCGCCAACATCTTGTATTTGGCGTTAGGGTTCCTTGAGTGGTATGAAAGCGATTCCTCTGAAAAGGCACGTTATGCACCGTTATTTACAATTCCGGTGAGATGTGAACGAGGAAAATTAGATCCGAAGGATGGTCTTTACAAGTTTCAACTTTATTACACGGGTGAAGATATTTTGCCCAATCTCTCTTTGAAGGAAAAACTTCAGGCTGACTTTGGCCTCGCTCTTCCTTTGTTCAATGAAGAGGAAACTCCAGAGTCTTATTTTGCTTCGGTGAAGAAGGTTGTAGAGCAGCACAAACCTAAATGGTCTGTGAAACGTTATGGTGCACTTAGCTTGCTCAATTTTGGCAAGATGATGATGTATCTTGACCTCGATCCTGCCCGCTGGCCTTGTGACAAGCGCAATATATTGTCTCATGAAGTAATTCGTCGCTTTTTCACCAGTCAGAGCTGTGGTCAAGAGAATTCCGGCTTACCTGGTGGCTTCGGTCAGCATGAGTACTGCATCGATAGTTACCCTGATATTCATGACAAGGTTCCACTAATCGATGATGCGGATAGCTCGCAGCACAGTGCGTTGATCGATGCTATCCGTGGTCAAAACTTAGTCATTGAGGGCCCTCCTGGTAGTGGCAAATCACAAACGATCACCAACTTGATTGCAGCAGCTCTGCTCAACGGTAAGAAAGTCCTGTTTGTGGCAGAGAAGATGGCTGCACTGGAGGTCGTCAAACGTCGCTTGGATCGTGCGGGGCTAGGTCAATTTTGCTTAGAGTTGCACAGTCATAAAACTCATAAGCGCAAGGTGCTGGATGATATTAATGCTCGCTTGGTGAGTCAGGCGACCATGCCTACTATGGAAGAGATTGATGCTCAGATTTTGCGTTATGAAGATCTTAAGCAGCAGCTCAATGAATATGCCGCATTGATCAATAACCAATGGGCGCAAACAGGCAAAACGATCCATCAGATTTTGAGTGGTGCAACCCGTTATCGTCACAAATTAGATATTGATGCAACAGCACTTCATATCGAAAACCTTTCCGGGAAGCAGTTGGATAAAGTGACCCAATTACGGCTGCGTGACCAAATAGTAGAGTTTAGCCGCATCTACAAAGAGGTTCGTGAGCAGGTGGGGGCTAATGCAGAAATATATGAGCACCCTTGGAGCGGTGTGAATAACACACAAATTCAATTGTTTGACAGCGCTCGTATAGTCGATTTGCTACAAACTTGGCAGACATCAATTATCGACTTTCAACATAGCTATCAAGAATATGTAGATAAGTGGGCGTTAGAAGGCGAAAGCCTTAATACGCTTCAATATATTGAGCAATTGGTAGAAGATCAGTCGAATCTTCCAGTGTTGTGTGGTTCAGAGCATTTCCCAGCACTTAGTGAGCTAGATTCACCCGATGCCATTGCACGGGTGCGTCACTATTTAGATAGGTTCGAGTTGCTACAAGGTCATTATGTGGCCTTGAGCCAGGTTATCGAGCCTCAAAAGCTACGACTTTTAGAACAAGGACAATCGTGTGACTTTCCTCGTGAAGAGCTGGAAAAATATGGTGCAGCAGAGGATTTCACTTTACGTGATTTGGTCAGGTGGCTTGAATCCATCCAATCAATTCATGATGAGTTATCATCTATTTATGCGCAATTAAACGATTTCAAAAATGCTTTGCCAGATGGTATTGCTTCGTATATCGATGATTCGCAAGCTGGATTGCTATTCTGCTCTGAGTTGTTGTCGATTCTGGGTGCTTTACCGACTGAGCTTATTAGAGTTCGAGATCCTCTTTTTGATGATGATGATATCGATGCAGTATTGCGCGACTTAATGTGTCAAATCGAAACATTGCGTCCTTTAAGAGATGGTCTATCTACTTTGTATCAATTGGACCAGTTGCCTTCCCAAGAGATGCTCGCGCATGCCGTTGCTGTTATCCAGCAAGGGGGATTATTTGCATGGTTTAAGAGTGATTGGCGTAGTGCCAAGGCACTGCTCATGGCGCAATCTCGTAAGCCTGACACTAAGTTTGCTGAGTTAAAACGCTGCTCAGCTGATTTGCTCAAGTATTCGGAGCTGTTACAACGGTTTGAACAAAGTGACTTTGGTAATCAACTTGGTAATGCATTCCGAGGGTTGGACACCGACTGTGAACAACTCATGTTATTGCGTGATTGGTACAAGAAGGTCCGAGCTTGTTACGGGATAGGTTTTGGAAAGCGAGTTGCGATAGGCTCTGGATTATTTAACCTAGATGGTGAGATTATCAAAGGTGTGCATTTAATCGAGAAATCGCAGATTAGCTCAAGATTAATGACTTTGGTTAAACGGGTCGAGCACGAGGCTAAGTTATTACCGCGTATTTCTAGCTTGTTGGAAGAACATGCATCTTGGTTAGGTGAGCAAGGTGTATTGATGCAATCTTACCGACAGGTGCGGAATACTCTCATTGCCTTGCAGGGATGGTTTATCAATCCAGATATATCATTAGAGCAGATGACTCATTCCTCCGAGATTTTGCAAAACATAAACGATCTTCAGATATCCCTTGAAAATGACTCGTTACAGTTAGGGGCGTTTTTACAATTAACCCCATTGGCTTGCGGTGCGTATAAAAATAATCAACTGACGTTAGACACTATTAACGACACGCTGAATTTTGCCGAGCAACTGGTTGATAAGATAAATTGCGTATCCTTGGCTACCCAGATCAGACATTTGGCTAGTGGTAGTGATTACGATTTACTATGTCGTGATGGTGGGGAAATAGTTTCGAAATGGAATGAACAGATTAAAAATGCTGAGTTATATGCGCTAGAAACAAAGTTAGAGCGGAGTCAGTGGCTCAAGTCGACTGATGGTTCTCTTAATACATTAATCGAGCGCAACGAAAGAGCAATACAGCAACCCCGTTGGTTGAACGGGTGGGTTAACTTTATTCGTTGTTACGAGCAGATGCATGAAAATGGATTGCAGCGAATCTGGAGTGCTGTACTTGCGGGCTCGCTCCCGATTGAAAAAGTTGAATTGGGTTTAGCATTAGCAATTCATGACCAGCTGGCGCGGGAGGTTATTCACATCCACCCTGAATTGATGAGAGTTTCCGGCTCACAGCGCAATGCTTTGCAGAAGTCATTTAAAGATTACGACAAAAAACTGATTGAATTACAACGTCAGCGGATTGCAGCAAAAATTGCTTGCCGAAATATACCAGAAGGGAATTCTGGCGGTAAGAAAAGTGAATATACAGAACTAGCTTTGATCAAAAATGAGTTGGGTAAAAAAACCAGACATATTCCAATTAGGCAATTGGTTAACCGTGCATGTAATGCGCTGGTTGCAATTAAACCTTGTTTCATGATGGGGCCAATGTCAGCAGCTCATTACCTAGAACCTGGACGAATGGAATTTGATCTGGTGGTGATGGACGAAGCGTCTCAGGTGAAGCCAGAGGATGCATTGGGTGTCATCGCGAGGGGCAAGCAACTAGTGGTCGTTGGTGACCCGAAACAGCTACCACCAACCAGTTTCTTTGATCGAAGTGCCGACGGAGAAGATGACGATGATGCCGCGGCTTTAAGTGATACTGACAGCATTTTGGATGCTGCTTTGCCACTGTTTCCTATGAGACGTTTGCGTTGGCACTATCGTTCACGACATGAAAAGTTGATTGCATACTCTAACCGCCATTTTTATAACAGTGATTTGGTGATATTCCCTTCCCCAAATGCTGAGTCTCCAGAGTATGGGATTAAATTTACCTATGTGTCAAAAGGTCGGTTCTCCAATCAACACAATATTGAAGAAGCCCAAGCAGTTGCTGAGGCCGTACTTCATCATGCGCAACACCGGCCGGGTGAGTCACTCGGGGTAGTGGCCATGAGTTCCAAGCAACGCGATCAAATTGAGCGCGCTATCGATGAATTGCGCCGAAATCGCCCTGAATTTAACGATGCAATCGATGGCTTATATGCCATGGAAGAGCCACTTTTTGTGAAAAACCTTGAGAACGTTCAAGGGGATGAGCGTGATGTAATCTTTATTTCCTTTACCTATGGACCTTCTGAGCATGGTGGAAAGGTTTATCAACGCTTTGGACCTATCAATTCCGATGTTGGCTGGCGTCGCTTGAATGTGCTTTTCACTCGATCAAAAAAACGGATGCATGTGTTTAGTTCAATGCGTTCTGAAGATGTATTGACGAGTGAAACCAGTAAACTTGGTGTTATTTCGTTGAAAGGTTTTTTACAGTTTGCCGAAAGTGGCAAACTAGATTCCCTCACAACGCATACCGGCAGGGCTCCAGATAGTGACTTTGAGGTTGCTGTAATGGAAGCACTCAATCACGCTGGGTTTGAGTGTGAACCTCAGGTAGGGGTTGCAGGATTCTTTATTGATCTAGCTGTGAAAGATCCAGGTTGTCCTGGCCGTTACTTAATGGGCATAGAGTGTGATGGTGCGGCTTATCACTCAGCTAAATCTGCTCGTGATCGTGACCGTTTGCGTCAAGAGGTTCTGGAGCGTTTGGGTTGGAGAATTAGCCGCATTTGGTCCACTGATTGGTTCAGTAATCCTGATGAGGTTCTATCCCCGATTATCCGTAAACTCCATGAGCTTAAAACATTGGCTCCAGACGTTGTTGTACCTTCCTATGAATATGTCGAAACGATTGAGTCAAGCGCTGAAGTGGCGTCTGACTCAATTGATTCTCTTATGCCCAATTTGGGGCTTAAGGAGCAACTTAAGTATTTTGCCACACATGTCATTGAGGTTGAGCTTCCTAATGTTGATGCTGATCGTCGTTTGTTGCGGCCCGCAATGCTTGAGGCTTTGCTGGAACATCAGCCTTTATCACGTTCCGAGTTTGTTGAACGAATACCTCATTATCTGCGGCAAGCAACAGATGTATACGAAGCGCAACGCTTTCTTGACCGAGTCTTGGCATTAATTGATGGCGCAGAGGCTGAAGCGAATGATGCAGCGTTTGAGTCTGAATTGGCATAATTAGTTAAAGGTAATAAGAACAGTGACAACTGTCGGACAACGTGAACGCGCAACTCAACAGCGCGTAGTCAGGTTTTTTATTGAGGAATTGGGCTATCGTTATCTAGGCGATTGGCACACGCGTCCTAACAACCGTAATGTTGAGCCTGATTTGCTCAGTCATTGGTTGATTGACCGTGGTGTGCCCATATGCCCCCCCTATACTCAAACTATAGGGCAGGATCGTCTACCGGGGTGGGGTCAGTCCAACTATAGGGCAGGATCGTCTACCGGGGTGGGGTCAGTCCATTACTAACTGACAGTTGTACCGAATACTGGGGGCAGGTCAAGCGCTTTAGCTTGTGTGGCAACAACCTCCTTTACAGGACCAGGTAGACGATTACCCTGTGCTGTTTCTGTGCTCAACGCAATCTACGGCTATCCATTTTCTGCCAGTGGTTGCAAAGACGACCATTCAACGTCAGCAAAGTTTCGCAATGCACTGCTATGTAACTCATTGATCCTACGTAGAATTTAAAATCCCTCGGCGTTCGCGCTGTGTGGGTTCAAGTCCCACTCCGGCTACCATGGGAAACAAAGAATAATCAAAGCAATAAGCAGTGTCGTGAAACCACCGAAAGGTGGTTTTTTTGTGTTTGAAATCTATGTTACTTATTAGTAATTGTCATTTTTTCCCCGCCTGCCTACCGCACCATTTTTACTCTTCAATCATGAAGTGCTTTCTGGACTATGTCTTTTTACTTATGCCGTTACGTAAATGTGATTATGTTACTGCTGGTGAAATGATGAAAAACGGCAGGAGTCGAGGCAACACTGGTGTATCGGTAGGCTTCATAAAAAAAAGCCTACATAAAGCAGGCGATAAGAATGATGCATAGTTATTATAATGATGGTAAAGCGTAACAGTTTTCTGAAATTAGAACCGTAAAATCCCATAGTTACAAATATTTAGAGGCTGCATCAAAGATTTCCTGTGAGGCCAGTTCCCGATCAGATGCAACATAGATAACCTCATGGTCACCTGTTAAGGACGGGAAACCAGCCGACATGATCTGTAAGTTGACTTCTTCTCCGTTGGGATACGCTTCACGTATTGATGTAACCCCTTTAAGTACCGAGATAGCTTTGCAAGGTTTTCCATTAAAAAAAACGATCACTTTTTTCATATATCACCTTGTATTTTGTCGTTGTTTTTCAAGCCGCAAATTTCCAATGGGGTTCTATTTATATTTTTCCACAAAGGGCCGTTTGTTTGCTAAAGGTCTCATCGTCGTCGTAGCGCAATGATAATATTACTTATCGCAGAGCATTACGTTGGCTGCCGCTGGGCCTTTATTACCGGCAATAATAGCGAATTCGACCTTTTGGCCTTCGAAAAGCGTATTGACACTTTCTTCCTGTAAGGCAGAAAAGTGAACAAATACATCTTTACTTCCATCGAGAGGGGAGATAAATCCAAAGCGCTTATCTTCGTTATACCACTTGACCAGACCTAAGATCCTGGATGACATAAAATACTCCATTTGAAGACGTTCAGAATAACAACGTTATGATAGGGAACGTATAAACGTATACGTATGAACTCAAAAGGAGGGGATATCAGAGATAGCGCCTGGTTAAGAGGACTGACTGGAAAAATACCGCATATAAAATATTGTATCGAACCAACGCGATCATTAAGGCATGGGATGGGCTAATAAGCAAATTTTATTTTTGCCCTTTGGGACCCGCTTAAGCCGACGTCACACCCCACCCAAATATGCCTTCCTCACCTCCTGATTGCCCAGCAGCTCCTCGCCACTGCCGCTCAGGCGGATCTCCCCGTTAACCATCACATACCCTCGATCGGAAAGCTTCAGCGCGTGGTGCGCATTCTGCTCCACCAGGAAGATCGTCATCCCGTTGCGGGCCAGCTCGCGCAGCGTCTGGAAAATCTGTTTCACCACAATCGGGGCTAAGCCCAGGCTGGGCTCATCCAGCAACAGCAGCGTCGGACGGCTCATCAGCGCCCGGGCGATAGCCAGCATTTGCTGTTCTCCGCCGGACAGGGTCATCGCGCGCTGTTTACGCCGTTCTTTCAGGCGAGGGAACAGATCGAACATCGTTTGCATATCTTCGGCCGCAAACTGGTTGCCAATCGGGATGGTCCCCATCAGCAGGTTCTCTTCGACGGTCATATCCGGGAAGATACGTCTGCCTTCAGGGGCCTGCGCAATGCCGCCGGAGGCGACGTAGTGGGTGGATTTATGGCTGATGTCTTCGCCGCGATAAAGGATCTGTCCGTTGCGGATACGCGGCTGGCCAAAGATGGACATCAGTAATGTCGATTTACCCGCGCCGTTTGCGCCAATCAGCGCCACGGTTTCTCCTGTATTCACCTCAAGGGAGACCTGTTTCAGCGCCTGAATCACGCCGTAAAACACATCCACCTCGCGGAAGGCCAGCAGCGGTTCGCTCATAGGGTGACCTCGCTTTCATCCGTGCCCAGATAGGCGGCAATGACCTTTTCATCATGCTGGATCTGCGCGGGTTTCCCCCTGGCAATCACGTCACCGTGGTCGAGCACGATAATATCGTCCGAAATCTCCATCACCATCCCCATGTCATGCTCAATCAGTAATACCGTGATGTCATGATGATCCCGCAGAAAACGAATAATGCTGCTCAGCTTATGCGTTTCAACCGGGTTTAGCCCGGCGGCAGGTTCGTCGAGACAGATCATCTCCGGTCCGGTACACATTGCCCGGGCAATCTCCAGGCGCCGCTGCTGACCGTACGACATCTCCCCCGCCAGGCGATTGGCACACTCCACCAGATCGACCACTTCCAGCCAGTAGAAAGCTCTGTCGAGGGCGTCGCTTTCAGCCCGACGGTAGGCCGGGGAATTAACGATCCCGGCGAGCAGATTCCGGTTAACGCGCATATGCTGTGCGACCAGCAGATTTTCCACGACCGACATCTCGCGAAACAGACGGATGTTCTGGAAGGTGCGCGCCAGCCCGGCGCGGTTGACCAGGTGGGTTCCGCCAAACATTTTGTAGAACAGACGCTGCCCGAACTGCGCGGGGTTAATCCAGTCACCCGGCTGAAATTTTTGCCCGAGTACCTGAATGACGTTGGTCGTCTTATTGCGGCTGGTAAATAAAATATTGCCGCCGGAGGCTCTGTAGAAGCCGGTCAGGCAGTTAAATACGGTAGTTTTCCCCGCCCCGTTTGGCCCAATCAGGGCAGTAATGGAACCGCGCTGCACGTCCAGGTTGACGTCGTTTAGCGCCTTAATCCCGCCGAAGTGCATCATCAGATGTTCAACGCGCAATATCGTTTCGTTCATGGCGCGACGCCCTTACGCACGGCAAATCCGCTGCGGTTAATGCGGATCAAACCGCGTGGACGCCAGATCATCATCACCACCATCAGCATGCCAAACAGCAGGACCCGGTACTCGGCAAAACTGCGCAGCAGTTCCGGCGTGACCGTCAGCACAAAGGCGGCCAGCACCACGCCAAGCGTAGACCCCATGCCGCCCAGTACCACAATGGCGAGGATCAGCGCGGATTCAAAGAAGGTAAACGATGTCGGGTTCACGAACCCCTGATAGGTGGCGAAGAATACCCCGGCGATGCCCGCAGTCGATGCGCCCAGCGTAAAGGCCGAAAGCTTGACCAGCACATGATTGAGCCCCATGGAGCGACAGGCAATTTCGTCTTCCCGCAGGGCTTCCCACGCCCGGCCGATCGGCATCCGCGTCAGGCGGTGCTTGATATAGAGCACCAGCATTACCACCAGAAACAGCACCGTATAGATGAAGATAAACTTCATGTTCGGGTTATAGGTGAGGTGGAAAAACTCGTGAAAAGGCACGCCGCCTTCTTTTGCGCGTCGTCCAAACTCAAGGCCGAAAAAGGTAGGAGGAGGGGCCGACACGCCATTAGGCCCGCCGGTGAACGTCAGCCAGTTGTTCAGGATCAGGCGAATGATCTCCCCGAACCCGAGGGTGACAATGGCCAGATAGTCACCGTGCATGCGCAGTACCGGAAAACCGAGCAGGGCGCCCGCGGCAGCGGCCATAATGGCCGCCAGCGGCAGCATGCTCCAGAAGCCTAAGCCGAGATACTGATACCCCAGCGCCAGTCCGTACGCACCAATCGCATAGAAAGCGACATACCCCAGATCCAGCAAACCCGCCAGACCCACGACGATGTTCAGCCCCAGCCCGAGAAGCACGTAGATCAGCCCGAGAATGGCGACGGTCAGCACATATTTGGTGGCGACAAACGGGAAGCAAATGGCAACGGCAATCACCAGAGGAATAATCCAGCGCATGCGGCTTTTGTATTCCGGTGGCCGGACATAAACACCTGCGCTGTCGGCTTCAAAACGTGCCTGGAAACGTGCGCCTGGGGCGGTACCTAAAAAAGCGCTCAGCAGAAAACGACCCAGCATAACGATGCCGACTATCCATGCGAGTCGCTGTCCGGCGAAGTTAAAGCTGTATCCGTCCAGCACCACGCCGGCAATCGGGCCAAAAATGATTAACGCAATCAGGCCGGAAAAAATGGCGTCCAGAATACAGCGCTTAAGCGAAAAGCCGTGAGAGGTCATCGTATTCTCCTTCACACTTTGGCGACAATCGGGCGGCCAAGCAGACCCTGAGGGCGAAAAATCAGGATCAAGACCAGTAAGCCAAACGAGAACACATCTTTATAATCGGAGTTCACCATGCCGGAAAATTGCGCCTCGGCGACGCCCAGAATCAACCCACCGAGCATCGCGCCCGGCAGGGAGCCAATCCCGCCGAGCACCGCTGCGGTAAACGCCTTAATGCCAATCACAAACCCGACGTAGAAATCAAAGGTGCCGTAATTCATGGTGATGAGCACACCTGCCAGGCCCGCCATGGCCGCACCAATGACAAAGACCAGGGAGATAATCCGGTCGGTGTTGATCCCCAGAATGGAGGCCATTTTACGGTCCTGCTGTACCGCGCGGCACATCCGCCCCAGCCGGGTATGGTTGATTATCCAGGTCAGCACCAGCATGCCGGCAAACGAGGCGACCAGGATAAATACTTTGGTATAAGTTATTTGCACAAAACCTTCGCCCAGATGCAGACGAAGTACGCCGTCGAGCATGGTTGGCACCCCTTGCTGGCGCGGACCCTGGCTCAGCTGCGCGTAGTTTTGCAGGATAAGCGACATCCCGATGGCAGAGATAAGCGGTGCCAGGCGCGTAGAGTTCCGCAACGGCTTATAAGCAATACGCTCGATGGTCCAGCCGTACACCCCCGTAACGACAATGGTGAATACCAGCGTTCCCAGTATCAGCAGGGGGAATGACTGCAGGCCGAAGAAAGAGAGTAGCGCCAGGCCAATGGCGCAGAGGTAAGCGGAAATCATATACACTTCGCCGTGGGCGAAATTGATCATCCCGATAATGCCATACACCATGGTGTAGCCGATGGCGATGAGGCCGTAGACGGAGCCCAGCGTTAAGCCATTGATTAACTGCTGCAGGAAGAATGTACTCATCTTAGCGCGCTCGTTTTATAGGCTGCACGTGGTGTGCAGCCTGATGTTTATTACGCGCCGGCAGGCAGGCCCGCCGACGTTGAGCGTGATTCCGTCCCGTTACTGCACTTCCTTATATTTTCCTTTGTCGTCCCACTGGTAAACCACGTAGTCGGAGACTTTCAGATCGCCCTTGCTGTCCCAGGCTTTTTTACCCATCACCGTGTCGACCGTATTCGCTTTCAGCCACTCGCTGGCTTTGGCGGAGTCCTTGCCGCCCGTGGCTTTAAACGCAGCAGCAATGGCCTGCACGGAAGCATAGGAGTAGAGGGTGTAACCTTCCGGTTCGAATTTAGCGGAGCGGAATTTCTCAATCACTGCTTTACCGTCCGGGATCAGGCGCGGATCTTTACCGAAAGTCATATAAATGCCGTTGGTATACTGTGGGCCGCCCGCCGCCGTCACCATCTCTTCATTGACAATGCAGTCGCCGGAGAAGAATTTCGCCTGCACGCCCTGTTCACGCATCTGGCGAACCAGCGGACCGGCTTCCGGGTGACAGCCACCGAAGAACACCACGTCCGGTTTTTGCGCGCCAATCTTCGTCACCAGCGCGTTAAAGTCTTTTTCACCGCGCGATAACCCCTCGTACATCACATCCTTGACCCCGCGTTTCGCCAGTGCCGCTTTGGTTGCGTCTGCCAGCCCTTGCCCATAGGTGTCTTTATCGTGAATGATCGCCACGCGTTTGGCTTTCAGCTTATCGATGATGAAGTCGCTGGCAACCTGGCCCTGCTGGTCATCGCGGCCGCACATGCGGAACATATCGCTCATACCGCGTTCGGTGATCAGCGGGTTCGTCGAGCCGGGGGTAATGGAAATGATCCCCGCATCGCTATACACCTCAGAGGCGGGCATGGTCGATGAGGAGCAGAAATGGCCGACAACGGCGTTGACTTTATCCTGGTCGACTAAGCGGTTGGCGACTGCCACGGCCTGTTTAGGCTCGCACGCATCGTCACCCTGAACCAGCTTGATTTTCTCACCGTTAATCCCGCCGGCAGCGTTAATATCTTCAGCGGCCTGCGTTGCGCCGTGCCAGTACTGATCGCCATAGGTGGCATTGGGTCCCGTAAACGGCCCGGCGACACCAATCACGATATCTGCCCGGGCGGAAAACGCCGTCACCAGACAACCAGCTAACACAAGAGACAGGGGAGTTCTGATTAATTTCAGCGACATTATTATGTTCCTTAGCAAAGAGGTTTTTGCACCACGGCGTAAACCTGAACGCCCAGGGCGCAGCCAATCCAAAACACGGGCAAGAACAAAATGCACTAAACGAACGGCATCCTGCATGATACGGCGAGGTTTCCATGCGCAGCGTCGCGCGAAGAACAGCAAGCAAAAACGTTGCCAGAATGGTTAACCCCTTGACGGGGTTATGACATCTTTGAGTATAGAGCGCCGCGTTCTGCCGCCCTGCGGCAGGAGAAGAAATTACAGCGGAGATCACATATCGTTAACATTAAAGCCCATAAGTTGTGCAAGGGTCACGATTTGCACACTTTTGCAGCAATAAAGACCTAAACTTCAGCCGGGAACGGCGTGAGAACTGTGTTAGGATCTTTTCCTTTTTATCAGGAGTGTCCGCGATGACGGAAGGTCCATTAAATGAAAGCGAAATGGCATGGCTGGAAGAGACTCTCATGTCTTACGGCCATGACGATGCGTCCGTGATTGATGTATCCGAACTGGACGGCATGCTTACCGCAGTGCTTTCCGGCCCTGTTGTCGTTGAGCCAGATACCTGGCTGGTGGCCGTGTGGGGCGGGGAGAAATACATTCCGCGCTGGAAAAACGATCGTGAAATGAACCGTTTTATCGATCTCTGCTTTAAGCATATGAACGACATTGCTGAGCGGCTGAGCGAATACCCGGACCAGTTTGAGCCGATGTTTGGATATAACGACGTCGACGGTGAGAGCTACACCGTGGTGGAAGAGTGGTGCTATGGCTATATGCGCGGCGTGGCGTTGACGGACTGGTCAGCCTTGCCGGAGTCTCTGAAGGCCGATCTCGAGGTGATTGCCCTGCACGGTACGGAAGAGAACAGCGAGAAGCTTGATGAACTGAGCGAAGAAGACTATATCGCCAGCATTGAGCGCATCCAGCCAGCGGCACTGCGTTTATATCAATACTGGGTAGATAACCCGCAGCAGCCGGAAGCAAAGAAGCCGATTGTGAACGGCACGAAGGTCGGGCGTAACGATCCGTGTCCTTGCGGCAGCGGGAAGAAGTTTAAGAGTTGCTGTTTGCATTGATAAAAAAGGGGCTAAAGATAGCCCCTTTTTTATTTAACCCACTTCCGGCAACATGCCGGCGGCAATCAATACCTGCACCAGAATAATCACCACCCCACAGCTAAACACAATGCCTAGCAGCGGTTTTCCTCCCGCCACGCGGTACCCCTGCTGAGGATGCTGCTGGCGGCTCTTCCATGCCAGCAGGGAAGGGAGTAACAGTGCCAGGATCGACAGCGCCACGCCGGCGTAACCCAGCGCCATCACAAACCCGCGTGGGTAAAACAGCGCAAACGCGAGCGGCGGCAGGAAAGTAATTACCCCCGTCTGTAACCGCCCGCTAACCGTATTGCGACGCTGGAACAGGTCGGCCAGGTAATCAAACAGGCCGAGCGCCACGCCCAGGAACGAGGTCGCCAGCGCCAGGTCGGCAAACAGGTGGACCGCCAGCTCCACGTGAGGAGACGTGACGACCTCGCGCAGTGCCAGCAGAAAACCATTCAGGCCAGCGTGCTGCGCCATGAGTCCAATAAAGGTTGAAGAGTCAATGCTGCCCAGCGTCACCAGTTGCCAGAAAATATAGGCGATGAGCGGGATCGCGCTGCCGATAACAAACACGCGGCGCAGCTTGCGAATATCGCCGTTCATATAGCTGACAATACTCGGTACGCTGCCGTGGAAGCCAAACGAGGTGAAAATCACCGGGATAGCGGAAAGTGCGAGACCTTTTTCCAGCGGCAGCGTCAGCAGATTAACCTTGTGCACATGCGGTGTCAGCAGGACCAGCATGACAATCAGAAACAGAATTTTGGCGCTGAAGAGAAAACGGTTGAACAGATCGACCAGCGAGGTCCCCACGCAGACCACGCCGCCGCCGATGAGCGCAAAGAAGATTGCCCCCGTCGCCGGGGTAATGTCAGAGCCAAACCAGTCATTAACGCTGGAGGCAATGAGCTCCCCGGCCCCGCTAATATACGCGGCAGTCAGGGCGTACATCAGGAACATCATGCTAAAGCCGGTTATCCACTGACCGTAGCGTCCCAGGTAGCGCGCCGCCAGTGAACCCAGACCGGTGTCGGCGGGCACGTGCTGGTAAACCTCAAGCAATAGCAGCGCGGTGTAACACATCAGCGCCCAGAGTGTGCCAAGAAGCAGCAGCGTCATCCCGAATCCCACACCTGCAGCAGCCAGGGGCATTGCCAGCATTCCTGCGCCAATCGTCGTTCCGGCGACGATAAAAATACTTCCCAGGGTTCTGTTTTTCACGCTTTCCTCTACAACGATGGTGAATCGCGACAATTTCTGCGGCGCAGAGTAAGGGAAAAGCCGTAATTCGTCAAATCACCGTTACAAGGTGTGTAATTAAATATTTACAGGTTAGGCGTACTGTGATCCTTAATGGGGCGATACCTACTTCATAAGAGCAATGTCACGGCGCAAATTTCAGGCGTAACGTAAACAACTCGTGCAAATAATAAAATAATGTGAGGGTTTTTTATGGCGGGGGAGAATCCATTTACGGCGGCATGGAGCCGGGGAGGCAATCTGTTGTGCCATGGACACTGGATAATGAGCTGGCAGAACCAGCCTCTGACGCTGCCTGAGTCCCGCCGCGAAAAGGATATGGGCACCTGGGCAATCTATTCGGTTATTGATCCTGAAGATGAAACCTTTGCACAAGGCTTACAGGAAGATGAGTGGATTATCGAAAACGTTGACTGGCTGACAGACCTGTTTTTCGAGGTGGGTATTCCGCTTGAGACGGCCAGCTACCGCTATTTTTATCAGGCCGTCAATCCCCATGACTGGCGCTGTACCAGCTGCGCAGGATGTATGTAAATTAACGCGGTGCAGGAAACCCGCACCGCGTTGAAATTAATTCTGTGTATCGAGAGTGGAAAGTTCTTTATCAATAAAGTAAAGACCTTCACCTGATTTACCCACCAGGGATAATTTATCCAGCACGGATTTAAACAGCTTCTCTTCTTCATGCTGTTCTGCCACATACCATTGCAGGAAATTAAAGGTTGGATAATCCTGGCTGGTCATTGCCGCATGAACCAGTTCGTTAATTTTCTGCGTGATCAGCTGTTCGTGCTCGTAGGTGGCGCGGAACAGTTCATCGAGAGAATTATACTCGGCAAAAGGCGAGGCCACGGTCTCAATGCGCGGCAGGCTGCCGGTGTCGGTCAGATAATCAAACAGGCGCTGCATGTGGGTCATCTCTTCCTGCGCATGGCGACGCAGAAACGCGGCCGCACCTTCAAAGCTGTGGTAGCTGCACCAGGCGCTCATCTGCTGGTAGAGAAGGGATGAAAAGAGCTCAAGGTTCATTTGCGCATTGAGCTTGTCGATCATTTCAGTTTTCAGCATGGTGACGCTCCGGGTTATTATTACTGGTTCACAATGAGCGACACTATAATTTGTTATTTAATTATTTGCAAAACGTAAAATAAATATTCATTACTTCAAAATACGAATGGGAATAAAACGCATTGTCGGTTTTATATTAATGCGAATTGTTTTTGTTCTTAGTTAAATAAAGTGCCAGCAAACGCTGGCAGCTTGGATTAATACCAGGGATTATTTGACTTAGGGTTAACGGCATAACCCATGCATTTATACTGAATGGTCACGCTTTCGTTAAGACACAAAGAGCCGCTTATCAGCGTACAGGTTTTGACGGGTTGCCCGTAGGCAGAGGCGGTGGCATACCCCATACCCTGGCAGGCTTTCACTGCGGTGCCGTTATTTACATATTCGTCAGACCAGGCATTTTGCAGCACGGCCTGACCGTAATCGAGGCGGACAATGCCGTTTGGTGCGTCGAGGCTACTGATTTCCGCCTGACGGTTAACGCTGCATCCCGCGAGCAGCAGGATCGTACCGGCTACGATGACTCTTTTCATGGTTCGCTCTGAGTGGATGGAGATACGTTATCGTACCCGCAGAGACGTAGCCCAATGCCAGGAATAGCCGGACGATCTGCCTTCTCTCTTTGATTTTGTTCGCGGTTTTGCTGGCTAACAGGCGTTGCAGTAAATTGAATTGTGATGCACATCACAAAAACATTGATTTTTGTGATGGTGGTCATATTATAGGCGCATTGACGATAAAGCTGTATGACAAGTTAATGGAGCATCACAATGAAACTGCGCAAAATCCTCAAAAGTATGTGGGCCAATTACTGCCGCACCTTTAAAGACGTGCCGCCGGGCGCCATGTTCTGATAAAAAAAAACCTGCTTCGGCGGGTTTTTTTGTCCCTGCTGGTGACGAAGGGGAGATGTCAGGGGCTGCGTTTTGATACTATGGCGGCCTTTAAATAAGGAGAAGCCCCATGTCACAAAACCTGAGCGCCGATCAGGAACTGGTCTCTGACGTTGTTGCCTGTCAGCTGGTTATTAAGCAAATCCTTGATGTTCTGGATGTTATTGCCCCGGTTGAAGTCCGCGAGAAGATGTCCACGCAGCTGAGAAACATTGATTTCACCAGCCATCCTGCCGCCGCTGACCCGGTGACGCTTCGTGCGATCCAGAAAGCCATCGCGCTGATTGAGCTGCGCTTCACCCCGCAGGGCGAGTCGCATTAATATCTGCAAACGGGCGACCGCGTAAGTCGCCCGTTGATGCCTTTAAAAGAAAGTCTGTACCAGCAGGTAGCTCGCCGCACACGCGCAGCTCACACCGATTAACCCGGGCAGAATGAAGCTGTGGTTAATGATGAATTTGCCGATGCGGGTGGTTCCTGAGCGATCGAAGCCGATGCAGGCTAAATCACTGGGATAGGTCGGCAGAACAAAATAGCCGTATGACGCCGGGAAAAAGGCGATCAGCATTTTTGGATCGATCCCCAGCATCAGCCCCATTGGCGCCACGGCCGTCAGGGCAGCCGCCTGGCTGTTCACCAGCTTCGACACCAGGAAAAGCACGATGGCATACGTCCACGGATGGCTTTTCACCACGCCTTCCAGCGCCAGTTTTAACTCGTCGAGATGCGCCTGGAAAAAGGTATCGCTCATCCACGCCACCCCGAACACCGAGAAAATCGCCACCATACCGGCCTTAAATACCGCGCCGTTAGAAATGGCTGAGGCATTGACCTTGCAGGCCATCAGCATCACGGCACCGGCAATGAGCATCATCATCTGAATGACCAGGTTCATCGACAGCGCCGTCATTTTGCCTTTCAGCTCGAAGGCGGGGCGCAGTTCGGGGAAGGCCCCTAGCAGGACAACCACGGCAATACCGGCAAAGAAAATCCAGGTCGACCAGTAAGCCTGCTTCGGAAAACGTTGATTCATTAACGTCTCCGTACCGCCATAGATAAACTCACGCTGCTTTGGGTCTTTTAGTTTTTCCTGAAACTCCCTGTCGTCAGACAAATCTTTCCCGCGGCGTAAACTCCACAGGGCAGCAATGGCGACACCAAAAAGTGAAGCGGGAACCGACACGGCGAGTATTTCCAGGATCCCCCATGCGTGACCGATCCCATGCTGGGCGGCCAGGATGGAGACCAGCGACACGACGGCGACGGAAACCGGTGATGCCGTGATTGCCATCTGCGATGCTACCGATGCCACGGCCATTGGGCGCTCGGGTCGGATCCCTTTTTTCAGGGCGATATCCGCAATGATGGGGAACATAGTGTAGACCACATGGCCGGTACCGCAGAGAAAGGTCAGCATCCAGGTGGTAAACGGGGCGAGAAGCGTGATGTGCTGCGGATGTTTGCGCAGGAGGCGTTCGGCAAATTGCATCATGACATTGAGCCCGCCGGCAGTTTGCAGGGTGGCTGCACAACCAATCACGGCGAGAATGGTCAACATCACGTCAACCGGCGGCTTGCCGGGCTGGAGACCAAAGACAAAACACAAAATAAAAAGGCCAATCCCGCTGATTAACCCAAGCCCCATGCCGCCGAAACGTGTACCCGTCAGCAGGCAGAGGAGAATGACAATAAACTCAATGGTGATCATGCTGCTCCCTCGTCAATGATTATGTAATTAAATAAATCATTACATGTTGTGTGGTTAATCATTGGGAGCGAGATCTGATTTGTTAAATCTCAGCAAAAGCAGAAGGTTGGCGCAGGGAAGGTAACCTGCTCCGAACGGGAGCAGGTCAAAAGCGTCAGTGATGCTGCATTGTGACAATGTCGAGCAGGTGGCGATCGGTTTGTTCCGGGCACAAACCTGCCTGTTGCGCATTATGGATCTCGTCCGCAAGGGTTTTCAGCAGCATTCCGTCCTGCTGCTGCTCTTTATCCATATCGCGCAGGAATTTCAGCGTGGTCATGTCATGCTGCGCTCTGGCTTCATCGGCCAGTTTGTTGAGCGTCGTGCAACGCTGTTCATACTCTTCCAGCGTCTTTTCAAACAATTCTTCCAGAGAAGAGTAATTATCGTTGATCCCCTCCAGGGCTTTAACAACCGGGTTTGCCCCCGCCGCTTTCAGGAAATTAAAGACGCGCATCATGTGGGTGACGTTGCTTTGGGCCTGTGAACGAAAGAACGTGGCAGAGCCCGTAAGGCTTTTCTCGGAACACCACGCACTGAGGTAAAGGTGCAGATTTGAGGCGTAAAACTCAAGGTTCATCTGCGCGTTAAGTTTTTGCATCATCGTTTGGGTAGCCATACTCATATCCTTATAGACTGTGGGACGTGATGTCCGTTGCTTAACCTGAGCGCCAGGCAAATACGAAGAAATAGAGCAGAAAAAGAGATTCTGCAGTGCCAAAGCTGACCGAAATTCACTTCCTGTGTTCGATATAAATAAGCATACCGTTGTCTTTAATTTAAGAAAAGTCTTAATCCCGCTGTTTTTACCATACATTACAAAATTTAATATAGTACAAATATGCAAATAGATTCCCATGAAATGAAATCTCACTATCTTACTGATAATAAAGAGATAGTCTGTTTTTAGTGCTACGGTTTGTGTTTCGGGAGTATTGCGCCGGAATAATTATCTGGGAAAACAATAAATACAGATAATTCATTTCGCATATATGATGTTTCATTAAAATTGCGCTAAATCAATTTTTGCCGGGAAATATATTTTCAGCGCGAGTGTGTTTTTTTGATGGAAAGCAGGATGTTCCTTTCAACCCTTAGCCCCGGCGTGACCGGTCTAATGGCATCAGGGACTTCTTAGCTAATCTTATGGATAATTCTGCTCACCCCTCTTTTATTTGTCTGACAAATCCTGCCTTTTTTATGTCATTTTTCGCTGAATTTATGTACGCAATTACTGTAATTCTGCGGTGTGATGGGGCTCTCTTATGGATGATTAATTTCCCGCTAAAACTATCACCAGCAATAACGCTTATGACGAGGTAAGCGCTAATGCCTTGTTTTAAGTCCGATTAAATAAGAAGCACGCAAATATTCCCTACAGAAAAGAATGCTAAAGCTGGAGTTTACCATGCACAAATTTACTAAAGCGCTGGCGGCCATCGGTCTGGCTGCCGTTATGTCACAATCCGCTATCGCTGAGAATTTAAAACTCGGTTTTCTGGTAAAACAGCCCGAAGAACCCTGGTTCCAGACCGAGTGGAAATTCGCAGATAAAGCCGGGAAAGATTTAGGTTTTGAAGTGATTAAAATCGCCGTGCCCGACGGTGAGAAAACGCTGAACGCCATCGACAGCCTGGCGGCCAGCGGTGCAAAAGGTTTTGTTATCTGTACACCGGATCCGAAACTGGGGTCCGCCATTGCGGCGAAAGCCCGCGGTTATGACATGAAAGTCATTGCCGTTGACGATCAGTTCGTGAATGCCAAAGGCAAACCGATGGACAGCGTGCCCCTGGTCATGATGGCGGCGACCAAAATCGGCGAACGTCAGGGTCAGGAACTCTATAAAGAAATGCAGAAACGCGGCTGGGATGTGAAAGAGACCGCCGTCATGGCCATTACCGCTGATGAGCTGGACACAGCACGTCGTCGCACGACGGGCTCAATGGACGCGCTGAAAGCGGCCGGTTTCCCGGAGAAACAGATCTATAAAGTCCCGACCAAATCCAACGATATCCCGGGGGCATTTGACGCCGCGAACTCCATGCTGGTTCAGCACCCGGAAGTGAAGCACTGGCTGGTGGTCGGTATGAACGATAACACCGTGCTGGGTGGGGTCCGTGCGACAGAAGGCCAGGGCTTTAAAGCGCCCGATGTGATTGGAATTGGCATCAACGGCGTTGACGCCGTCAGTGAGCTTTCCAAAGCGCAGGCCACCGGCTTCTACGGTTCTCTGCTGCCAAGCCCGGATGTCCACGGCTACAAATCCAGCGAAATGCTCTACAACTGGGTAACCAAAGGCGCTGAACCGCCGAAATTTACCGAAGTGACCGACGTGGTGCTGATCACCCGCGACAACTTCAAAGAGGAACTGGCGAAAAAAGGACTGGGCGGTAAGTAATACGCTGTGATTGTGCCCCTTACTCGCCGTAAGGGGCCAGACGTACAGACTACAGGAATCACGGAGTCGTTATGCAACAGTCTCATCCCTATCTCTCTTTTCGCGGCATCGGGAAAACGTTCCCCGGTGTTAATGCGCTGACCGATATCAGCTTTGACTGCTATGCCGGACAGGTTCACGCCCTGATGGGGGAAAACGGAGCGGGGAAATCCACGCTGTTAAAAATCCTCAGCGGCAACTACGCGCCAACAACCGGCACGCTGGCTATTCGCGGCGAAGAGATGGCCTTCGCCGATACCACGGCGGCGCTTAATGCCGGGGTGGCCATTATCTATCAGGAATTGCACCTTATTCCCGAGATGACCGTGGCGGAAAATATCTATTTAGGCCAGCTTCCGCACAAAGGCGGCGTGGTGAACCGTTCGCTACTTAATTATGAAGCGGGGCTGCAGCTTAAACATCTTGGTCTGGATGTCGATCCCCAGACGCCACTGAAATATCTCTCCATCGGCCAGTGGCAGATGGTTGAAATTGCCAAGGCGCTGGCGCGCAACGCCAAAATTATTGCTTTCGATGAACCCACCAGCTCGCTCTCCAAGCGTGAAATCGAAAACCTGTTCCGCGTGATCCGCGAGTTGCGACAGGAAGGACGCACCATTTTGTATGTCTCGCACCGCATGGAAGAGATATTTGCTCTGAGCGATGCCATTACCGTCTTTAAAGATGGGCGCTATGTGCGCACCTTTAGCGATATGCAGCAGGTTAACCATGACCAGCTTGTTCAGGCGATGGTCGGGCGCGATCTGGGCGATATCTATCACTGGAAGCCGCGCGAGTATGGCCCTGAACGCCTGCGGCTGGAAAACGTGAAAGCGCCAGGCGTGAGAACACCGGTTTCATTATCCGTCCGCAGCGGCGAGATCGTCGGGCTGTTTGGCCTGGTCGGGGCGGGGCGCAGCGAATTAATGAAAGGCTTGTTCGGAGGTACCCGCATTTCCGCAGGGCGGGTCTCCATCGACGGTGAGCAGGTTGATATCCAGAAACCCGCCCACGCAATCAGGGCAGGAATGATGCTCTGTCCGGAAGACCGCAAAGCGGAAGGGATCATTCCGGTGCATTCGGTGCGTGACAACATCAATATTTCCGCCCGCCGTAAGTTTATTCGCGCGGGTTGCCTGATAAACGACAGCTGGGAGTCGAGCAATGCCGATCACCATATTCGCTCGCTGAATATTAAAACGCCCGGCCCGGAACAGTTGATTATGAATCTGTCAGGGGGGAACCAGCAGAAGGCCATTTTAGGCCGCTGGTTGTCGGAAGACATGAAGGTCATTTTGCTGGATGAGCCGACGCGCGGTATCGATGTGGGCGCAAAACACGAGATTTATAACGTGATCTATGAACTGGCAAAACGCGGCGTGGCGGTACTTTTCGCCTCCAGCGATCTGCCGGAGGTGCTTGGCGTTGCCGACCGCATTGTGGTGATGCGTGAAGGCGAAATCGCCGGTGAATTACTTCATGAACAGGCGAATGAACAACAGGCGTTGAACCTCGCCATGCCTAAAGTCAGCCAGGCAGTCGCCTGAGTAAGGAGTTAATGATGTCCTCTGTTACTACATCCGGAGCGCCGAAGTCGGCTTTTAGTTTTGGTCGTATCTGGGATCAGTACGGCATGCTGGTGGTCTTTGCCGCACTTTTCGTCGCCTGTGCGATCTTCGTCCCTAACTTTGCCACTTTCATTAATATGAAAGGATTGGGCCTGGCCATTTCCATGTCCGGCATGGTGGCCTGCGGTATGCTGTTCTGTCTGGCCTCCGGTGATTTCGACCTGTCGGTGGCCTCTGTTATCGCCTGTGCGGGCGTGACCACCGCCGTGGTGATCAACATGACAGAAAGCCTGTGGATTGGCGTGCTGGCGGGTCTGTTACTCGGCGTGCTTAGCGGCCTGGTGAACGGTTTTGTCATTGCTCGTCTGAAGATTAACGCCCTGATCACCACGCTTGCGACGATGCAAATTGTGCGAGGTCTGGCCTATATCATCTCCGACGGTAAAGCGGTCGGGATTGAAGACGAGCGCTTCTTTACGCTGGGTTACGCCAACTGGCTGGGCCTGCCTGCGCCAATCTGGCTCACCGTGGCCTGCCTGATCCTGTTCGGCTTCCTGCTCAACCGGACCACGTTTGGCCGCAATACTCTGGCGATCGGGGGCAATGAAGAAGCCGCACGTCTGGCCGGTGTGCCGGTGGTGCGCACCAAGATTATTATCTTTGTCCTCTCGGGACTGGTCTCTGCCGCCGCCGGGATTATTCTGGCCTCGCGTATGACCAGCGGCCAGCCAATGACCTCGATTGGTTATGAGCTGATCGTCATTTCTGCCTGCGTTTTAGGGGGTGTTTCCCTCAAGGGTGGCATCGGAAAAATCTCATATGTGGTGGCTGGTATCCTGATTTTAGGGACGGTAGAGAACGCCATGAACCTGCTGAATATTTCGCCGTTCTCTCAGTACGTGGTACGTGGTCTGATCCTGCTGGCGGCGGTGATATTCGACCGTTACAAGCAAAAAGCAAAGCGTACCGTGTAACCCCGACGCTGACTTTTTATTGCTCAACTTATAACCATAGTTGACCCCTGAACCGCCTCGCCAGTTTTGCTGGCGGGGCGGTTGTCAAATGGCGAGCCCCATCACACTGTCTATACTTACATGGCTATGAAAGAGGTAAAGGCGTTTACCTCTCATCAACTGTAAGGAGGAAAAGGGTGGCTGACTCGTTAACCGCACCGCCTGTACTGCCCGGAAAATATGCTTTCTTTTTTGACCTCGACGGGACGCTCGCCGGGATCCAGCCGCATCCTGACGACGTGGTCGTACCGGATACGGTGCTAGAGAATTTGCAGCAGCTCTCTCGACTGAACGAGGGCGCATTGGCATTGATTTCAGGGCGCTCAATGGCCGAGCTGGATGTGCTCGCCAGTCCTTACCACTTTCCGCTAGCCGGTGTACACGGAGCGGAGCGCCGCGATATCCATGATCAACTGCATGTTGTATCACTCCCCGATACCTTAATTCAGGCGTTACACACTGAACTCTCCTCGGCGCTGGCGTCACTCCCGGGTACGGAACTGGAAGCGAAAGGCATGGCATTCGCCTTGCACTATCGGCAGGCACCGCATCACGAAGCAGCGATATTTGCGATTGCCCGTAGCGTGGTCGATGCACACCCGCAGCTCGCGCTGCAGCCGGGGAAGTGTGTCGTTGAGATAAAACCTGAGGGGATTAATAAAGGTGCTGCTATTGCGGCGTTTATGGCGGAACCGCCATTTAAGGGACGTATACCGGTATTTTTAGGCGATGATCTGACCGACGAGGCCGGATTTCGCGTGGTGAATCAGGCCGGAGGGATCGCCGTTAAGGTGGGGCCTGGTAACACTGTCGCAGAATGGCATCTGGCAAATGTCGACGCCGTCTGGCAGTGGATATCTGATATCGCTAACCAGCAACAACAACAAATAGCGCAAAACAAAGGGGGAAACCATTATGGGTCGCTTAGTCGTCGTCTCTAACCGAATTGCACCGCCTGATGATAAAAAATCCAGTGCAGGTGGCCTGGCGGTAGGGGTGTTAGGTGCCTTGAAAGCTGCTGGTGGGCTGTGGTTTGGCTGGAGTGGTGAAATCAGTGAAGAAGAGAAACCGCTTAACAAAGTGACGCGTGGGAATATCACGTGGGCATCCTTTGCGCTGAAAGAGAAAGACTATGACGAGTATTACTCGCAATTCTCCAACGCCGTGCTGTGGCCTGCGTTTCATTATCGTCTTGACCTGGTCAAATTCCAGCGTGAATCCTTCGAAGGCTACTCGCGCGTCAACGCGCTGCTGGCGGATAAACTGCTGCCTCTTATAGAGGAAGACGATATTTTATGGATCCACGATTACCACCTGCTGCCCTTCGCCCGAGAGCTGCGTAAAAGGGGGGTAAACAACCGGATTGGCTTCTTCTTGCACATACCGTTCCCGACGCCGGAGATCTTTACCGCACTGCCGCCGCATGAAGCGCTGCTGGAGGGGCTGTGTGATTACGATTTATTGGGCTTCCAGACCGAAAATGACCGCCTCGCGTTCCTGGATTCGGTGTCAGGTAAAACGCGACTGATGACAAAAGGCGGCAAGACCCATACGGCGTGGGGGAAAACCTTCCACACCGAAGTGTATCCGATTGGGATTGAACCCGACGAGATTGCGGATCAGGCTTCCGGCCCGCTGCCGCCGAAGCTGGCGCAGCTGAAGAATGAACTCAAGCATGTGAAGAATATCTTCTCGGTAGAGCGTCTGGATTATTCCAAAGGGCTACCGGAACGCTTCCTGGCCTATGAAACGCTGCTGGATAAATACCCTCAGCACCACGGTAAAATTCGTTATACCCAGATAGCGCCAACGTCGCGCGGTGAAGTTCAGGCCTACCAGGATATTCGTCACCAGCTGGAAACGGAAGCGGGGCGCATCAATGGTCGTTATGGTCAGCTTGGCTGGACGCCGCTCTTTTACCTGAATCAGCATTTTGACCGCAAAATCCTGATGAAAGTCTTCCGCTATGCAGACGTGGGGCTGGTCACCCCGTTACGTGACGGGATGAACCTGGTGGCAAAAGAGTATGTGGCGGCTCAGGACCCGGCGGACCCGGGGGTACTGGTGCTTTCCCAGTTTGCCGGGGCGGCGAATGAGCTCACATCAGCGCTTATCGTGAACCCTTACGATCGGGATGACGTGGCTAATGCCCTCAACCGTGCGTTGACCATGCCGCTGACGGAGCGCATTTCACGCCATGCTGAGATGATGGAGACGATCCGTAAGAACGATATTAATCACTGGCAGGCGCGTTTTATTCAGGATCTCCGCGAAATAACGCCGCAAAGCCATGAAGGCGATCTGCAAAAAAAGATCGCAACATTCCCTAAACTCGCCTGATATTCCTCCGGGGGGGGTTACGACCCCCCAAGCGGCACTAACAGCACATCAACCTGGCTTGACGCGACAATCGATTTTGCCGCGCAAGCTGCGCGAGATAAAAAGCTGTGGTTATGGTTCCCGCAAATTACTAAATCAATATTCTGTTTGCGACACATGTCGAGAATATGAGCATTAAGTTCACCTGTCGCAATTACGGTTTCGTAAACAGGATATTGTGCCTTTTCTACCAACTCTCGCAGAAATTGCTGTGTTTCTTCCTGCAATACCTCACGAATATCTTCCAGCATGGGGGCTGCCAGCTGGTTGTACATTTCGGGTTCGGCGGCAAGCGTGATGAGGCTAATGCGCGCATTGCAGGGCCTGGCGATGGACACGGCCCGGGAAACAAGCAGATGGCTTTCGGGGGAAACAGCAACAGATACAAGCAGATGGGAGTAACTCATGTCGCACTCCTTAGATGTCTGAAAGACAGCGTGTGATCACCATTACCGCGAATGACCAGGATCTGCAAGAGGGGATTACGACATTAGTGTGAAGCTTATCATAATTATTCATTAATTATTCTTATAAGAAGAATAACTGAAAAACGCGTCTAAATGAAAAAAATTAACAACTTAACGTAAATCACACAATTTCCCTCTTTTGCCGTTAAATCGTTTTAACCCGTTATAAACATATTTCGAATGATCACGCTCTGAAACAATTTTTGTGGGCGGCTTGCATAACTCTATGTTTTTTCACGGTAAGAAAAATGTTTCCTTAAGATGAGCATCTTGTGAAGGTTTCCGGGGCGCGCTCACGGCAGGAAAAGCACGATACATGCCAGTTCGCTTCACCCTTCTGCATGACTATTCGTCGATTAAGAATACAAAACTGTGCCAATTGGGCAAAAAATGAACAAACTACAAGTCATACTGATGGATTTATGGAGGATATTCACTTAAATTGTGTGACGTGGATCACATTTTTTTTAAATTTGAGGGTGGCTGCATTGTATGTGGCAAATCTGACGAGTAGAGTTTGCGTCGAATTAGGAAAAATCTTAGTTATTTGTAAGAAATGATAAACCACGTAAGAGACGTTACTGCGTTTCGACTCTTGCGCGTTTCGATGAATACAAACCTAGATTCAACTATGCATTTAGCCTTTTCTTTTTATACCGGGTGATTTCCCGGCGACATCACGGGGTGCGGTCTTTCCGCATAAAAATAATAGTTGGTTATTCGGGATGGGAACAATGCATACATCCGAGTTGCTAAAACATATCTATGACATCAATTTGTCATATTTACTGCTCGCGCAGCGTTTAATTAGTCAGGACAAAGCGTCCGCGATGTTTCGTCTGGGTATTAACGAAGAAATGGCAACCATGCTGGGTGGTTTAATCCTCCCGCAGATGGTAAAACTGGCCGAAACGAATCAACTGGTTTGCCAGTTCCGTTTTGACAATCCGCAGACGATCACGCGTCTGACGCAGGAATCCCGTGTTGACGATCTGCAACAGATCCATACCGGTATTCTTCTCTCCACTCGCTTGCTTAACGAAATCAGCCAGCCTGATGACGCAGCCCGTAAGAAAAGGGCCTAGCAATGAGCGAGAAAAGCATTGTTCAGGAAGCGCGTGACATACAGCTTGCCATGGAGCTGATTACGCTGGGTGCTCGTTTACAAATGCTGGAAAGCGAGACTCAGCTGAGCCGTGGTCGCCTCATTAAACTGTATAAAGAGTTACGTGGTAGTCCCCCGCCGAAAGGCATGTTGCCGTTTTCGACAGACTGGTTTATGACGTGGGAGCAAAATATCCACGCATCGATGTTCTGTAACGCCTGGCAATACCTTCTGAAAACCGGTTTGTGTAGCGGCGTCGACGCCGTGATCAAAGCGTATAAACTTTACCTTGAACAATGCCCGCAGCAGGACGAAGGCCCCCTGCTGGCACTGACCCGAGCATGGACGCTGGTACGTTTTGTTGAGAGCGGAATGCTTGAATTGTCGCGCTGTAATTGCTGCGATGGCAATTTTATTACCCATGCTCATCAGCCTGTTGGCAGCTTCGCCTGTAGTTTATGCCAGCCTCCATCCCGCGCAGTAAAAAGACGTAAACTTTCCCGGGATGCTGCCGATATTATTCCACAACTGCTGGATGAACAGATCGAACAAGCTGTTTAACCCGAACGTGTGGGCAAGATTCCAGCAGCGGTAAGTCATTACCGCTGCTTTTTTTTACCCCTCAAACGGTAAACGCTGCGAACTGAACGTCCTTGCCATAGTCACTAGCGGAAGGATGATGTCGTGCTTATCTTATTAGGTTACCTGGTAGTTCTCGGTACAGTTTTCGGCGGTTACATGATGACCGGCGGGCACCTTGGAGCACTCTATCAACCGGCTGAACTTATTATCATCGGCGGCGCAGGGGTAGGGGCTTTTATCGTTGGTAACAACGGCAAATCCATCAAGGGCACGTTGAAAGCCATTCCATTGCTGTTCCGTCGCTCGAAATATACCAAAAGCATGTATATGGATCTGCTGGCGCTGCTCTATCGCCTGATGGCGAAGTCACGTCAGCAGGGGATGTTCTCTCTTGAGCGGGATATTGAAAACCCGAAAGAGAGCGAAATTTTTGCCAGCTATCCGCGCATTCTGGCTGATGCCATGATGCTGGATTTCATCGTCGATTATCTGCGACTCATCATTAGCGGCAATATGAATACCTTCGAAATCGAAGCGCTGATGGATGAAGAGATCGAAACCCACGAAAGCGAATCTGAAGTGCCGGCCAACAGCCTGGCGCTGGTGGGTGACTCGCTTCCGGCTTTCGGTATCGTTGCGGCGGTGATGGGGGTGGTACATGCCCTGGCGTCGGCGGATCGTCCGGCGGCCGAACTGGGCGCGCTGATTGCCCATGCGATGGTAGGGACCTTCCTCGGTATTTTGCTGGCTTATGGTTTTATCTCTCCGCTGGCCAGCGTCCTGCGCCAGAAGAGCGCGGAAACCACCAAAATGATGCAGTGCGTGAAGATCACGCTGCTCTCAAACCTCAACGGTTATGCGCCGCCGATCGCGGTTGAATTTGGCCGTAAAACGCTTTACTCCAGCGAGCGTCCGTCGTTTATCGAACTTGAAGAACACGTGCGCGCGGTGAAAAACCCAAACCAACAGACGACAACTGAGGACGCATGAAAAACCAGTCCCATCCGATCGTCATCGTAAAAAAACGCAAGCACAAGGGCGGTGGGCATGGCGCGCACGGCTCGTGGAAAATCGCGTACGCCGACTTTATGACTGCAATGATGGCGTTCTTTCTGGTGATGTGGCTGATCTCCATCTCCAGCCCGAAAGAACTGATCCAGATTGCCGAATATTTCCGTACGCCGCTGGCGACGGCAGTGACCGGTGGGCCGCGTATCTCTAACAGCGACAGCCCCATTCCTGGCGGCGGTGATGATTACACCCAGCAGAAGGGTGAGGTGAAAAAAGAGCCGAACATCGACGAGCTGAAGAGGAAGATGGAACAGGCGCGTCTGAAAAAACTGCGTGGCGATCTCGATCAGCTGATTGAGGCTGACCCCAAACTGCGTGCGCTGCGACCGCACCTGAAAATCGATCTGGTGCAGGAAGGGTTGCGTATTCAGATCATTGATAGCCAGAACCGTCCGATGTTTAAAACCGGTAGCGCCGAGGTTGAGCCGTACATGCGCGATATTCTGCGCGCTATTGCACCGGTGCTGAACGGCATTCCTAACCGAATCAGCCTGTCAGGCCACACGGATGATTTCCCGTACGCCAGTGGGGAGAAGGGATACAGCAACTGGGAGCTTTCTGCCGATCGTGCCAACGCCTCGCGTCGCGAGCTGGTGGCCGGTGGGCTTGATGATGGCAAGGTACTGCGCGTGGTCGGCATGGCAGCAACCATGCGCGTCTCCGACCGCGGGCCGGATGACGCCATCAACCGTCGTATCAGTCTTTTAGTGCTGAACCAGCAGGCGGAGCAGGCCATCCTGCATGAAAACGCCGAAAGTCAGAATGAGTCACTGGACGATTTAAAACAGCCTGGGGCCGTTCCTTCGGCTGCCGTTCCAACATCGCCACCAGCCAATCCGAGGTGATAGCGTGAGCATGGATATTAGCGATTTTTACCAGACATTCTTTGATGAAGCCGACGAATTGTTGGCCGATATGGAGCAACATTTGCTCGACCTGGTGCCCGAAGCACCGGACTCCGAGCAGCTCAATGCCATCTTCCGTGCGGCGCATTCCATTAAGGGCGGAGCCGGAACGTTTGGATTTACCATCCTGCAGGAAACAACCCATTTAATGGAAAACCTGCTGGATGAAGCACGACGCGGTGAGATGCAGCTCAATACCGACATTATCAACCTGTTTTTGGAAACCAAAGATATTATGCAGGAACAGCTCGACGCCTATAAAAGTTCGGCAGAGCCTGATGCCGCCAGCTTTGAATATATCTGCAATGCGCTTCGCCAGCTCGCTCTGGAAGCAAAAGGTGAGGTCGCAGCAGCCGTTGTCCCTGCTGCAAAACTGAGCGTTGTCGATGCGGTTGGTGCCGGTGAAACCGCGCCAGCCGCTGCGCAAGCGGGCAAATTGCGTGTTGTGCTTTCACGCCTGAAAGAGAATGAGGTTAACCTGCTGGAAGAAGAGCTGGGTAACCTGGCGACGTTAAGCAATGTCATGAAAGGCAAAGACAGCCTCGCCGCTACGCTTGATGACGGGATTGGTCAGGACGATATCGTGGCGGTGCTGTGCTTTGTGATTGAAGCCGACCAGATTGCCTTCGAAACCGAAACCGCCGAAGCGGAAGCTCCAGTAGCGCAGGAAGAGGTGGCCGTCATCGCTCAGGCTCCGACCCCGGCTGTCGCGCCTGCGGCCCCGGCGCTGAAAGCGGTGCCAAAAGACGCTGCTGCACCTGCACGTGGTGAAAAACCGGCCGCGCGCTCCAGCGAATCCACCAGTATTCGCGTTGCCGTTGAGAAGGTTGACCAGCTGATCAACCTGGTGGGCGAACTGGTGATCACCCAGTCGATGCTGGCACAACGTTCTAATGAACTGGACCCGGTTACCCATGGCGATCTGATCACCAGCATGGGTCAGTTACAACGTAACGCCCGCGATCTGCAGGAATCGGTCATGTCCATCCGTATGATGCCGATGGAATATGTCTTCAGCCGCTTCCCGCGCCTGGTACGCGATCTCGCGAGCAAACTGAATAAACAGATTGAACTGACGCTGATGGGTAGCTCCACCGAGCTGGATAAGAGCCTGATCGAGCGCATTATCGACCCGTTAACGCACCTCGTGCGTAACAGCCTCGACCACGGTATTGAACTGCCGGAAAACCGCATTGCTGCCGGAAAATCGCCGGTGGGCAATTTGATTCTCTCTGCGGAACATCAGGGCGGGAATATTTGCATCGAAGTGACCGATGACGGCGCGGGTCTTAACCGCGAGCGTATTCTGGCGAAGGCGATTTCGCAGGGCATGGCGGTCAACGAAAACATGACCGATGAAGAAGTGGGGATGCTGATCTTCGCGCCCGGCTTCTCTACCGCAGAGCAGGTGACTGACGTTTCCGGGCGCGGCGTCGGCATGGACGTGGTGAAACGTAACATCCAGGAGATGGGCGGCCACGTTGAGATCCAGTCTAAGCAGGGTTCCGGCACCACCATTCGCATCCTGCTTCCGCTGACGCTGGCGATCCTCGACGGGATGTCCGTGAAAGTGGCAGACGAAGTGTTCATTCTTCCGCTGAACGCGGTGATGGAATCCCTGCAGCCACGTGAAGAAGATCTGCATCCGCTGGCGGGCGGTGAGCGCGTGCTCGAAGTGCGCGGGGAATATCTGCCGCTGGTGGAACTGTGGAAAGTGTTCGAAGTGGACGGCGCGAAGACAGAGGCCACGCAGGGCATCGTTGTGATCCTGCAAAGTGCGGGCCGTCGCTATGCGCTGCTGGTTGATCAGCTGATTGGTCAGCATCAGGTGGTGGTGAAGAACCTCGAAAGCAACTACCGCAAAGTGCCTGGTATTTCTGCCGCGACCATTCTGGGTGATGGTAGCGTGGCGCTGATCGTCGATGTGTCGGCGCTTCAGGGATTAAATCGTGAACAACGTGTGGCGTACACAGCCGCCTGATTAAGTAGAAGGTAAAAACATGACCGGTATGAGTAATGTAACGAAACTGGCGGGCGAGCCATCAGGGCAGGAATTCCTGGTATTCACTTTAGGCGATGAGGAGTACGGCATCGATATCCTCAAAGTGCAGGAAATTCGTGGTTACGATCAGGTTACCCGCATCGCTAACACACCTGCTTTTATTAAAGGTGTCACCAACCTGCGCGGCGTCATTGTGCCCATCGTCGATCTGCGCGTGAAGTTCAGCCAGGGCGACGTTGACTACAATGACAACACCGTGGTGATCGTCCTGAACCTGGGGCAGCGCGTGGTGGGTATCGTGGTGGATGGCGTATCTGACGTGCTCTCTCTGACCTCTGACCAGATTCGCCCTGCGCCGGAGTTTGCGGTCACCCTGTCGACCGAATACCTGACCGGTCTGGGTGCGCTCGGCGAGCGTATGCTGATTCTGGTGAACATTGAGAAGCTGCTGAACAGCGAAGAGATGGCGCTGCTGGATATCGCGGCGAATCACGTAGCGTAGGTAAAAGCAAAACGGCAACCCGGTTGCCGTTTTTTATGTTTGCTCCCTCTCCCTGTGGGAGAGGGTCGGGGTGAGGGCATCAGGCCTCACCCCTTTCATATCCTTACGCTTCCTGCTTTACCAGCTCAGCTTCCGCTTCCCGCGCCCCTTCATTCTGCGACAGCATCGCGGTCGCAATCCCGTTCCCCAGCACGTTAATGGCTGAACGCCCCATATCCAGGAAGTGGTCAATCCCCATCAGCAGCAGAATGCCCGCTACCGGGATATTAAAACTTGGAATGGTCGCAGCCAGCACCACCAGGGACGAACGCGGTACGCCCGCAATCCCCTTTGACGCCAGCATCAGGGTTAACATCAGTACCGTTACCTCTGAGAAACTCAGGTGAATGTTATACGCCTGGGCGATAAACATCGACGCGAACGAGCAGTACACCATCGACCCCACCAGGTTGAAGGAGTAGCCAATTGGCAGAACAAAAGAGGCGATATTGCGTGAGCAGCCAAAACGCTCCAGTTGCTCCAGCGTTTTAGGGTAGGCGGCTTCAGAACTGCTGGTGGTGAACGCCACCAGTACCGGGTCTTTCAACATGCTGACCAGGCGAAACACCTCTTTTTTCAAAACCATATAGCCCACGGCGAGCAATACCAGGCAGGTGAGAAGGATGGCAACATAGTAACCGCCAATAAAGGAGGCATAGTTCAACAGAATGCCTAAGCCCTGAGTGGCAATGACGGAGGAGATCGCCGCAAAGATGGCCAGCGGCGCAACGTACATCACGTAACCGGTTACCTTCAGCATGATATGGGAAACCACATCCAGCGCGGCAACCAGCGGCGCGTTGAATTTCTGCCCCAGCGACGCACCGCCGATACCGAAGAACATTGAGAACACTACAATCTGCAGGATCTCATTGTTCGACATCGCGCCTGCGATACTGGTTGGAATAGTGTGAGACAGAAACGCTTTCAGCGTCATGCCTCCAACGGCCAGACCGGTATCTACCGCCTCGGTTGGGATCGTCAGGTTCAGACCACTTCCCGGATGCTCCAGCGTGACGATAAACAGTCCGACCAGAATGGAGAGCACCGATGAGCTGATAAACCACACCATCGCTTTACCGCCAACGCGGCCAATGGTGGAGGTTTCGCCCAGTTTCATAATGCCGACGGTCAGCGTACTGAAGACCAAGGGTGCAATAACCATTTTGATCAGACGAAGGAAGATGTCGGTCAGCAGGGTAATATTATCCGACCAGGCTTTAATGGCATCCGCAGATGCGTATTCATGAATTGCTGCCCCTGAAAGAATACCCGCCAGCATGAATATCACGATGAAGAGTGTGAGTTTGTTTGCACTTGCCACGAAAAAAGACCCTCTATGCGCTTTAGATGTCGCCCGCGCCGATACATATAGATTTTTTATTACTGCGCGGGAAATTATTCGGCACATAAATTGACGCAAAGCGTAGGGGGATACAACAAGTTTTTAAGTTTTATTAATTTTGTTGTTAATGTGCAGACGATATATTGTGACGCTTATCACACTTTTGCGGATATATCCTCAGGCTTCGCGCCCGAATATTCTTTTATTTCGGTTTAACTTTCTGTTTTTAAAAAATAAATGCTGTCAATAAGACATAGGTTGTGACTACCCTGCGTCGGGTGGTCGAAGCGATATCCGTAAACTAAATTCTCAATAACCCCCTCAGAGGAACGTTAAGCGGGGCTAACATCTTGAACGTTAAAAATAAAATGTTGCAAGGGAACGGAGACGTCTTCTGGAGGGTGGTAAATGAAAAGAAAACTCCTTTTGATCTGTGCAGGCACATTACTGACTACGACCGTAGTCCATCAGGCACTGGCCGTTACCAGCAGCGGCACCATCGGGGCGACGCTGACGCTGACAAACGGCTGCCTGATAAACGGATCGCCCACGCAAAGTGGTATTAACTTCGGGACGCTCGATTTTGGTACCCATCCCGCAACGTTTTCCACCCTTACGACGCAGTTGAGCGGCGCCAGCGGCGGAAACACCTTTACCGTCCAGTGTACGACCGCCAGCTATACGGTCGCGATAACCGGCAATACCCATTCCACCGCCCCTGGCTCCGTGGTGGGGTCGCCAGGGACGCCTGAGCGCTACCTGGTCAATACGGCCAACGCGGCACAGGGCGTGGCTTATAGCCTGTACAGCGACAGCGGGTTCAACTCTGTGATTGCCAATAACACCGCGTTGCCGATCGCGTCTACGGCAGGTGGGGTCGACAGTTATACCCTGTACGGCCGCATTACCGGAGGCGGGAACAGCGTAACGGTGGTACCCGGCACCTATACCGACACGATTAACGTCAGCGTGACCTATTAGATCTGCACTGCCATGAAGGCCCCTTTTACAGGTCTGCGCAAACGCGCAGAGGGAAGCGTGCAGCCTTTTTTCGCGCTGATCGTCGGGCTGTTGCTGATACCTGCTGCGGGGGCGGTGACATCGCAGTCCTTTAAGGTCAGCGCGACCATTGTACCGGGGTGCGCGGTGGCCACCGGTAGCGGGGGGCTTCTCGGTACGCTGGATTTTGGCACCCATAACGGGGTGGAAAGCGCGCCAGTCAGTACCAGCTTTGTGCCAAACGGGGCGTTGTCTATCGCCTGTACGCCGGGCGTGGCGCTGAGCATGAGCATTAATGGCGGTCAAAATTATTCATCCGTCCGTCGGATGAAGCGGTCCGGAGGAACAGAACTGGTGCCGTACCGGCTCTACAGCAGCAGCTCGCTGGCCGCCAACAGCGAAATTGGCGTTAACCAGGCAATACCGGTGACCTATACCAACAGCAATAACATCGCGCTGCCGCTGTTTGGCGTGGCGCTACTGACCGGCTTTAGCCCGGCAGGAACCTATTCCGATCAGCTCACCGTGACCTTGTCATGGTAATAAAGGGAGAGAGTCGATGAAGCCATTGTTCCGGCAGTTGTGTCTGGCGGGTGTTTTATCAGGCGTCGCGGCCACAGGCGAGGCGCAGGCGGCGGCCACCATTCTGCTCTGGCCCATCGATCCCTGGCTTGCCGCAGATGCCAACGCCACGGAGCTGTGGATCCAGAACCAGGGAAACAGCGCAACGACGATGCAGGTGCGTATTGTGCGCTGGAAGCAGGAGGGGGGATACGAACGCTACAGCGCGCAGCAGGACGTGGTCGCCAGCCCGCCCATTGTCACCATTCAGAAAGGCAATAAACAGCTGATTCGCCTTATCAAACAGAGCGCAGTCCCTGTCGGGGTCGAACAAGCTTACCGCATTATTGTTGATGAAATTCCCCAGCCCGACGCGAAAGCCGAACCCTCCATCGGCCTTAAATTACAGATGCGCTATTCCATTCCGCTGTTTGTCTACGGACAGGGTATCCCGACCCTTAAAGAGGGGGCGCATCATGCCCTGGCCGAGACCCGAAACCTGAGCTGGCGCGTGACCCACGAGGGAGGACAGCCTGCATTACAGGTACGTAATCAGGGGGATGTGCATGTCAGATTAAGCCAGGTGTCACTGGAGCAGGGCGGACAGAAACGCACCGTAGCGGAGGGATTACTGGGTTACGTCCTCCCGGGCAGCACCCGCAGCTGGCCAATACCCGCTGGCGTTCGTCAGCCGGACCGGATGAGCGCGCAGATTAATGCCAGGGATGAACAATGGCAGTCGACGCCCGTCAACTGAAGCCGGCAATGATGCTACTGCTTTGCGTCAGCACCACAACCTGGGCCGATCCCGGTGACGACAGTTTACCGCCGCCTCCTCAGGCGCAGGCGGTAAATGATGAGGCGGTTTTCCAGCTTGCCCTCGTGCTCAACCACTACGACACCGGTCTGGTGGTACCCGTGACGCAACGTAACGGCGCTTTCTTTATCTCCAGCGCCGATTTGCTGCGCGCGGGGCTCCCCCCGGAACATGTGCCCGCCGGCGAGGTGAATCTCGCCTCACTAAGTCAGGTTCGTGTGGCGTATGACAGTGCCGCACAGCGCCTGTTGCTGACCGTTCCCCGCGACTGGATCAGTGCCCGGGTGACGCCTTTCTGCGCCCAAACGGCGCAGACCAAACCGCACTATGGGCGTGGGGCGCTGCTGAATTACGATCTGTATACCAACCACACGGAACATATTGGCGGTCAGGCGTCGCTCTGGCATGAATTCCGCTACTTCAACGAGAACGGCTCGTTCTCCTCCACCGGCTACGCCCGGAAAAATTTCACCGGAAACGACGGTCAACAGGAAGGGTATGTTCGCTATGACACGACGCTGCTGATAACCCGTGAGGATGACGCGACCACCTTGAGCGCGGGGGACGTGATCAGCGATGCCCTGAGCTGGACCTCCAGCGTGCGGATGGGCGGTATTAGCTACGGACGTGATTTCTCCCTGCGCCCGGACCTGGTGACATGGCCGCTGCCGGAGTTTTCGGGTGAAGCCGCGGTGCCCACCTCGGTGGATCTGTTTATCAACGGCTATCGCTCTGGCTCAACCCAGCTTCAGCCTGGCCCCTTTACCCTGACCAATCTGCCCTATATCAACGGTGCCGGGGATGCGGTGCTGGTCACCACCGATGCGCTGGGCCGTCAGGTGAGTACCACGCTACCATTTTATGTCACCAGCGATTTGCTCAAACAAGGGCTGAGTGACGGCGCCGTGACGCTCGGCAGCCTGCGCCGTAACTATGGCATCAGGAACTTTGACTACGGTCCTGCTGCCGGTAGCGGCTCGTATCGCTACGGGGTGACCGACTGGCTGACGCTGGAGGGCCATGCGGAAGGGGCGCAGGAGCTGGCGCTGGGCGGGGCGGGGACGGTGATCAAACTCGGCCAGTTTGGCGTAGTGAACACCTCTTACTCACAAAGCCGCATGCGCGGAGACAACGGCGGGCAAATCAACTGGGGTTACCAGTACAATACCAGCGAGTTCAGCGTGGCCACCCAGCACACGCGTCGCGATCGCGGTTTTGGCAATCTTGCCCTTTATGACCAGCCGACGGTGTATGACGAAAACGACAAACCCATCGCCAGCTTTAGCCGCAATACGGACCAGTATTCCCTGACGTTTAACATGGGGCAGTACGGCAATATTGGCGCGGCCTGGATCGGCGTAGAGAGCTTTGACGGCCAAAAAACGGAGCTGCTGAATCTCTCATGGAGCCGAAATCTGTGGGGCGCAAGCAGTATTTACCTGGCCGGCAGCCGGGACCAGCAGCGGGGGGACTGGACGGTTGCGCTCTCGCTGCAGGTGCCGCTGGGCGCACGCGACAGCGCTGCCGTCACCGTTGAGAACACCCCGGATGCGGGCAGCACGCAGCGGATTAACTATAACCACTACATGCCTTCTGACGGTGGTTTTAGCTGGAACATGGCCTGGGCAAATCAGTCAAAATCCAGTGATTATCAGCAGGGTACGCTGGGCTGGCGCAATAACAACATCGAACTGCAGGGCGGTGGCTACGGCGAAAGAGACACCATGACCTGGTGGGGCGAGGCAATGGGCGCGATTGTCCTGATGGACGGAGAGCTGTTTGCGGCGAACAAAATCAACGATGCGTTTGTGGTGATCAGCACCGACGGTCATCCGGACGTGCCCGTCAGCTATGAGAACCAGCCCGTGGGTAAAACGAATAACAACGGTTACCTGCTGGTCAGCGGGGTGTCGGCGTATTACCCGGCAAGCTACCGGATTGATACGCTGAATCTGCCTGCGGATACCCGGCTGAAAGAGACAGAGCGGCGGATTGCCATCCGTCGTCACAGCGGTTATCTGGTGGATTTCCCGATGGAGCAGGAGAGAGTGGCAAGCGTCATTCTGCATGATGCGCGCGGGCAAGCGATTCCGGTTGGCAGCCAGGTGCGGCGTACCTCACGCAGTAATGCGGTGGTGGGCTATGACGGGATCGCCTGGCTGGAGAATCTCAGCGACGTCAATCCGCTTGAGGTGATCACGCCTGCGGGGAAACACTGCACGGCGACCCTGAACGTGGGGCCCAATCCGCAGCATAAGCTGCAAACCTACGGTCCGCTGGTCTGTCGGGAGGGCCCGTGAAACGCTGGCTGCTGTTGATGCTGCTGCTGTTCTCCGGCGAGGGCTGGGCGGCGTGTACCGTCAGTACGGTCAATGCCTCGTTTGGCAGCGTCACGTCGTTTGCGCTTAGCGGCACCGGGGAGGTGGAAACCACCGGCACGCTGGTGGTGGCGTGCGATGCGGTACTGAATGTTCTGACCAACGACTCGGTGACGTTGAATTACACCGCGGCGTCGGTTTCGGGCAACAGCCGCGCCACCCTGAAACGCACCGACGACACAACTATCGCGGATGTGATCCCCACCCGGCTGTGTGGATTATCGGGTTGTGCGAGCAGTAGTGAAGTGCAGATAAGTAAATCGTATACCTGGGGCAGTAGCACCCTGCTGGGGTTGCTTGGCTCAAAGCGGTACAACATACCGCTCTATTTTCGCACCGTCGCCGGACAAAACGTGACGGCGGGGCCTTACCAGGTGCTGTTGACCTTCAGCATCAATTACAACGTCTGTGCCGTCGGTCTTGGAAGCCTTTGTACGTCTCCCCAGTCGGGAACAGCAACAACCACTATTCTGCTGAACATGACCGTCACCAACGACTGCAGTGCCATGACCACGCCGGACGTAAACTTCAACAGCGCGCCGCTGGTACAAAGTTTCCCTACCGTTTCGCAGGCCATTGCCGTGACCTGTACTAAAGGCAGCACCTACACCATTGGCATTAATAATGGTGCCAACGCCCTGAACAACGTGCGGCGGATGGTGAGCGGCAGTAACTATATGAGCTACGACATCTATAAAGAAGCCACCACCAACCGCTGGGGCGGCAGCGGCGCCGAACGCTGGACCAGCGCGACCTCGTCCCAGGTCAGCACCGACGGTTTACTGCGCACCTACAACTACACCGCGAAGGTCCTGACCAGCCAGACTACGCCTCCCGCTGGCACCTACACCGATACGCTGATTGTTGACGTCGCGTTTTAGTCCACGCTTTTCCCTTTCGCAAATGTAAAGTTCCTGTGGCCTGTGCCGATAACACCGTTAATAAATCTATGAGAAGGTGTTGTATGTTGAACCGTATCCGCGTTGTCACAATGCTTATGATGGTGCTGGTCATTTTCGCACTACTTCAGCTTATCTCCGGCGGGCTTTTTTTCTCGTCATTAAAACAGAACCAGGACAGTTTCGCCGCCTCGAACGATCTTCGCCTGCAGCAGAGTGAACTCACCTCGACGTGGGATCTGATGCTGCAAACGCGTATCAACCTGAGCCGCTCGTCCGCGCGCATGATGATGGACCCTAACAATCAGCAGAGCAGCGCGAAGACCGATCTGTTGAAAAATGCCCGCGCCACCCTGGCTGACGCCGCAAAACACTACGCCGCCTTCAAACAGATCGCGCCGCAGCCTGCTATGGCGCAGGTTAGCCAGAATATTGATGAAAAATACACTGCCTACTTTGCTGGCCTGACGGAGCTGATCCAGTTCCTGGAGAGCGGCAACATGGACGCCTATTTCGCACAGCCCACGCAGGGGATGCAAAACGCACTCGGCGCCGCGCTCGGGGAATATGCGAAGGCCAGTGGCGATCTGTATCACTCGGCCTTTACGGAAAGCCAGAATGACTACCGCTTTGCGAAATGGCAGATGGCGGCGATGGCGCTGGCGCTGGTTATTGTCCTGGTCGCGGTGTGGTACGGCATTCGCCACATCCTGCTGAATCCTCTTGGTCGCGTCATTGCCCACATTCGTGAAATTGCCAGTGGCGATCTAACCAAAACGCTGGCCGTTTCCGGGCGCAATGAGATTACCGAACTGGCTAACAGCGTTGACCATATGCAGCGTTCGCTCATCGATACCGTCGCCAACGTGCGTAGCGGCACGGATGCCATCTATACCGGCACCAGCGAAATTGCGATGGGGAATAACGATCTCTCATCCCGTACCGAGCAGCAGGCGTCCGCGCTGGAAGAGACCGCTGCCAGCATGGAGCAGCTCACCGCAACCGTGAAGCAGAACGCCGATAACGCCCGTCAGGCCTCTCAGCTGGCAGAAAGCGCCTCCGAGACGGCGCAGCGCGGCGGCCGCGTGGTGGATGGCGTGGTGAAAACCATGCACGAAATTGCCGACAGCTCGAAGAAAATCGCCGACATCATCAGCGTCATCGACGGCATCGCCTTCCAGACCAATATTCTGGCGCTGAACGCCGCCGTGGAAGCGGCGAGGGCGGGTGAGCAGGGTCGTGGGTTTGCGGTGGTTGCCGGGGAAGTGCGCAACCTGGCCAGCCGCAGCGCCAACGCGGCGAAAGAGATTAAGGCCCTGATTGAAGACTCCGTCTCCCGCGTGGATACCGGCTCGGTACTGGTGGAAAGCGCCGGGGAGACCATGAATGACATCGTGAATGCTGTTACCCGCGTAACGGACATCATGGGTGAAATCGCCTCTGCATCTGATGAGCAGAGTCGTGGTATCGACCAGGTTGCCCTGGCGGTATCGGAAATGGATCGCGTGACACAACAAAACGCCGCGCTGGTGCAGGAGTCCGCGGCCGCGGCCGCTGCCCTTGAAGACCAGGCGAGCCGTCTGAAGATGGCCGTCTCGGCGTTTCGTCTCGCTTCACTCGCTGGAAATACGGTCACTGCGCAAGCCACGTATAAAGCGCCTGCCGCCGAATCGACGGCAACTCGCCTGCGTGCTGCAACGGCCGGACAAGATGAAAACTGGGAAACATTTTGACTGACAATTAAACCGCGGCTGCTTGCCGCTTGATGGGAGCGTGGATGTTAAATCGTATTCGTATCTCGACCACACTGTTTTTGATTCTGATCCTTTGCGGTGTGTTGCAGGTTGGCAGTAACGGGTTGTCTTTTTGGGCGTTTCGCGATGGCTATCAGAATTTGCAGGATGTTGAGGCGAGTAATCAGCAGCGCTCCGCACTGGCACAAACGCGTGCCGTGCTGTTGCAGGCAAGCACTGCGCTGAACAAGGCGGGCACCTTAACCGCGCTGAGCTATCCGCCGGATGACATTAAAGCGCTGATGGCCACCGCGCGAAGCAGCCTGAAACAGGCTGGCGCACAGTTTAACGCTTTCACGGCGCAGGCGGCGGGCAGCGAGAAAGAGCACGCGCTGAAAGCCGCCATGAAGAAGAACTTTGAACAGTGGTACAGCGATCTGGACCACCAGGCGACCTGGCTTGAGAACAACCAGCTCTCGGACTTTATGACCGCGCCGGTGCAGGCCTCACAGGATGCGTTCGACGGCAGCTTTAACGCGTGGCAGCAGGATATTAACCAGTCTGTTCAACGTGCAGAGGAAGACAGCCGTATCAGCTATCACATGTCGGGTGTGATCTTTGGCGTCGTCGTGATTCTGGCGGGGCTACTGACCGGTGGGGCACTGCTCTGGTCACGCAAAATGATTGTGCAGCCGCTGGCGATTATCAGCAGCCACTTCGACAGTATTGCGAAGGGCGATCTGGCGCGTCCGGTGGCGGTGTTCGGTAAGAACGAAATTTCGGCGATCTTTGCCAGCCTGAAGGCGATGCAGGGTGCCCTGCGGGAAACCGTCTCCGATGTGCGTCAGGGCAGTTATGCCATGCACACCGGGATCTCAGAGATTGCGGCAGGCAACAACGATCTCTCTTCCCGCACCGAGCAGCAGGCGGCCTCGCTGGCGCAGACGGCGGCCAGCATGGAGCAGCTGACCGCGACGGTCAGCCAGAACGCCGATAACGCGCGTCAGGCGTCTGACCTGTCAAAACAGGCGGCAATGACGGCGAAAAAAGGGGGCGATCAGGCCTCTCACGTTGCCAGCACCATGCAGGAGATTGCCACCAGCTCGCAAAAGATTGGTGACATCATCAGCGTGATCGACGGTATCGCGTTCCAGACCAACATTCTGGCGCTGAATGCCGCGGTAGAAGCGGCGCGCGCCGGTGAGCAGGGGCGTGGGTTTGCGGTCGTGGCGGGGGAAGTGCGTAACCTGGCCAGCCGCAGCGCCAACGCGGCGAAAGAGATTAAGGTCCTGATTGAAGAGTCGGTATCACGCGTCCAGCAAGGCTCAGCCCTGGTGGATACGGCGGCGCATACCATGCATGAGATCGTCACCTCCGTCACGCGGGTTAACGACATCATGGGCGAGATTGCGTCTGCGTCGGACGAACAGCGTCGCGGCATTGAGCAGGTTGCTCAGGCCGTCAGCCAGATGGATCAGGTGACGCAACAGAATGCCTCGTTAGTTGAGGAAGCGGCAGCGGCAACCGATCAGCTGGCCAGCCAGGCGGATCGTCTCACCGGGCTGGTCGCGGTATTTAATGTGAAAGAGCACGTTGAAGCAGTAACAGAAGTCGGGCGGTCGCAGGCCGTGCCAGTTGTATCCTGAATGTAATTAAGAAGGCGCTATGACATCACCAATGCCCCCTGGGCAAACGTCATTATTGTTGCAGATGACACAGCGCCTCGCGCTGTCCGACGCGCATTTTCGTCGGATATGTCAGTTAATCTACCAGCGTGCAGGGATCGTGCTTGCGGATCATAAGCGGGACATGGTCTACAACCGTCTGGTGCGGCGCTTGCGTACGCTGGGGCTGGATGATTTTGGTCGCTATCTGAGCATGCTCGAAGCCAACCAGAACAGCGCAGAGTGGCAGGCTTTTATCAACTCGTTAACCACTAACCTGACGGCCTTTTTCCGCGAAGCCCACCACTTCCCGGTACTGGCCGAGCACGCGCGGCGTCGTACCGGGGAGTATCGCGTCTGGAGTGCGGCCGCCTCGACCGGTGAAGAGCCGTACTCGCTGGCAATCACACTTGCCGACACGCTTGGGATGGCGCCCGGGCGCTGGAAGGTTTACGCCAGCGATATCGACACCGAGGTGCTGGAGAAGGCGCGCAACGGCGTGTATCGCCAGGACGAACTGAAAACGCTGTCGCCGCAGCAGTTGCAACGATATTTCATGCGTGGGACAGGCGCGCATGAAGGCCTGGTACGCGTACGCCAGGAGCTGGCGAATTGCGTCGAATTCGCGCCCGTTAACCTGCTGGACAAGCAGTACAACGTGCCGGGGCCATTCGACGCCATTTTTTGCCGTAACGTCATGATTTATTTTGATAAAACGACGCAACAGGACATTCTGCGTCGGTTTGTTCCGTTGCTCAAGCCTGACGGTTTACTGTTTGCCGGGCACTCGGAAAACTTCAGCAACCTCGCGCGAGAGTTTAGCCTGCGTGGGCAAACGGTATATGCGCTGAGTAAGGAAAAAGCATGAGTAAAATCAGGGTATTGTCTGTCGACGATTCAGCGCTGATGCGTCAGATCATGACTGAAATCATCAATAGCCACAGCGACATGGAGATGGTAGCAACGGCGCCCGATCCGCTGGTCGCGCGGGATTTAATTAAAAAATATAACCCCGACGTGCTCACGCTGGATGTCGAGATGCCGCGCATGGATGGCATCGATTTCCTGGAGAAATTGATGCGGCTGCGGCCGATGCCGGTGGTGATGGTCTCCTCCCTGACCGGGAAAGGATCGGAAATCACCCTGCGCGCGCTGGAGCTGGGGGCGGTAGATTTTGTCACCAAACCGCAGCTCGGTATTCGCGAGGGGATGCTGGCGTATAGCGAGATGATCGCGGAGAAAATTCGTACCGCATCGCGGGCAAAACTGGCGGCTCATAAGCCAATGGCCGCCCCGGCAACCCTGAAGGCCGGCCCGTTACTCAGCTCGGAAAAACTGCTGGTGATTGGGGCGTCAACCGGAGGAACAGAGGCAATTCGTCATGTACTCCAGCCATTGCCGCTTTCAAGTCCGGGTATTCTGATTACCCAGCATATGCCGCCAGGCTTTACCCGCTCGTTCGCCGAACGCCTGAATAAGCTGTGTCAGATCAGCGTGAAAGAGGCGGAAGACGGCGAGCGAGTGCTCCCGGGACATGCCTATATCGCCCCGGGTGATAAGCATATGGAGCTGGCGCGCAGCGGTGCAAACTATCAAATCAAAATTCATGACGGACCGCCGGTCAACCGGCACCGTCCGTCGGTGGATGTGCTGTTTCATTCGGTGGCGAAACATGCGGGGCGCAACGCCGTTGGGGTGATCCTGACGGGGATGGGCAACGATGGTGCCGCCGGAATGCTTGCAATGCACCAGGCTGGCGCCTGGACGATTGCGCAGAATGAAGCAAGTTGTGTGGTGTTCGGCATGCCGCGCGAGGCCATCAATATGGGTGGCGTGAGCGAAGTGGTCGATCTTAGCCAGGTAAGCCAGCAGATGCTGGCGAAAATCAGTGCCGGACAGGCAATACGTATTTGACTCAGGAGTATTATTTTATGGCTGATAAAGAGCTTAAGTTTTTGGTTGTGGATGACTTTTCCACCATGCGTCGCATTGTGCGCAACCTGCTGAAAGAGCTGGGCTTCAACAACGTTGAAGAAGCAGAAGACGGCGTTGATGCGCTGAACAAACTGCAGGCGGGTGGGTTTGGTTTTGTTATCTCCGACTGGAACATGCCAAACATGGACGGTCTGGAGCTGCTGAAAACCATTCGTGCCGATGCGGGAATGGCGTCCTTGCCGGTTCTGATGGTCACCGCAGAAGCGAAAAAAGAGAACATCATTGCTGCTGCACAGGCGGGCGCAAGCGGCTATGTGGTGAAGCCATTCACCGCGGCAACCCTGGAAGAGAAGCTCGGTAAGATCTTCGAGAAACTCGGCATGTGAGGTGATGGAAATGTTGCAACCTGCTATGAAACCCGTTGAAGAACACTCGCCGAGCGATATCATCGTCCGTATTGGCAGTCTGACGCGCATGCTGCGTGACAGCCTGCGTGAGCTGGGTCTGGATCAGGCGATTGCGGAAGCGGCGGAAGCGATTCCTGACGCGCGAGATCGTCTGGACTACGTTGTGCAGATGACCGCCCAGGCGGCAGAACGTGCGCTGAACAGCGTTGAAGCGTCGCAGCCCCATCAGGATGCGATGGAAAAAGGCGCGAAAGCGCTGACCCAACGCTGGGATGAGTGGTTCGAGAACCCGATCGAGCTGGCGAATGCCCGCGAGCTGGTGACCGATACCCGTCAGTTCCTGGGGGATGTGCCGGGCCACACCAGCTTCACCAACGCCCAGCTGCTGGATATCATGATGGCGCAGGATTTCCAGGACCTGACGGGTCAGGTGATCAAGCGCATGATGGATGTGATTCAGGAGATTGAACGCCAGCTGCTGATGGTTCTGCTGGAGAACATCCCGGAACCGGCAGCCCGTCCAAAACGCGAGAACGAAAGCCTGCTCAATGGCCCACAGCTCGACGCCAGCAAAGCGGGCGTGGTGGCAAGCCAGGATCAGGTTGACGATCTGCTGGACAGCCTCGGCTTCTGATTGGTGCCGTTACCCTCAGGTTGCCTGCGTAACCTGAGGGTCTGTTCTAGCGCAGATCCATCTTCACCGTGACGTTTCCTTCGAAGCTCCCCGGTGCGGGCGTGGCATCCGTGGTGCTGACGGGAACCGCCTGTATTTTAACGCTGCCGTTTCCCTGCTCGTCCAGGTTTACTGGAAATGCATAAGTCCCATCCAGCGCCACGTTCTGGCTATTTTCGTCGTACACCCGCACGCCCAGATCGTCCCTTTCAAGCAGCTTAGCAATGTAGGGCGTACTGCTATCCACTATGCCCTGGTCGGCCGTTAGGGTGAGCTTTATCCGGTCATTATTACCAACGGCGTTATCGTCACAGTGGTAGTTAATATCGACGCTTTTTAGGGCATAGCCCTGAGGCGGCTGCCCTTTACGGGTAAACTGTTTACTGACGATGCTGCCAAACTGGACTTCAATCGTGCTGCCTGCGTTGATGGTGCAGCTCAGCGGTGCAGAAAGGGTGCCGCCAAACCAGATATCAGAGACGTGTTCTGCCTGAGTGGCGTCGCAGCTTCCACCGGTGCCAATATAAAGGCAGGCGTAGTTTTGGGCGATGAGCGTCGCCGGGATCACCTCTTCACCCAGTATCGGTTTTTTTATGTGCAGCAGCACGGCCACGACGTTCCAGCGAAACTTGCGTTTCGATGCGGCACCACCGTCAGGCCGGGAGTCATTGCTGCATACGTCGCTTTCTTCTTCTGTTTTAGACAGGCTCGATTCGAGCACGGTAAGCATATTTCCCCGCGGGGTCGGGTACTCATTGATCGGGATTGGGGTGAGCGAGCTGCCGTCCGGGGAGTTAATCGCATCCGCGTAGCCAGTAATGTGGGCGTCAATTTTATCCGTAAGATAGCCAGTACCGCTGGTGCCGGGGTTAAGGGGACTGCCAGCCAGAGTTTTTTCGTAGACGGTGCTTGACGAAAACATGTTTCCCGGGCACGTGCAGTTTGCTTCCAGGTCGGCACCTGCGCCGACCAGGTGACCCGGAATATCATAATCGTTGTTTGCAACGTTTTCCGTCGATGTAAATTCATGATGGTAATCAATGGAATACGTCTGTGGGGCTCCGAAACAATTTTTGAGTACCGTGACGGCGCCGAAAGACCCCGTCGATACCAGCATCAGCGTGCTGGTCAGAGAAACCGTAAGGGTTCGTCTTTTCATTTTAGTGAGCATAAGCTGTTTCCTGCTGACAAAGCGCGCGGGTTGAACGGATACCGTTAGGGCTCTCCGTGTATCCCTCTGCCTGCTGTAAAATATGGGCGACGCACTGTTGGTCTGGCGCTTTTCCCCATTTCACCGTGAGCTGTGTGGGCTCGCCGACGCCGGCCAGGTATACCGTGCTGGTATCGTCCACGATGCCGCTCAGGTCCGCGTTCGCGCTGGTGACGATTGCGCCAAAGAGGACGCGTTGATTGTCGGGGCGGGTTAACGCGATCAGCATCCGATAACCCACGTGCGCATCGAACCGGCTTTCAACGGCGGCATTACGTGAAGGGATCACCCGGATTGACGTATCGCTGCTCTCCACGTTTTCGGGCAGGCTTGCGGTGTCGATACGAATCGCATTTTCCTGATACGGCGTCAGGGACGGGATAACGGCGTTACCCAGCCAGTCTGTCTGAATACCCTGCTGGTTCTGGAAGCGTACACCGGAGGCGCCGTTGGCATTGACAATGGCAAACTGGCTCCCTAACGGCTGCGCCAGCGTAACGCCGCGCGGGTGCGCAACAATGGCCCCGCTGATCCCGTAGTTCATCTGCTCCGCGCTGCCGGAAGAGGCGTAATAACCGGCATTCAGGTTGGCGTATTGAGAACGATAGGTACCATATACGCTGCTGGTATCCTCCCCATCGTGATTAGAATGGCTTTGCTGCAGCGAATAGCTTAAACGTTCGTCGTCCAGCAGCGTTCCGTTGACGCCGATATTGTGTCGGGTGTAGCCATTTTTGGTGTTGCTGATGTTATAGCTACTCCACGCGCGGGGGAGCCAGCGAGTTAGCGGCACGCTAAAGCCGAAGGAGACCATCCGGTCGGCCTCCTCGTCGTTCGTTTTACTGTAGGTATATGCCAGGTGATAACTCACCCCAGACAGAACGGTGTTAAAGCCTAACGACAGGCTGCGTTCTTTTTTCGACGTCCCCCAGTAGTCCTGCTGGTAGCCGTTAATATAGAGACTGACGCCAGCGAGGTTCTGGCTGATACTGGCCTGAACGCGGTTGCGTTTGTTATAGCGGAAGAGCAAATCGTTATCGTGTCCGTCCTGCTTCTGATTAGCGTCAGCAAAGCTGTAATACCCGCGACTCGAGTAGCGATAACTGCCAAGCGTGAAATTGGTATCGGTGGCGTCAATTTTCCCCGAATAGAGTACGCGCCAGGACTGGCCGACATGCTTGCTGCCGTCGTCAAGCGTGGTATCGGCGGCGGTGACGTCTGTAGAGAGCGAACCCAGCGGCCCCAGCGCGATGCCAGCGCCCGTATTGAGGGCACTATAGTCTTGCGAAAGGGTTAGCCCGCCAAACCAGGTCAGCAGATTGTTGACGCCGTAGATGATGCTCCCCTGAAGGAAGTCGGGCTCCTTTTGGTCACTCCCGCTGTCTGCGCGATAACGGCCCGCCGTCAATTCATACTTCATGTGTCCCGGGCGCTGCATAATAGCGATGCTTGAGTAGGGTTGAGTAAAGTGATGTTCGGTGCCGTCGGCCTCTTTCACCGTCACTTCCAGGTCGCCGCTGTTGGTGGTGGAGTAAAGGTCGTTGATCTCAAACGCTCCGGGGGCTACGTTCTGCTGGTAGATGAGATATCCGTTCTGGCGCACCGAGACGACCGCATTCGAGCTGGCGACGCCGCGAATGACCGGTGCATAGCCGCGTTGGCTATAGGGCAACATTTCTTCGTCCGTGGCGAGATTGACGCCCCGATACTGCAGGCTGTCGAACACTTCGCCGCGCGTGCTGCTCTCGCCCGCGGTGAACTGCGCTCTCAGCGCGTCGATGTCGTGCTGCAGGAACGTGTTGATGTTATCCCACTGTGAATCGCCGTCCGATTTGCTCCACGTTGAGTAGTTTCGAAGACGCCAGCCGCCCAGGTTCGCCCCGGTACGCAAATTCAGATAGCGGCTTTCTGTGCTGTCCTCGCGATCTTCTTTGCTTTGCGAGCCCGACAGCGAATAATCGCTGAACAGGACGGGAACACCATCGTCCCAGCGCGAGGGATCGATAAAATCGCGACCGTTATCAGCCAGCGCGGCCTGGGGGATGCTCAACCTAAGCGTCATTGTTGAGAAATCAAGCTCTGCAGACGCCTGTGGAATATAGTTATCCAGCGACTCTGGGAGCGTTTCCTCCGCCGGACACTTCAGCAACGGAGGATAACGGTCGATATTAATGCCCCAGGCGCGCAGCATCGCGGGGCTCAATTGGGGGATCAGGCGCCCGTCAGATCTGCTGACGTAGCGAATGTTGGCATCCTTCAGCCTGCGATCGTTGATTGTGATGACGGAAGAGTAGGTGCCGGGCAACTGGGCATTCGATTTTGTAAAAAGCGAGAGGTCGATATCCTGCTGCGTCAGCATGTCCCCTTCGAGTGAGGAAGGGGAAAAGAGATACTCCCGGGCATCTGCGGAAAAAATCATTAACATCAGGGTACTCGCCAGACAGCGGGTAACCGAATTCAGCCGAAAGGTTCCCCCAACAGGCAAGAAATTACGTCCTGCAATCATTCTGTCGTTTATCCCCTGGTCAGATGGAACGTGTATTTTTCGGAGGCATTGCCGTAATCGGTAATGCACCGCCAACTGACGTCATTCGCCGGTGCAGCGTCGGGAAGAGGGATATCAACGCGTGATGCTGGCCCCACCATATCGGCGCTTTCGAGCTTCTGCGAGCCTAGCGAGAGAGAGTCAAAAACGGTGTAAAACGCACTGTCGTTTATCACCGTCAGCTGCTGGCCCTGGCGAACGAAGCGCAGATTCTTGCAGGACTCGCCTGGCGTCCCGTTGAGCCCCACGGGACGCCAGAACAGCTTCAGTCGCGTTTTGTAGATGAGTCGTAGCACGTTTTTATCGGCATCCTCTGCGGCGGTTGCGGGCACCGTGCGGACATTCAAATAAAACAGCGTCTCTTTGTCTTTCGGTAACGGGCTGCCGTTCCAGGTGATTCGCAGGCTTTGCTCTTTTTGAGGATCGAGTCGAAAGAGGGGGGGCGTGACAATAAAGGGCCCACGCGTTTTGCCATCGCCAGTGTCTGTCCAGGTCTGGATCAGCCAGGGCAATTCTTTTTCACTGTTCGTAAGCGGCAGGGCAACTTCCTTTTTTGCAGCATCGTAAATTATGCGGGTGCGGCCGATTTGTATTCCCGCGGCGTGACAAAACGAACTTGTTATAACGGGAAGGCATAATAAAAACAGCAGGGATGTGCGCACGGGAAACCCTTATTGGAGCAGGTTGAAATAATGATAATAGTCCGCTTTCGGACTATTATCGGAGCATGACGCATTACGTGTCATTATCTAATCAGTGGCATGCTGAATATTAGATAAACAGGTATTAACGGTATAAAATATTCACCGTCATATCCGCATCGGCAGGGCCAGCGGTCACCGTTGCGGCAAATGACTTATAGCGGGCGTTAAAGTCGGCTTTAATGGTATCGGTAGTACGGGTGGCCAGTTGAATATAAACCTGTCCTTCTGCCCCATCCATGGTGATAAGTTGAGTGTCTTTGCCCGCCGGGCTAACGGCGACGCCGATACCGGTAGCGGCGGTCTCACCGGTGGTGGTGATTTTGCTGACATCCAGCAGCGTAGAGGTATTGGTCAGGGTCGTCGTGCCGTTAAAGGTGAGCTGTACTGCCGGCAGCCCATCGCTCTTTACCGGGCAGTTTGCGAGCGTAATCGAGAACGGGGTCAGGGAAGATTCAGTTCCGACCGCCTTAAAAAGAGATTTAGGGTACGTCCCCAGAGGGACCGTACTGTCCGTGCCGCTATCACCCTGAATGGTGCAGCTCGGTTCAATAATTTCTCCCGTAAAGTGGACCGTCCCCGCATTCATTTCGGCAGCAAAACTGCCCATCGAAATGGCCGCAAGTACTGCGCCAGCCATAAAGTTATTTTTGAAATCCATCTGCAAAAACTCCTGAGTTTAAAAACACGTTAGGTATTCAATTTAATATTTTGGCTCAATTGACACCGTGCAGAAGTATAGCGGGTAATTTCCTTCAAGTAATTGCGGGTCAAGATTAATATTAATTATTATAACCGTTATGAAAAATATTTTAATACTGGAGAAAAACCATCATTGATATAAATCAATTATAATTTTTTCGATTTAATATTATCCATAAGTATATTTTGATCAAAAAATAGACGTATTTTGATGATGAAACCGGCCAACTCAGTTTTTAAAAATTTTATATTTATTTTTATTAAAAACACTTTTAAAAAATAATCAGTATTAAAAAGTGATTGCCAAACCTGAGTTGTGCGTTTTTTGAACGGCAAACAGCCTCGCTACAGCGTTTAATCGTTAAAGTGGTTAACAGGGCATGATTATAGGGGTTTATCTACCCATTGGCGATAACCTCCCGTGGCAAGATAACCGTGACGTAATGGGCTGAGCATGCACTGTGGCAGAAGAGAACGACGACAAAACGGAAGCCCCCACACCCCACCGACTTGAAAAAGCGCGTGAGGAAGGGCAGATCCCCCGATCCCGAGAATTGACCTCCCTGCTGATCCTTGTCGTAGGGGTGTGCATTATCTGGTGGGGTGGGGAGTCGCTCGCCCGCAAGCTGGCGGGAATGCTCTCAACTGGCTTACGTTTTGACCACAGTATGGTCAATGACCCGAATCTGATCCTCAGCCAGATTATTCAGTTAATAAAAGGGGCCATGGTTGCGCTGCTGCCCTTAATTACCGGCGTGGTGCTGGTGGCGCTGGTCTCTCCAGTCATGCTGGGCGGTCTGGTGTTTAGCGGAAAATCACTGCAGCCCAAATTTTCGAAGCTGAACCCACTGCCGGGCATTGCGAAAATGTTTTCGGCGCAGACCGGCGCCGAGCTGCTCAAGGCTATTCTCAAATCGGTGCTGATGGGCAGTTCTGCCGGGTTCTTCCTCTGGTATCACTGGCCCGAAATGATGCGCCTCATCAGCGAGTCGCCCCTTACTGCCATGAGTAATGCCCTGAATCTGGTTGGACTCTGCGCGCTGCTGGTGGTGCTCAGCATTATCCCGATGGTCGGTTTTGACGTTATCTTCCAGCTTTATAGCCATTTCAAGAAACTGCGGATGTCACGTCAGGATATCCGTGACGAATATAAGCAGATGGAAGGTGACCCGCACGTTAAAGGGCGTATCCGTCAGATGCAGCGTGCTGCCGCTCGTCGGCGCATGATGGAGGATGTGCCGAAGGCGGATGTCATCGTCACCAACCCGACACACTATTCCGTTGCCTTGCGCTACGACGAAAACAAGATGAGCGCGCCGAAAGTGGTGGCGAAAGGGGCGGGGCTGATCGCACTTCGTATCCGGGAAATTGGCACCGAAAACCGCGTGCCGATCCTGGAAGCTCCACCGCTGGCGCGTGCCTTATACCGCCATGCGGAAATCGGACAACAGATCCCGGGACAACTCTACGCCGCGGTGGCGGAAGTGCTGGCCTGGGTATGGCAGTTGAAACGCTGGCGTCTGGCCGGGGGTCAACGGCCTGTGAAACCTGAGAACCTTCCGGTGCCTGCCGCGCTGGATTTTATGAACGAGAAGGACACTGATGGCTAATCTGGTGGCAATGTTGCGCCTGCCCGGCAACCTGAAATCGACCCAATGGCAGATCCTCGCCGGGCCGATTCTCATACTGTTAATTTTGTCGATGATGGTTCTGCCGCTCCCGGCATTCATCCTCGATCTGCTGTTCACGTTTAATATTGCGCTCTCCATTATGGTGCTGCTGGTGGCGATGTTCACTCAGCGGACCCTGGAGTTTGCCGCGTTCCCGACCATTCTGCTGTTTACCACTCTGCTGCGACTGGCGCTGAACGTGGCGTCCACGCGTATCATTCTGATGGAAGGACACACCGGCGCGGCAGCAGCAGGTAAAGTGGTGGAGGCCTTCGGCCACTTCCTGGTCGGCGGTAATTTCGCTATCGGTATCGTGGTATTCGTTATCCTCGTGATCATCAACTTTATGGTTATCACCAAAGGTGCCGGACGTATTGCGGAAGTGGGCGCCCGTTTTGTGCTGGACGGGATGCCGGGCAAGCAGATGGCGATCGACGCCGATCTGAATGCCGGGTTAATCGCGGAAGATGAAGCCAAAAAACGCCGTGCGGAAGTCACTCAGGAAGCGGACTTCTACGGATCCATGGACGGTGCGAGTAAGTTTGTGCGCGGTGATGCCATCGCGGGCATTCTGATCATGGTGATTAACGTGGTGGGCGGCCTGCTGGTGGGGGTATTGCAGCACGGCATGGACATGGGCCACGCGGCGGAAAGCTACACGCTGCTGACTATCGGTGATGGTCTGGTCGCGCAGATCCCGGCGCTGGTCATCTCCACGGCGGCGGGCGTGATTGTCACCCGCGTGAGCACCGATCAGGACGTTGGCGAGCAGATGGTTGGCCAGCTCTTCAGTAACCCGCGCGTAATGCTGCTGGCCGCTGCCGTTCTGGGTTTGCTTGGTCTGGTACCGGGCATGCCAAACCTCGTCTTCCTGCTGTTTACGGCGGGTCTGCTGGGGCTGGCCTGGTGGATGCGTGGCCGTGAAACCCAACCGGCGGCGGATCCGGTTCCGGTGAAAATGCCGGAGAATACTCAGGCCGTCGAGGCGACGTGGAACGACGTGCAGCTGGAAGATTCCCTGGGAATGGAAGTGGGGTATCGCCTGATCCCGATGGTGGATTTTCAGCAGGATGGCGAGCTGCTTGGCCGTATCCGCAGTATCCGTAAAAAATTCGCTCAGGATATGGGCTTCCTGCCGCCGGTGGTTCACATCCGTGACAATATGGATCTGCCGCCTGCACGCTACCGTATTCTGATGAAAGGGGTCGAAATTGGCAGCGGTGATGCCTACCCGGGGCGCTGGCTGGCCATTAACCCTGGCACCGCGGCAGGCACGCTGCCGGGCGAGCAAACCGTCGATCCGGCCTTTGGTCTGGCGGCCATCTGGATTGAAAGTGCGCTGAAAGAGCAGGCGCAAATCCAGGGGTATACGGTAGTCGAAGCCAGTACCGTGGTGGCAACCCATCTTAATCATCTGATTGGGCAATTCTCGGCAGAGCTGTTTGGTCGTCAGGAAGCGCAGCAGCTTCTCGACCGCGTGACGCAGGAGATGCCGAAGCTCACGGAAGATCTGGTCCCGGGCGTGCTGACGTTAACCACGCTGCACAAGGTGCTGCAAAACCTGCTCGAGGAAAAAGTGCCGATTCGCGATATGCGAACCATTCTGGAAACCCTAGCCGAGCATGCGCCGCTGCAAAGCGATCCGCACGAGCTGACGGCGGTGGTGCGCGTGGCGCTGGGGCGCGCAATCACGCAGCAGTGGTTCCCGGGAACCGGAGAAGTGCAGGTGATTGGCCTCGACACGCCGCTTGAACGTCTGCTGCTGCAGGCCCTGCAGGGCGGGGGCGGCCTGGAGCCAGGTCTGGCGGATCGCCTGCTGGAGCAGACCCAGGAGGCGCTGGCACGTCAGGAGATGCTGGGGGCACCACCGGTGCTGCTGGTCAACCATGCGCTGCGTCCGCTGCTGTCGCGCTTCCTGCGTCGCAGCCTGAACCAGCTGGTGGTGCTGTCGAATATGGAGTTGTCGGATAACCGTCATATCCGCATGACGGCGACGATTGGAGGAAAATAATGGCTAAATGGCTTTGGATTATGCTCTTCCCGCTGGCGGCACAGGCGGCCGGGGAAGGCGCCTGGCAGGCAAGCAGCATGGGCGTGACCCTGAGCAACCGGGGTGTCGCCATGTCTTCTACTCCGCTGTCGCCCTCTGAAGCGGTTTCCGGTCTGATGGGGATGGTGGTCTGGAATTACAGACTGATTGGCCCAACGCCAGCCGGACTGCGGGTGCGGCTCTGCTCCCAGAGTCGCTGTACGGAAATCGACGGAGAGAATGGCACGACGCAGGCGTTCAACGGCGTACCCGCCATTGAACCTTTGCGTTTTATCTGGGAAGTGCCGGGCGGGGGACGTTTGATCCCGGCGCTAAAAGTGCAGAGCAATTCTGTCATTGTAAACTACCGCTAACTGCCCGCTTTTTTACCAGCCATCAGGGAATACTGATGGCTGGCTCGCAAAACTGACCTCACCTTTTGATGAAAAAGAAACGCTGTTTTATAAATCAGTGACACGCGTGACGATACTCTTTGCATTTTTGCCATTCACCCCCTGCGTGATGGCAGAAACAGAAAGGTATCAGGAAGTCGATGCCTTTACTGTAGCCGTGTAAAAGCTCCCGGACGAGGTTTGCTTACAGGGAGTCTCCCAACATTGATTAGGGTTGACGGCAATGAAAACACGTAAAATTGGACTCGCAAATTATCTTGCATACGGGTCAGGTGATTTCCTCGGGGCGGGTACCACCGCCCTGACGGCGGCCTGGCTTTTGTATTTTTACACCACCTTCTGTGGACTCACACCGATTGAAGCAACGTTCATTTTTGCCGCGGCACGGGTGCTGGATGCCGTTGTCAGTCCGTTAATGGGGTTTTTGACGGACAACTTCGGTACGACCTGGCTCGGAAAGCGCTTTGGTCGCCGTAAATTCTTTATTCTGCTGGGGATCCCGTGCGTGTTCAGCTACTCGCTGATGTGGGTGGGGGACATGAATTTCTGGTATTACCTGCTGACTTATCTGGTGTTTGATATCGTCTACACCATGATTCTGGTGCCGTACGAGACGCTGGTGCCGGAAATGACCGATGACTTCAAACAGAAAACCAAGTTCTCCGGGGCGCGTATTTCCATGGCGCAGATGTCCGCCATTCTGGCCTCCTTTCTCCCCGGGATATTGCTCACGCATTTCGGTAAAGACAATGCGGTCTCCTTCTTCTATGCAAGCCTGGTTTTCTCCGTTCTGTGCGCCCTGATGCTCATTTTCGTCTGGTGCTTTACCTGGGAACGTCCGCGTGAGGAATGGTCCGAAGCGGCGCTGCGGGCTGAAGAAGAGAAGAAGAAGCTGACGCTCGGCCAGAGCCTGAATCGTCTGTTCGTGGAACTGAGTTCTACGCTGCGAATTAAAATTTTCCGCCAGCATCTGGGCATGTATCTCGGCGGCTACATTGCGCAGGATGTATTTAACGCGGTCTTCACCTACTACGTGGTGTTTGTGCTGATGCAGGAAGCCTCAATGGCCTCTAACCTGCTCGGTACGATGGCCATCTTCCAGTTTCTCGCCGTGCTCGGGATGATCCCGCTGTGCATTCGCTTTGGTCCTGCGCCGTCCTACCGCATGGTGGTGGTACTGTTTGGCCTTGCCTCTCTTTCTTACGCCGTCCTCTATTATGCCGGGCTGAGCGACATCTATTCTCTGCTGCTGCTGGTTTCTGCCATTGCCGGTCTTGGCCGCGGCGGTATCAACTACGTGCCGTGGAATACCTATACCTACATCGCTGATGTGGACGAAGTGATCACCGGTCAGCGCCGCGAAGGGATCTTCGCCGGCATCATGACCCTCACCCGTAAAGCCTCTCAGGCCGGTGCGGTGATGCTGGTGGGCATCGTGATGCAGATGTCCGGCTTTGTCAGCGGTCAGAAAGTGCAGCCTGCGGAAGTGAGCCATACCATTTTGATGATCCTGAGTGTGGGCACTCTCCTGGTGCTGTTCTGCGGATTCCTCGTTTCCCTGCGCTTCAGACTGAATTTACAGACCCACAGCACGCTGCGCGAGGAGACCGCGAAAATGCGTGCGTGGGGGCATGCGATACCGGAATCAGCGACGCCGCACGCCCGCGCCACTGTCGAGATGCTGGCCGGTATGCCGTATGCGTCACTGTGGGGTAATAACAACATCGGTTATCTGAATCGCAATAAGCCAGCCGCACCTTCGCTGAAGGATCGTGCAGTACTGAATTCGACATACAACAGAGGTTAAGATGATGAAAGTTTGGCCTGTCAAACATAGCCCGTTATTGCGTCAACCTGAACGCTTTATCGCCAGAGATGAGCTGAAAGCACTGATTCAAAAGGTGACGCATAACCTGGTCAATATCCACGACAAGACGGGTGAGTTTTTGCTGCGGCTGGACGACGGGCGCGTGATCGACACCAAAGGCTGGGCCGGATGGGAATGGACGCACGGCGTCGGTTTGTACGGTATCTGGCAGTATTACTGCCAGACCGGTGACACAGGCATGCGCGAGATTATCGACAGCTGGTTTGCTGACCGTTTTGCTGAAGGTGCCACTACCAAAAACGTCAATACGATGTCACCGTTCCTGACGCTGGCCTGTCGTTATGAAGAGACCAAAAACCCGGCCTGGCTGCCGTGGCTGGAAAGCTGGGCGGAATGGGCGATGACCGAGATGCCGCGCACCGATCACGGTGGCATGCAGCACATCACCCTGGCGGAAGAGAATCATCAGCAGATGTGGGATGACACGCTGATGATGACGGTGTTGCCGCTGGCGAAAATCGGCAAACTGCTCAACAAACCGGAGTACGTTGAAGAGGCGGTGTATCAGTTCCTGCTGCACGTGCAGAACCTGATGGACCGGGAGACGGGCCTGTGGTTCCACGGCTGGAGTTACGACGGCAACCATAACTTTGCCCGTGCCCGCTGGGCGAGGGGCAACAGCTGGCTCACCATCGTGATTCCGGATTTCCTCGAACTGATTGATTTGCCGGAAAACAACGCCGTGCGCCGTTATCTGGTGCAGGTATTGAATGCGCAAATTGCCGCGCTGGCAAAGTGTCAGGACGAGAGCGGCTTGTGGCATACCCTGCTGGACGATCCGGGCTCGTACCTGGAGGCGTCCGCGACGGCCGGGTTTGCCTACGGGATCCTGAAAGCGGTGCGTAAGCGCTATGTTGCGCCTGCGTATGCTGACGTTGCTGAAAAAGCGATTCGCGGCATCGTGAAAAATATCTCGCCGGAAGGGGAGTTATTGCAAACGTCGTTCGGCACGGGGATGGGCAGCGACCTGGCGTTTTATCGCCAAATCCCGCTGACGTCGATGCCCTACGGACAGGCCATGGCGATTCTGTGTCTGACGGAGTATTTGCGGAAGTATTTCTGATAATAAAAAACCCGGCGGCTGCCGGGTTTTTTGTATTACATACGCTCTACGGTTTCGATACCCAGGGTATCCAGACCCAGCTTCAGGGTCTTCGCCGTCAGCTGCGCCAGCTTCAGGCGGCTGTTGCGGACCGATTCATTTTCCGCAGACAGAATAGGGCAGTGCTCGTAGAAGCCAGAGAACAGACCCGCCAGATCGTACAGGTAAGCGCACATAACGTGCGGCGTACCGTCACGGGCGACAACCGTCAGCGTCTCTTCAAACTGCAGCAGACGCGCCGCCAGCTGGGCTTCACGATCTTCCGTGATGGTCACGCTTGCATTCGCCAGCACGTTTTCATCAATGTTCGCCTTACGGAACACCGAGAGCACGCGGGTGTAAGCATATTGCATGTAAGGCGCCGTGTTGCCTTCAAACGCCAGCATGTTATCCCAGTCGAAGATATAGTCGGTGGTACGGTTTTTAGAGAGATCCGCGTATTTCACCGCGCCGATACCGACGGCGTTAGCCAGTTTTTCCAGCTCGTCGGCAGGCATGTCCGGGTTCTTCTCTGCCACCAGACGACGGGCGCGCTCCAGCGCTTCATCCAGCAGGTCAGACAGCTTCACGGTACCACCCGCACGGGTTTTGAACGGCTTGCCGTCTTTACCGAGCATCATGCCGAACATGTGGTGTTCCAGCGGAACGCAATCCGGTACGTAACCGGCTTTACGCACGATAGTCCAGGCCTGCATCAGGTGCTGGTGCTGACGGGAGTCGATGTAGTACAGCACACGGTCAGCATGCAGGGTTTCGTAACGGTACTTCGCGCAGGCGATATCGGTGGTAGTGTAGAGATAGCCGCCATCCTTTTTCTGGATGATCACGCCCATCGGTTCACCTTCCTTGTTTTTGTACTCATCAAGGAACACGACCGTTGCACCTTCGCTCTCAACCGCCAGGTTTTTCGCTTTCAGGTCCGCCACAATGCCCGGCAGCATTGGGTTATACAGGCTTTCACCCATGACATCATCACGGGTCAGGGTCACGTTCAGACGGTTATAGGTGAGCTGGTTCTGGGACATGGTGATGTCCACCAGCTTGCGCCACATCTCGAGGAAGTATTGATCGCCGCCCTGCAGCTTGACGACGTAGCTGCGCGCGCGCTCGGCAAAGGCTTCGTCTTCGTCGTAATGCTTTTTCGCTTCGCGGTAGAACCCTTCGAGGTCCGCCAGCGCCATTTCGCCCGCGTTTTCCTGCTGCTGTTTTTCCAGGTAAGCAATCAGCATGCCGAACTGGGTACCCCAGTCGCCAACGTGGTTTGCGCGGATTACCTTGTGACCGAGAAACTCAAGCGTGCGCACCGCGGCATCACCAATGATGGTGGAACGCAGGTGGCCAACGTGCATCTCTTTCGCCACGTTCGGGGCAGAGTAGTCGATCACCACCGTCTGCGCTTGTGGTCGGGAGACACCCAGACGGTCTGATTTCAGCGCCGCGTCAACGTGGCTTGCCAGGAATGCAGGCTCCAGGAAAATGTTGATAAAGCCCGGGCCAGCGATTTCGGTTTTGCTGGCGATACCGGTGAGATCCAGATGCGTCAATACCTGCTCAGCGAGCTGTCGCGGCGGCATGCCCAGTTTTTTAGCCACTGCCATCACGCCATTAGCCTGATAGTCGCCAAACTGTACTTTTGCTGACTGACGAACCTGTGGTTCGCAATCCGCAGGCGCACCTGCGGCAATCAGTGCCTGACTGACTTTTTCGGAGAGAAGAGCCTGAATATTCACCTGGATACCTTACGTTTTTGATGCGGGCCTACAACCGCCCGCGCCAGTTAAAGAATTTAGGGCGGGAGTATACTGCAAATGCCTTCTGCCGTCAGCATTGCGGGGCCCGAAGATTGCTCAGAATCCAGCCAGAGAAGAGGTGCATAAACATGCAGTCGTAAAAACCGCGATTCAGAGGTTGGTCGAAACAGGGCAACAGAGTAAATTAGCGGCTTTGCGACATGAAAAGAGACTGACGTATGGCGAACTGGCAATCCATTGACGAACTGCATGATATTTCCGCAGATTTACCGCGCTTCACCCAGGCGTTCACAGAACTTGCCACCCGTCTTGGTCTGGATATCGCGCCGCTTGAGGCCGATCACATCTCTTTGCGCTGCCATCAAAACGCGACTGCCGAGCGCTGGCGTCGCGGGTTTGAACAGTGTGGTGAGTTGCTTTCTGAGAACATGATTAATGGTCGTCCCATTTGTCTGTTCAAACTGCATGAACCGGTCTGCGTGGCGCACTGGCAATTCACCGTTGTAGAACTGCCATGGCCGGGTGAAAAACGTTACCCGCACGAAGGCTGGGAGCATATCGAAATCGTTCTGCCGGGTGAGCCGGAAACGTTGAACGCGCGCGCGCTGGCCCTGCTCTCAGACGAGGGATTAAGCCAGCCGGGCATTTTTGTGAAGACAAGTTCGCCCAAAGGCGAGCGTGAGCGTCTGCCTAATCCGACGCTGGCCGTGACTGACGGGCAGGTGACAGTGAAATTTCATCCGTGGACCATTGAGCAGATCGTTGCCAGCGAAGCCTGAGAGTTGTGACTCGTCGCTGAGACCCAAAACAAGAGGCGTGCCATGATGGCGCATTAAGCCGATTTTAAGGAGGAGTCGATGGCGCTGCTGGAGATTTGTTGTTATAGCGTGGAGTGTGCCGTCACCGCGCAACGGAAAGGGGCCGATCGCATTGAACTGTGCGCCGCCCCGAAAGAAGGAGGGTTAACGCCCTCATACGGCGTGCTGACGTCGGCCCGTAAGGCCGTCACCCTTCCGGTACACCCCATTATTCGTCCTCGCGGCGGTGATTTTTGTTATACGTCGGGTGAGTTCAGTGCCATGCTTGAAGATATCGCCCTTGTTCGTGACCTCGGGTTCCCCGGGCTGGTGACCGGCCTGCTGGATGAAGACGGTGAGGTCGATCTGCCGCGTATGCGTCAGGTGATGGACGCCGCAAAAGGAATGGCCGTGACGTTTCATCGTGCGTTTGATATGTGCAAAAACCCACTGCAAGCGTTTGATACCCTTGCCGAACTGGGTGTGGCGCGCGTTCTGACATCAGGGCAACAGTCTTCTGCTGAAAAAGGTCTGCAATTAATTACGGAACTAAAAGCCCATTCCGGTGTTCCAATAATAATGGCGGGTGCGGGAGTCCGTGCCGGCAATCTGGAACGGTTTTTAAACGCCGGGGTGGAAGAGCTTCACAGCTCTGCGGGGAAATGGATACCTTCACCCATGCGTTATCGCAATACAGGGCTGTCAATGTCGACGGATGCTGAAGCGGATGAGTATTCACGCTACGGTGTAGATGGAGAGTCGGTTGCGGAAATGAAGTCGCTGATTGAGCGCTATCACGTGTAGCAACGTACCGATTTTTACCGCGCATCATGTCGCCCAATATGATGCTTGCTTGTACCAGGCCCCTGCAAATTACACAGGGGCCTTTTTTTCTCCTTCATATTTCAAGCCGCAGCCGCGTTGGCCGCCTCGCTCACCCCGGTCACTTACTGATGTAAGCTCCCGGGGATTCGCTGCGTTGCCGCCTTGCTGCAACTTGAACTATTTTGGAGAAAACGTGCGACGCGTAGGCCGGGTAAGGCGTAGCCGTCACCCGGCTAAAGGGTTACGGCTTCGTCGCGATCAATACCGCACGCATCGGCGCCGGATAGCCTTCGATGGTTTTGCTGTGGTCGGCCGGGTCAAGGAACTGCTCCAGCGACTCGGTGATCATCCAGTCGGTGCGGCGCTGCTCCTCGAGTGACGTCACGCTGACATCGGCAATCCGCACATCCACAAAACCGCACTTCTCCAGCCAGTTCTTCAATGCCAGCGCGGACGGGATAAAGTAGACGTTACGCATCTGGGCGTAGCGATCGCCCGGCACCAGAACAGCATGTTCGTCACCTTCGATCACCAGCGTTTCCAGTACCAGTTCGCCGCCGCTGACCAGCTGATCTTTCAACTGCCACAGATGTTCAAGCGGGGAGCGACGATGATAGAGCACGCCCATGGAAAATACGGTATCAAACGCTTTCAGGGCAGGAAGTTGCTCAATTCCCAGCGGCAGCAGGTGGGCGCGCTGGTCGTTGCCCAGCAGTTTACGCACTGCTTCAAACTGGCAAAGGAACAGCTGCATTGGGTCGATACCGACTGCCAGATGCGCGCCTGCGCCAATCATGCGCCACATGTGGTAACCGCTGCCGCAGCCCACGTCCAGAATAGTGCGCCCGGTCAGGTCAGACAGATGAGGCAGAACGCGATCCCATTTCCAGTCGGAGCGCCATTCGGTGTTGATGTTCACCCCGTAGAGCGAGAAAGGCCCTTTGCGCCACGGCATCAGGTTACGCATCAGCGTTTCGATGCGGTTGATCTGCCCGGCCGGGAGCGGTGCTTCGCTTTCTGCGGTGACGCTGTGAAGCAGGTCCAGACGATGCGGGGTCAGCTCTGGCAGATACTCCACCGCATTTGACCACTGCTTTAACAGGCCGTGCTGCTGATCGCGCTGCCAGGCGGCAATCTGCGCGGGCAGAGTTTCCAGCCAGTGAGACAGATGGTTTTTAGCTATCAGCTGATAGAAATTACTGAACTCAATCATGCTGCATCTCCGGCTTTTAGCGCCACCAGTGAGCCAAAGTTAAAGCACTGGAACCACAGTTCGCTATGCTCAAATCCGGCTTTGCGCAGGCGTGCTTTGTGGGTTTCTACGGAGTCTGTCAGCATCACGTTTTCCAGCATGCTGCGCTTCTGGCTGATCTCCAGCTCGCTGTAACCGTTCGCACGTTTAAAATCGTGGTGCATATTGAACAGCAGTTCGCCAACGTCGGCATCCTCAAAGCTGAATTTCTCGGAAAGCACCAGCGCGCCGCCGGGATTTAGCCCCTGGTAAATTTTGTCCAGCAGCAGCTGACGGTCTTCAGGCACCAGGAACTGCAGGGTAAAATTCAGGATGACCATCGACGCGTTGTGAATTTCAATCTCACGAATATCGCCTTCGACGACGTCCACCGGTACAGGGGCTTTATACGCATCAATATGGCGACGGCAGCGTTCTACCATCGCCGGGGAGTTGTCGACGGCAATGATTCGGCAATCTTCATGATGAACGTTACGACGTACCGACAGCGTTGCCGCGCCGAGCGAGCAGCCCAGGTCATAGACCTGCGTGCCGGGTTGAACGAAGCGCTCAGCCAGCATACCGATCATAGAGATAATATTGGAATAACCGGGAACAGAGCGCTGGATCATATCCGGGAAGACTTCGGCTACCCGTTCATCGAAGGTCCAGTCGCCCAGGCTGGCGATAGGCGCGGAAAAAAGCGTGTCGCGATCTGACATAACGTAAAAATCCGGGAAAAATAAAGTGGCGTATTGTGCGCTAATGGAGGGAGAAAACCAACTCCCACGGCATATACCAAAGGTTAGCCAGCACCATCAGCAAAAGCGAACACCAGGTCGCGCTCATGCCGGAACGACGCCAGCGGAATAAGCGGTGGTGAAAGCCATAATAATGCATTAGCCGGCCAGCAATCAGAAGCAGGCCACAGACGTGAACCATCCAGGTTTCTGCGCCATTCATCTCCATAAACAGCAGTAAAATCAAGGCGACGGGGATGTATTCGACCGCATTACCGTGAATGCGGATAGCGCTTTGCAGTTCCGAAAAACCGCCGTCACCATAAGAAACGCGGTACTGCATTCTCAGACGCACAACATCAAATGAAAACTTAATCAGCAGTAATGCACCTAACACCGCATACAGCGCGCTGACCATACAAACTCCCTGTTTTTGGCAGATGGCACTTCACTATGATAGGAGGTGATATCAGAAAAGAGAAGATTGTTGTGGAATGGAGGGGGCGTTGCCCACGGCGGGAACCGCGGCCTGCAAGGCCTGCCAGAGAGCATCGACCAGTTCGGGTGCCTGCGCAATATCCGGTGTGTGCAAAAAGAGATAGGGCGTAGTGGTTTGCTCCCACTTTGCTAATTTTTGCAGCCAGACGGCGAACATCGCCTGATTTTGCTGCATGTTGTCGCTACCGATGAACCTGACCATCGGGTTTTGCGCGGTGACGATGGCGTGGACCGGCACTTTCGGTTTTTTGCGTTGTGCATCCACAATCGCTTCACTGTGCGGGATTGCACTGTGGACGGGGCGACTGTCAAGAATGACACGGTTGACCGCACGTTCCAGCAGGCCGCGGTTGAGCGCTATTTCTGCTTCACCTTTGGCAAAAAATTCAGCATGCCTGACCTCCACGCCGTAGGTAAACTCGCGGGGCAGGCTATCCAGAAACTGCCACAGGGCAGGCAGATCGCGAGGGCCGAACGTGGCGGGAAGCTGGAGCCAGTATTGCCCAATCCGGTTCGCCAGTGGCGACATGCGCGAAAAGAATTCTTCGGTTAAATCCCCGCAGTTGCGCAGCGCGGCGTTGTGGGAGATGGTCGCCGGAAACTTAAAGCAGAACCGGAAATCGTCGGTCGTTTGCTCCCGCCAGCGTTCAACAATCTCCGCTTTAGGCAGCGCGTAGAGGGTCGTGTTGCCCTCGACACAGTTGACATGTCGGGCGTTATTAACTAACTTACTGATTTCAATAATGCTCTGGCGCTGCTATGTATGCTTTGGGGCATCTGTGGGGCAAAATCCGCGAGCCTCTGATTCAGCATTGCGATCTGCTCACTACTGCTGTCTGCCATCCACGCACCGTATACGTTGAAGACCATCTGGGCGCTCGCATGGCCCATCTGACTGGCAATGAAGCTGGGGTTAGCGCCAGCTGACAGTGACCAGCACGCATACGTGTGACGCGACTGATATGCTTTCCTGTGCCTTATCCCTGCTCGCTTCATCGCTGCGTCCCATAAATCACCTATCGAGTCGACTTTGTAGATGATCCCCACCTGCTGACATTTTCTGACCAGTTGAGGGTTGAAAACAAATGTACACTCGTGGCTCTCAGTTCTGCCATATTCGCGCAGCTGAACATCGATCTGATGCTTTTTTCCAAGCCTGGTCATTTCCGCCTGATTCCTCAGGACGCTGATCGCAGGCTGAATGAGGTGTATCACTCTGTTGGTACTGGCCTCAGTTTTCGGTAGAGTGAATTCACCCAGTTTTGTATAATTACGCCTGATTGTTATTGTTCCAGCTTCAAGATCGATATCCTCCCAGGCCAGGGAGGTCAGCTCCCCATGACGCACCCCTGTGTATACTGCAAGTGACCACAGGTTTTTCGTCTGCTGATGCCGGCATGCATCAATCAGGCGAATAAATTCGTCACGAGTTAGCGGATCTGGCTCTGCCCTGGCTTTTTTAAGAGGCTTGATCCCGTCGAATGGGTTCGCCTCTAAGTAACCGTGATCTGCGGCAAACTGAAACATTCCGGCAATCGTTGTCATGTAATAATTTACGGTGACAACACTTCGTCCCTTTGCCGGGACCTTCCCCTTCATTGGCATCTGGTGACGGGTCAGTAAATCTTTCCTGATATACAGTAATTCCTCTTTAGTCACCGCCGACACCAGCCGATTACCCCCGATCCTTGGCACCATATTCCTTGCGACTGACTCATAACGGTTGAGTGCGTTCGCGCAGATTTCCATTCTCTTCAGATCCAGCCACTTTTCGGCAAGCTCTGACACTGTAATTTCTTTCTTACCCACCCCAAAAGTCTTGAGGTTAGGGGAGTCCGGAAACTGTGCCGCGTACTCAAATGTGCCTGTTCTGATGGCAAAGCATACCGATGTCCGCAGTTCCCCGGCGATCTTCCTGTTCTTAGCGGTGTCAGGGACACCGAGGCTCTCCCTGACACGCTTACCTTTGAAATTAAACCAGATGCGCAATGTGCCACCGTGGTTTTCGACGCCTGTTGGATATATAACTTTATCCATTGATTCCTCCAGACGCCCAAGAGCGATATGAGATTACCTTTTTCATGGCCTCAGATCACCCAGGCTGTTTGTTTTTCATTGAGGCCACCCACGCATCGACCGCTTTACGGTTATACATGCACTCGCTGGAAGGTTTCGGATTTCCGTCAGGTGAAACATGCACATATTCCCGCCCAACCAGCCAGCATTCTTTTCTGGCCCGGAGGATGGTTCCGGGCTTGAGCCCGGTAACCGCAATCAGAACCTTTTCGCTAACCCAGTCATTCGGTACCAGAAGAACAACGTCGCTCATAATCACCTCACACCACATCCAGACCACGGCAGTGACACCAGACCTCAAACATCCGCTTAACCACTTCCCGGCAGTAAAGCCCCTGAATATCCCGCGTCAGGTCGTAGCGGCTTCCGTACCGCTGGCGAACCCACATTTCGAAAGCCTGATGCATCATTTCACCTCCACGCCGATCCCGGCTGAAATTAGCATCGCAGCGCATTCCTCACGCATGCTCCCGGCGCCAGCGGCGAAGCCCTGATACCACTCTTCCTTAGAGCCCAAAAAAGGAAGGGCCGGAAGGGTGATGGTCAACGGTTTACCAGCAGTGACGCCGTGAACCGGCACACTTCCCGGGCTATTACAGCTCTGTACTTGCTCCTCGAGGGGGAGGGTGCCGCTTTGCTCCTGCACCACCTGCACCTCCTGCACTTTTCCGATGTGCCTGCTGTTTTGTGTGGAGCCTGCAATTTCGCCCGCGGCAGCACATTCGAGAGCACCCAAAGCGAATCCGACAGCCTGCCATACATTTTTATCATCGGCAGAATCCAGTCTTGCAATCGCCAGAGCCGCCACCCGGCGCCAGCGCTCTATCTCCTGGGCCATGTAGTAGCCTGTTTTGCTCCAGATATCGACGCTATCGCCGGTCATGTCCGGTTCCATCGTCGCCATCAGAATGGCGTCGTGATAGTCCTGGCTGCCGCTGGTGATCGCAACGGCGTAGGTGTCACTGTTTTCGCGCTTATGAATAAGCACTACCGGATTAAGAATTTTGCTCATTGTGCAGTCTCCTTTTCGGCCTCAATGATGCTGTCAGTCATCATCATTAGTGATCTGGCAAAGTCGTCGTAATCAGTCCATGCGCTATTTTCAAAAAATTGCGCTGCGAGTAGCGGTGCCAACTGGCAGACCAAATACTGTCGGTAGGTCATGCCTCGTGGTGTATCGGTACGCGCACAGGGGAAAGCTGAATGCTGGCCTTTTTTCATCGTCATTTCCCTCAGTGCATAACCGGCATGTCAGGCATGCCTTCTTTCTGAATCTGTTCGATGAAGCTGTCGTGCAGCAAATTAAAACCCTCCCGGCCAAATTGTGACAGCTGAAGCCCCTGCACTTCGTCTTCCGCTAACATGCCCTTGTACATGCGCAGAGCCATCTGCTGACCAAGCTCCTGGCCGTATTTCTCAATGGCAATACCTTCCACATGATTAGCAAGTGCGAATCGCTCTGGCGCAGGATAAATACTGATTGAACCGTGCTGGCCGGAGTAGATAACTGCGGTGTCAAACCCTCCAGAATCGTTGGCAACCTCAACTGTGCCGTTCTTTGCCTGCTCCTCGGTAATGAAGACCGCAACAAGCATCCAACGCCAAATGATGATTTCTTTCTCGATGCCAGGGGTAAACCAGCCGCTTTCAATCGCTTCCATGATGCAAGCCAGCAGATCTAATCCATCCGGAATTCGTTTGTCATAGTTGCCATTGTCGAGCTGGCGAACCGCGACGGAATAACCAATGACGCGGTTACCAAAACGGATGCCTGTTGATGTCGGCTCCGGAGTAAAGGCTGAAGCAATCATCAATACACTCCTTTAGGCTTGATGGCTTGAAGTGCATCGACCTCTTTAATGAACCGGTCATGCATCGCGTCCCATTTTTCACACCATTTCTCCATTTCTCGCTTGCGCGCCAGGATGCGACGCAGACGGCGAACACAACGCTGGTGGGCGGCCAGATACTCAACCTTTGTTTCCCCGTCACGCCATACCTCCCTGTCATCGCGATCAATACGCACCCTCGGGTGACGCTGCGGAAAACCTGAACGCTCAAAAGCCTCGGTGGTCATGAAGAAAGCCAGATAGCGGATCGCCGTATCTCGCGTGAAGCATTTTTTGATACGACCGTGGCGTACTGCCACGAACAGCGGGCCAACTGGCGTATCGTGCTTCTGTAATGCCAGATCAATTGTGCTTACGGTGCGTTTATCGTTCATTTCCGATCCTTAACTTTTGAATAACGCTCATGGGACATTACTTCCCAGTTCTTGCCGCCATCGCGGGAGAGTAGCCGCCAGCGGTGGTTAACCTTGAGGCTCAAATTACCGGAGCCGTGCATACGGCAGGGGTGAATGCGCCTTGCTCTGAACTGGCTTAAAACGTGTGCTGCTTTGAGGTGAACCCACTCAGGAATTCGTATCGCTGTCAGTGCCATCAGATCCCCCCATTTCATGACCCTCCGTTTTCGGAGCCTCTACTTTTTGTTTTTTGACGAACTCAACCAGCTCAGAAATGAGCTCGTCGATTAATTCCTTCCCGCAATCCGTGAGGAATTCACCGCTGCCATTAACATCAACAGCGCTGCTGTAAATTCCCTTGATAGCTTTTACGCCTTCGACATTCCCGTACTCACTGATCGCAAGCCTTTCGAATTTTCTCAATAATCCATCGAGAAGAATCTCTGTTAACTCGACCGTGTTAATACCGCCTTTATTGAGCTTAATAACAAGGCAGTTACTGCCCGTTTTACGCTGGTGGCGTAATAACGCTGCCTTTAAAATTCGGCGGCGGTAGGTTTCAATTACGTTGTTTTTCACGACGTTCAAACTCCGAATCCATCCACATTGAGACCTGAGCCGACAAGTCAAGGCAGAGGCCAGACAGAGAAATTATTTGCTCGATATCCATATCAATAATATTGGAGTTAATTAATTCCATTAATTGATACAGGTTATCTGCTGTGTTTTTTGCGGTTTCTAGAGAGCTGTCTTTACTGAGCATATTCAGACCCCGTAAGCTTTGCGCATGAAAAGGTTAGAGATATGGCGGTATTCCTCACCATAGGTCGCGAAGAAAAGCCGTGCTGTTTTGTATGCCGCTTTATCGATTAACATTTACTTACCCATTTAAAAGTTGGTTAACGTGGTTGAGTAAATCGCTGTTGCATTCCCGCTATTTTTTTCATCAGGCCTGCATGTAGTAGTGGGTGAATCTCATCACATGTGGGCTTCCAGTCCTTAGCCTGTTGCATCTTGGCTGTGTGCCAGGCTAAGTGGGCTTCCTGTGTGGTGTTGAAAAGCCCAAGGTGTGAAATCTTTCCGTTTACGTTGATTCGTGCCCGAAACTTAGCGGACTGTTTATGCCAGATAACACCCTGTGGGTATTTCCCTCGTAAACGGGCGCGATCACCTGTAAATAAGTTAAGTGCTGGGGGAACAAATACGCAGTATTCAGGACCATATATCTTGTTACCAGGGTGTAGCAGGTCCTTATCTAGCACATATCCATCGCGATAGTTTTCTTTCCAGAACGCCAGAAAGTTTGAGAATCGCAGCCACTCATCGGCAACAGTACATCCGGCGTAACTGTGCTCTAACTGTTCTGTGTGCGGTTTGTAGCAGCGAGATAACATGCCGCTCCAACGACGGTGAGCGCTGTGGTGGCACATTATTCCGTCGATGATAATAGTGCTGGGGAATTCTACGTCATAATGACCAACACCATACTCCAGGCTTTTTAAATGCCTACGCCGCGAAACTTTTGATTCAAGAAGACTATCTATTTCAGATTGGTTCATTTCAATCTCCTCTGAAATTTGGTTGCACGTATCCCCACCAGGGATGGTGTGATTTAAACTACCTATTAATTAATTTAATTTTATTTCGATGCTTTTCAGTAATTCATGTACCTTAATGGTATTATCGAAAATAAGTGATGCCATCAGGCAATCAGCGTCATCACTGTCTTTTCCTGAAAAATATGATTCGTTATATACGTGAGCCAGTTCCCTGAGTTTTGCAGCGCTGACTGTGGCATAAAAAATATCATCGGCAATATCATCTCTATTCCCGATGGGGGGGGTTAACTGTCTTTGCAGTATTTGCTAACTCTTCGATGTATGCGTAAGCTGTTTCACGGGTTTTATCGAAAGAGCGAATGAGGCAGGCTAAGCCGCAATCAGTTTCCTCGTTCATTTCTTCGGTGTTTCTATAAATCATTTCCAGAAGAGTATTGCCTTCGGAAATCTGAGCGACGATATCATGAAGCATGTCTAATGGAGTTTTCATTTATTTATTCTCCGGCCAATCATAACCAAGTTCATGGTTTAGAACAGAAAGATTATCCCTTAACTGATTGATACAAATTTTAATGAGTGCCGCTGGTTTATATGCAACATCTGGATCTGATTCTGCGTACTCAAGCGCATTGATTACACGATCAATATCCATCGCAATTTTGTGGACAGTTCCGTTCTCGGAAAGCATTTGCTCTACATTCATTTCATAGGCTCCGTTGTCTGCTGATGAAGTGAATTTAGCAAAATGGTAAAAGCCATGCAAATGATAAATGCTAAATTATTTACTTTTTCTTTTATGTATTTGATAAATAATATAATTATTTATTATTATTCTTCGGTGGGCATAAAAAAACCGACCATCAGGTCGGTTGGAGGGGGATAAAGATGGGGTTTACAGGGCGGGCATTTCATCATTGTCAACATAACGCGTATGCTTAACAATAGCTGAAACAAAATGCATTTTCTCGATGCTATCAGGACTTAAGGTGATGGGCCTGTGATCACTGTTTACACTTGAGAATTGATAATCGCCATCGCGAGTTTTACTCATGATTTTTATCATGTTATGCCCATCTTTTGTTCGCACAAAAACCTCATCACCTGTATGAACTTGGGTGTTTGGCTCTATGACGACATATTCTCCAGACTGTATGCGTGGCCACATGCTGTCTCCCTTCACTTTCAGCCCATAGGCATCCCTATCCGCGCTGTATATTTGTAGCCATCCAGCGTGGATCTCTAGCATATCGATCATTCCGTCAATCCCAAGAATCGCTTCCCCTACAACTGGTACAGCTCCCGGACGGACTGATCCGACATACTCCAACTCGCTTTTAATACTGCCAGGAGCATTGTGTGGACTATCCAGCCACCCAAACGGACGATCCAAGGCCTGTTCAATCTTTCTGGCCATTTTGTCCCCTATGTTTCGATGGCTATTGCCCCCAAGCAACTGGCTCAACTGGGCAGGGCTTATCCCGCACAATTCTGCGAAAGCTGCTTTTGTCGTATGTCTGTCGCGCTTCAGGAACTCAACAATGAGCTGCTCAAGGTTTGATTTGCGTATGCTTTTTATGTCCATGTCAAAATAATCTCATTATTTAGCAATGTGGTAAATACACAAACTGCTAAATGATTATTGCATTTAATTTAGCAAAAAGCTAAAGTTGATTCATTGCAACAGGAGACCGTAATGAACAACCAATTACTTGCTTGGCGTAAGTGCTCAACAAAAGAGCAGTGGGCAGATCTTGCTAAAAAATCAGGCACATCTCCGGGATACCTGAATCTCATTGCTTATGGTCATCGCAATGCTTCCCCCAGACTGGCATTGGCGATCGAGAGCGCATCAAAGTCATTCGTGAATAAGCCAGTTATTACAAAAGAACAGTTGGTTTTCAAGAGCGGTTCTGAGGTGTGATATGTCGCACTCGATCACTACCGAAAACCAAGTTAAGCCATTGGATATCGATTATCGCGATCCGCGCGGTGTGATTGTGCATGTCACCGGCTGGAATCGGGATAAACAGCAGGTGTACTTCACCAGGCAGAATTATCCGCATGAATGCATGCAGCCTGTCTGGAAGTTTCAAAATTATTTCAGGAGGGTTGTGGAGTGAGCAATTTCTTACAGCTCGTTGATCGTCCAATAGCCTTTCAACGGTCCTTCGTTCGCCTTGGCGTGGGTATTACAGGTGCATTGCTATTGTCACAGATTGTCTATTGGCAGAACCGCATGGAAGGGAATTGGTTCTACAAAACCCAGACAGATCTCGAAGAAGAGACTGGATTAACGCGTTACGAACAAGAGGGAGCGCGTAAAAAGCTGGTTTCCTGTGGCGTACTGGAAGAAGCAAAACGTGGCATCCCAGCAAAATTATATTTCAGAGTAAACCAGGAGCGCTTGGAAGAACTTCTACTTGGCGAAAACCAGCATGCAGGTATGGGGAAAACCAACAAACAAGGATGCGGAATTTCCGCAAACAGTGATGCGGAAAACCAGCATGCAGGTATGGGGAAAACCAACGAGCAGTCATGTGGAAATTCCGCATCCATTCATACAGTAGATTACCAGGAGACTACACAGAAGATTAATACAGAGAATAAATATCTTGGTGCATCGGCTGAAGCCGACACACCGAAAGTGAAATCTTCAACTGATTATTCTCCTGCATTTGAAGAAGCCTGGCAGGCATACCCAAAACGTAGCGGTGGAAATAACAAGCTAAGCGCATTCAAAGCCTGGAACGCACGTATTAAACAGGGCGTAAAACCAGAGACGATGCTGGAAGGGGTTAAGCGCTACGCAGCTTTCATGGCCTCTGAGGGAAAGATCGGTACTTCGTTCGTCAAGCAGGCGGCGACGTTCTTCGGGCCGGATAAACATTTCGATGAACCGTGGCTGGTAGAGACCCAGGAAAACAAAGTCCCTACCCGACAAGACCAGTCTCGCTACGAGTGGTACGCAAAGTCTGATGACGGCTCTGCCGAGGTGTTTATCAATCAGTCAGCGATCGATCGCATGAACCGTGGCGGGTATCGCCCATGAAAATACTCCTCAAGCGTGTGCTGGTGGCCGGATATAACCACGGCGTTCTGTGCGAGGGATTTGTGACGTGGTGCTTTATAAAATTTGATTTACGGAGTGTCTGATGACCCCTGCTGAACTTTCAGAAAAACTATGGGATAACGCCGAGCGCGTAGCTAAATTTCTCCTTCCGAAAGGACATCTGGAGGGGAAAGAGTGGTGCGCAGGCAATACTAACGGTGACTCAGGAAAAAGCCTCAAGGTCAATATCGGCGGTAAAAAGTCATGGGCTGACTTTGCCAGCGGTGACAGCGGTGACCTGCTGGATCTCTGGGTTCTGGTGCGTAACTGTCAGTTGCATGACGCCATGCGAGAAGCGAAAGAGTTTCTTGGCCTGAAAGACGACGACCACCACTTTGAAGCGAAGAAAAAAACGTTCTCTCGTCCGACGAAGAAGGGCGTTAAATCGGCCAGTAAATGCTACGACTATCTCGCTTCGCGTGGCCTTACCCGTGAAACTGCCGATCGTTTTAAAGTGACAGACGCGGTGGTCTGGTACCACGACGAAAACCGCGAGGTGCCTGCCGTGGCATTCCCGTACATCCGGAACGGCGAACTGCTTCAGGTAAAACGTATCGGTACCGAACGGCCAAACGGCAAAAAGCTAATTATGGCTGAAGCTGATTGTGAACCATGTCTGTTTGGCTGGCAGGCTCTGGATAAAAACACCCGGCTGGTAGTTCTGTGCGAGGGTGAGATTGACTGCATGACCTTCACGCAGCTTGGCTATGATGCCCTGTCTGTTCCCTTTGGCGGCGGCAAGGGTGCCAAACAGCAGTGGATTGAATACGAGTATCACAACCTCGATCGCTTCCAGGAAATCTGGCTGTGCCTGGACAACGACGATGTAGGCCGTGAAGCGGCAAAAGAAATCGCCAGACGTCTTGGTGAGCATCGTTGCCGTATGGTTGAACTTCCGCACAAAGATATCAACGATTGTCTCATGAACGGCATGGACAGCGACTCCATTCTGGAATACATGGAGCGCGCTAAATTTTTCGATCCCGACGAGCTTTGCTCAGCAGGGGACTTGCTTCAGGAAACTATCGAGGCATTCGAACATCGGGATACCGGTCTGTTTACAAGCCCATGGGCTTCGCTGAACAACAACTTTAAGTTCCGTGCCGGTGAACTGACCCTCGTCAATGGCGTGAATGGGCATGGCAAAACAGAGCTCGTTGGACATATCGCGATTGATGCGATGAGTCAGGGCGTCAGGACCTGTATTGCTTCACTGGAGCTTAAACCAGGCAAAATGCTTGCCCGACTCACGCGGCAAACGATCTGTACTTCCTCACCGAAGCGTGAAGAAATCATTATGACCAACGAATGGTTTTCTGACCGACTGTGGGTATTCAAACTAACGGGAACGGCCAAAGCAGACCGGCTTCTTGAGATTTTTGCTTATGCCCGGCGTCGCTATGGCATTGAGCTGTTCGTCATAGATAACCTCGCTAAATGTGGCTTAGACGAAGAAGACTACACAGGTCAAAAGGACTTCATCGATACGCTGTGCGACTTCAAGAACGAGCATAACTGTCACGTCCTGCTGGTTACCCACGCCAGAAAAACAAACGACTCCGCTCCAACCGGAAAGATGGACGTAAAAGGCACTGGCGCTTTAACCGACATGCCCGACAACGTTATGGCTGTCTGGCGTAACATCCCGCGCGAACTGGCGCAGCGCAAGGCTGAAAGAATGGGTTATGAGTGCCTTGATAAGGACGAGCAGACTGCTATCCAAATGCCCGCCTCAATGATTCGCCTGTTGAAACAACGTGAGGGGGAAGGCTGGATCGGAGACATAGGAGCCAATTTTGATTCCCGCTCGCACCAGTTTATCGAAGGTGATAAAGGGCCCTTCAACTACTTGGCCGGCAAACAGCAAAGTGAACTTGATATTGAGTGGGAAGCAACCAACGCAACGAGGTATTAAAAATGGATCGCCTAATTAGAGAAATGTCGTACCTCTTTACCAAGCAGCGTTTTTTGGAGCTTCAGGAAACGGCCAAAGACATCGCAATCGGTCATAGTGACTTTCCTGAGTGTTTCGGTCTTATCGCTGAGGCAATCGCTGAATTTGTTGAAGACACTCCTGATGATGATTGGCGAGAGCATGAAAAAATCCTCATGCACTACGTTGCGATGCGCGTTCTGACGCTGTGGGGTAACGGCGAGAAAGTTACTGATGTCCAGTGGGCGCACCCGGGCTGGTTTGGCACTGCTGAAAAAGGAGAAACCATTCAATGAAACTGGAAGCATCACTCAAACATTTCAGCCCTCAGGGAATGCATATCAGCGACGACGTGAAAGGAACCTCTCCGGATCGTCTCACCGGCACTGATGTTATGGCGGCGATTGGTACCACCAGCAGCCGTGCGCGGTTCGGCATGGCCGCTTTCTTCGGAAAGGCTGGTATCAGCAAAACGGATGAACAGCTCGCAGTACAGGCGCTGATGCGTTATGCGATGGACGTCGCGCCGAAAAATGTTCGCAAAGCAGCTGGTGGGCAGTTCGGATGGTGCATGCAGATGTTGGCACAATTTGCCTTTGCCGATTACTCCCGTTCGGCGGCTACCAGCGTGACATGTCACAGTTGCAGTGGTACCGGACGAACAACCCGCGAGCAGATTACCCGCAAGGTTTCGTACCCATGGGGTAAAGCTCCATACTGGGCCTGCCGCTCTCGTGCTGTTCGACCGTCTGACTGGGAGCAGTGGACGGAGGTAACAGAGGTTGTACCGGCGGTCTGTGATGCTTGCGAAGGCAAGGGAACGATCAGCGCCCGTTGTCGTTGCGGCGGTAAAGGCGAGGTTCTAGACCGCAAAGCCACAAGCGAGCGCGGCGCGCCGGTGTTTAAAACCTGTGAGCGCTGCAGTGGAAACGGATTCTCTGCGGTGCCCTCTACAGCGGCGTATAAAGCGATACTGAAGCGCGTCCCTGATCTGCACGTGAGAACATGGACCCGTAACTGGAAGCCATTTCTGGAGGTGCTTGTCGATGTCTGCCACAGGGAAGAACAAAAAGCAGACTCGGCGTTTCAAGGCGCAACGAGCTTTCGTGATGATGTGAACAAAATTTAGCATCTTAGCAACTTTAAGCTTGATTTTGTCCGAACTTGTCCTGTATGCTTCTAATCGTGGAAGATACCGTCCAAACGAAATCAAGCAATCAAGCCCTGCCAGCAATGGTGGGGCTTTTTAGTTGCAACACAATGGAAATCGCTTTGAGTATGTGACGGCATCCCGATGAGTCCAGGCACACTTCCCTGGCGCGGCAAAGCGATCCCCATTGTGATGAAGCTCAGCGGCGAGCTAGGGAATAGTTTTGCGGTGATAATTCTAGATAAGTAACCACAAGGCGCGCGTAACCCAATCGGCAGCGCACCGATGGAAGTTGGTTCGACTCCAGCCTTCACAATCATTACTACGGGCTACCTTCGGGTGGCCTTTTTTGTTTCCCCTCCTTCTGAGAGAACTCACGGCAATGAAGTATTGACCGGCGGAATGATTTCGGCGTAATTTGTTTGTGTGGTGAATCCTTTCTAAGCGAAAGGGCGTTCCAGTCAACTGCTATCTGCAGGTATGCGCGCGGCTTTGCTGACTGGGGTAGAGTCACCGGGAGGCACCCGGCACCATGACAACAACAATACAAGTTTCAAATTCCTTGAGAGCCTGCCATAAAACGCAGGCCTTTTTTTATGGTTTTGCAAACTGCTGCTACGCTTTGAGTTGTGGGAAGTAACTGAATGCCCGGTGGTTCTCCTGGACCGATAGTGAATCAGCCGATACAGCTTCACCTCTGAGCATAAGTCTTACTCACACCTACCTTACAAATAGTCAACTCATTAGCCCGCCATCAACAGCGGGCTTTTATTATTTCCCCTCAAACTTACTGAGAGGATTCATAGCAATTACAGAGGGGGCTAAATGTCCGATCCTGTTTCTGGCACTACGGTAGCGGCTGGTGGTCTGATGGGAGCCAGCATGTTCGGCCTGGCAACCGGCATAGATTACGGTGTGGTGTTTGGTGCATTCGCTGGCGCGGTTTTCTACGTTGCTACAGCGGTTAATATCAGCCGCCTTAAGCTGGTGGGCTACTTCATCACCTCATTCATCTTTGGCGTTATCGGCGCACCACTGCTTGGTTCTTACTTCTCAAAATGGACGGGGTATAGCGACAGGCCACTTGATGCGCTCGGCGCGGTAATCGTAGCCGCTATTGCTATTAAGCTGCTGACGTTCGTCAACAGTCAGGATTTGGGTAGCCTGTTTGGAATTCTCTCTCGTTTACGTGGAGGAGGGACCAGCAATGGTAACAAGTGATCCGAGTGCGATGGCAAACGCAATTATCTCTGCGGTTATCGTTATTGCACTGATGTTCTACCAGCGTGGCGGGGCGAGACATCGCCCGCTGATATCACTGATGGCTTATTTCACGGTGCTGGTATACGCCAGCGTCCCTTTCCGTTACCTGTTCGGCCTGTACCATGAATCACACTGGTTTGTGGTGCTGGTGAACGTCCTGATTTGTGCCGCCGTTCTCTGGGCTCGGGGAAACGTAGCGCGCCTGGTTGATGTACTGAGGCACTAATGAACCAATCACAATTTCAAAAGTCGGCTGGGCTAAGCGCCGAGTTAGCTGCGCGCTGGTTTCAGCCAGTCAGCGAAGCGATGAAAGAGTTCGGCATCACTAAACCGGAAGACCAGGCGATGTTTATTGCTCAGGCAGGACATGAATCCGCTGGTTTCACCCTACTGGTGGAAAGTTTCAACTACCGGATTGCGGCACTGGAGAACTTCATTCGTGCCGGACGACTCACCGCAGATCAGGCAAATGCGCTTGGCCGCCGCCCTGAAGAACGCACTTTACCGATTGAGCGCCAGCGCGCTATCGCCAACCTGGTATACAGCAAGCGTATGGGGAATAACGCTCCCGGTGACGGCTGGTTATACCGTGGGCGTGGGCTTATCCAGATTACCGGCCTCAATAACTACCGTGATTGCGGCAACGGCCTGAGGGTTGATCTGGTTAAGCAGCCTGAGCTATTAGCCGAAGACGTTTACGCAGCCAGAAGCGCGGCGTGGTTCTTCTCCACTAAGGGATGCATGAAGTATTCCGGCGACCTGATGCAGGTTACGAAGATTATCAACGGCGGAACGAACGGGCTGGAAGATCGTCGCGCTCGCTTCGGACAGGCAAAAATGGTGCTTGTATGAAAAAGTGGCTACGCATCCTAATCCCGCGATGGGAGACAGATACAGTTGTGCTTCAGGCAAAAGGTAATGAGCTTCATATTGTCTGCAGCTACGACGATATCAATCCCGGCGAGATGTTTGACGGTATGTGCGAGCTTAAGACCTTCACCTGGATGAACTGGTCTTTCCCGTCAGGTGAGCCTATTAACGTTCGATCCTTTGAACCGAAGGTGGAAGTATGAGCACAGTACAGTTAATCATTTCGGTAGCTGTTGCCATTCTTGGAGCTATCGCCGCCGCTTTTGGAATTGGTCATTCACGCGGCACCAGCAAAGCGGAAGCCAAAGCAGACCAGCAGCGCACCGAAGAAAAGGCTGCAGCTACTGAAGCAGTAGCCGAACGCCGGGTAGAAGCAACCAAAGAGGCCAGCAATGTACAGCAGACTGTTAACCACATGCCTGATGACGATGTTGATCGCGAGCTGCGCGACAAGTGGAAGCGTCCCGGTGGTGGCTGATACCGCCTGTGACTGGGTAAAACCAATCTACCTGACTGATCACGACATCGACGTTATGGACCGTCAGACGAAGAAAGACATCCTGGCGCATAACAAAGCGTGGCAGGCGAACTGCCAGAAGGCAAACCTATGAGTTACACGCGATGCACCTTTTGCGGCTCGGGCTTACACACCCGCGAGAACTGCCCGCATACATGGAGCGGCAACGCTCGCCGGGTAAATCTGCGCTGTAGTTACTGCGACGCAACTGGTCATAATTCTTCCGCCTGCCCGCATAACGCCAGCAGTGCGAACCGTCGTCGTCTGAATGACGATTTCTATCTCGATTGAGGTTCTAAAATGATTGCAACCATCGGGACTATTCTTGTTTGGACTTTAATCGTTATTGCGGGAGCTGCTGGGCTGCTATTCGCATTCATCGGCTTTATGTTTTTTATCAGTTGGCCGAAGTGACGCTGACCCTTAAGGCATTACAGCAGGCATTCCCCGAGTGCCTGCGATAATGCAAAAAACATTTTTGACATAACCCATTTGGTGGGAGGATAGCATTCCACACAAACAGGAGGTTTTATGTTGAAAGGTATTAGTGCTTTAGATAAATGGCTTGCTCGCTCCACATGGCATACAGGGCATCCTATCGATATGGGAATATTTTATAGTGCTGTAAAAGAAATTATTTCCCAAAACCCAAATGTCCTTTTGCACGAATCAGAGATTGCCGCTTACATCAAAAGCTCACAGTCCGGGAAAATCGAAGCGAGTGAGCTTGAGCGCTTGGCAAAAGAGTATTCGCAAAAAGCAGAGTTAATTTCTGATTATGTAATTCTCGCTAAGTAATCCGTTTAAAAATTAAGTAGCCACTGGTATTCGCCGGTGGCTTTTTTTTATGCGCATCGCACGCGCACATCTAAGAAAGTCTTTCAGCTGTGAGCCTGGGCAAACCGTTAACTTTCGGCGGCTTTGCCGTGCGACAGGCTCACGTCTAAAAGGAAAATCAAATGCAGGTCACTATTGATGGTGTCCCGTATGCACCTTCCAGCGCAATTTCATCGCGGATCGGGATTGCAATAACGACACATCAGCGCGCCGACGTTTTGAAACGAGCGCTTGAACAGCACATGAAGCACCTGCCAGTTGGTGCGCTGGTGGTGGTTGTGGATGATGGTTCAAAACCTGCAGCGGTAGTTCCCCACGGCGTGCAGCTGCTTCGCCATGAAACTTCACTCGGCATTGTTGCTTCGAAGAACGCCAGCCTGTCAGCCCTGATGGATGCCGGGTGCGAGCATCTTTTTCTGTGGGATGATGATGCCTGGCCCATCGCCGACAACTGGCATCTTCCCTACATCGAATCACCCGAGCCACACCTGGCTTACCAGTTTCTCGATCTGGCTGGTCGCAATAAGCTGAATGACCTTTCGGTGCTTTACCGTGACGATCAGCATGTGGCGTACACCGGACAGCGCGGCGTGATGCTGTATTACCACCGTAGCGCCATCGAGAGGGTGGGCGGATTCGATCCGGTTTATGGTCGCGGCATGTACGAACACAGCGACCTCGCCTTGCGCATCCATAACGCTGGACTGACTACGTGGGCTTACGCTGATGTCCTCGGTTCAGACAAGCTGATTCATTCCCTCGATGAGCATGAAGCGGTGGAGCGTTCGGTACCGAGGCCCGACCGCCAGGCGCTGGTGGAGCGTAATGTGAAGATCCACAACGAACGACGTGATACCGGCTTTACCGGTTACGTTGAATATCGGCGTCAGCGCGACGTGGTTATTACTACGCTACTGACCAGCCAGCCTGACCCTCAGCGCGGTACGAAAATGACGGCCTCGCCTGACATGCTGACCAAGTGGGCGGCCTCGCTTCGGAATTGTGGGCGTATTGCGCTGGTGGATGAATTACTGACGGCTCCGGCAGATGTTGAGCTGTATCTCGTTCCTGACGTAAAGATGAATGTCTATTTCCGGCGCTGGCTGCATATCTGGCAGCACCTGCGAGATCATCCTGAATACCGGTTCGTCTGGTGTACTGATGGCACCGATGTCGAAATGCTTCGCGCGCCGTGGGAAGAAATGCAGCCCGGGAATGTTTACGTCGGTTCTGAACCGAAGACATACGCCGACACCTGGGCGAAACAGAATCATCCTGAGCGTATCTATCAGGAATTCATTGAAGCGCACCGCGGCGATGTGATGCTTAACGCTGGTCTGCTGGGTGGCACCCGCGCTGATGTAATGGCGTTCGCTCATGGCATCATCCGTCTTTACTACCGGATCGAGAGTTATCGTTTCTGGAAGAAAGAACAGGTTGGCGCCGCGGTGGGTGACATGCTGGCGTTCGGTATTGTCGCGCAGTCATTCGCTGACAGGCTGGTCACCGGCCCTCTGGTACATACCGTTTTCAAAACTGATGGCATCGGCAAAGAAAATGCCTGGTGGCGCCATAAATAACAGGAGGACTTATGATTTCGTATGAGGTTGAGTTTCCGACTCAAAAATCATTTAGTTTAAAAATTGATGGTTACTCTTCAGCAGAGGGGCTGGGTTGTAAAACGGTTGAGGCTATTGGCGGAGACGTCAACGTGCGGCTCGAAAAGAAGACTCTGTTGATGGTCCCTTATCATGAAGACATCACGCCAGATTTCACCTTGGAGGGTTACAAGCAGCGCGCTGAAACTCACGCGAAAACTATGATCGATCAGATTGTTAATGCGGCTCAGGACCGAGCCGCTGACGATTTAATTCAGGAAGTTACGAACGCAGTTACTTCTTCTGAATTATTTTCTCAACTCGCTTAATCGCCTCGTGAGCATCTGGGGCCGATGAAATTTCAGGCGGTGTAACCTCCTTCAGTACATCCATCAGAACGTCCCTAACATTCTGTTTTGGTGACAGCTTGTTAACAGCTTCAATAATCAGAGAAAAAACCAGTTTATTGGTGGCTTTTTCAATCTGTAATTCACGTTGTAAATCTGCAACTGCTTTTTCCAGTTCTAACATGGAACCCATGGGTGTTTTCCTTTTCAGAGGTAATCAGCCATCCCTCCGCATTGAATGCGCCAGTGTCCCACCACTGACGGGCTGAATGCTTACCTTAACCAGGGTTAATGAGAAGTAACACCCTGATATTCAGACAGTAGCCGCCATCATGCGGCTTTTTTATTGGAAATTCGCTGATGGCTGAAGACATTAAGTTTGTGGTGGTAGGCCATCACTCCCGCATAGGGCATGCGCAACGGCTTGCTGCGATGCTGAATGCTCATGTGCTTATTGACTATGGTAACCACGGCGCGAACTGGAATCATCGGCGTGCTCTTGAATGGGCTTCCTGCCAACCTTGCCGGGTAGTGGTGCTGGAAGACGACGCGATGCCCGTTCCTTGGTTTGCCGAGCTGGTGGTCGACTGGCTGACCCGCTTTCCTGACGACATGCTGAGCTTTTATCTCGGTACCGGCCGTCCACCTCAATATCAAATGCAGATAGCCGAACGGCTGATTGTTGCTGATAAGACTCAGGCAGACTACATCACATTGCCGCGGCTGATACACGGCGTTTGCTATAGCGTGCCGCATCAGCATATTGAGCGTGTGTTGTCTCGATGGGATAGCAGTAAGCCTGCCGATTATGCCGTTGGTGATGCCTATGGCGGTTCAGTGGTCTATCCGTGTTACTCGCTGGTGGACCACGCTGACGGCGAACCGGTTGAGCGTCACCCTGACTCAGCGCCACGGACAGAACGCCGTCGGGCTTGGAGGTTAGCCTGATGCCTGCGTTAATACCGAGAGCATGCCGCAAGCGTGGATGCCCTGGCACAACCACAGACCGCTCAGGCTATTGTCCCAAGCACCTTAACGAAGGCTGGCAGCAGCATCAGCGAGGACAGAGCAGGCATCAGCGAGGTTATGGCAGCAAGTGGGACAGGCTGCGCCCAATCGTTCTCGACAGGGATAAACACCTCTGTCAGGAATGCCTGCGAAATGGAAGGTATACACCCGCTGAGACGGTGGACCACATCACCGCCAAAGCAAATGGGGGTACCGATGACCTGTCCAACCTTGAAAGCCTCTGCAATCCCTGCCACAGGGCGAAAACAGCGGTCGAAAGACTCAAATGACATCAATTCTCATTTGGATAGACCGAGGGGGAGGGCGGGTTGAAAGTTCAGGAACGACGCGCCAAAGGACCGCCGCCTAACCTCTTTTCACATCGCCGCAGGTTAGAAAACTTTTTTTAGGGGTCCCCCATTCGATGATTAATAGGAGTTTTCGATTATGTCTGGACCACCGAAAACCCCGACCCATCTACGTTTGGTGAGGGGTAACCCATCAAAACGCCCGATCAATGAGAACGAACCAAAACCCGCTGCAGGGGTACCCCCAACGCCGAAGCATTTCGACAAGCAGGGGAAATACTGGTTTAAGCGGATGGCCGACGAGCTCGATGCTATCGGTGTGATGTCCCAACTGGACGCCAGAGCCCTTGAGTTGCTGGTTGAGGCATATACCGAATACCGTCACCACTGCGACACGCTTGAAATTGAGGGGTACACCTACCGGACCGAAACGCAGAGCGGGGATGTGATGATCAAAGCTCACCCGGCGGCCATCATGAAAGCTGATGCCTGGAAACGTCTTCGCGCCATGCTAGGAGAGTTCGGGATGACGCCAGCCAGCCGCTCGAAAGTGAATGCAAAAGGTCCTGATGCGGTTGATCCGCTGGCCGAGTTTATGAAAGCGAGGGATTAATGGCTAAGGTTGCAGAAGGCATCCGCTACGCCGAGAGGGTCGTTGCCGGGGAAATAATTGCCTGTGAGTATGTGCGCCTTGCCTGTCAGCGTTTTCTTGACGATCTGGCACACGGCGAAGAGCGCGGAATTTACTTTAGTGAGCCGCGCGCGCAGCACATTCTGAATTTCTATAAGTTTGTTCCTCACGTAAAGGGCGCGCTGGCAGGCCAGCCTATTGAGTTGATGGACTGGCATGTTTTCATCCTGATTAATATTTTTGGTTTTGTTATCCCGCTGGTTAACGAAGAAACGGGAGAAACCGTCCTGCGTAACGACGGCAGCGGTCGTCCGGTGATGGTTCGGCGCTTCCGTACTGCAGATGTTGAGGTGGCCCGTAAAAATGCCAAATCAACACTTTGCTCAGGCGTTGGGCTGTATATGGCTGGGGCCGACGGCGAGGGAGGTGCGGAGGTTTATTCCGCCGCTACCACCCGTGACCAGGCGCGAATTGTTTTTGAAGATGCGAAGAATATGGTCAAGAAGGCGAAAGCCACTCTTGGGCGGCTCTTCGAATTCAACAAACTCGCCATCTACCAGGAGCAAACGGCCTCCAAATTCGAGCCATTATCATCAGATGCGAACAACCTCGACGGCCTGAACATCCACTGCGCCATTGTCGACGAGCTGCATGCACATAAAACCCGTGATGTATGGGACGTTCTGGAGACGGCAACCGGCGCGCGCCTGCAGTCGTTGCTTTTCGGTATCACCACCGCCGGCTTTAACAAAGAGGGTATCTGCTACGAACTGCGTGATTACGCCATCAAGGTTCTGCGTGGGCTGGTAAAAGACGATACGTTTTTTGCCATCATCTACACATTAGATGAAGGTGATGATCCCTTTGATGAAAAAGTCTGGCAGAAGGCAAATCCGGGGCTGGGTATCTGTAAGCGCTGGGATGATCTCCGCCGCCTGGCTAAAAAGGCGAAAGAGCAGGTTTCGGCCAGGATTAACTTTTTCACCAAGCACATGAATATCTGGGTTACGGCTGAGTCTGCCTGGATGGACATGATGAAATGGGAGAAATGCGAGTTTATCGCTCCGCAGCATGAACTTAAAACCTATCCCTCCTGGGTGGGCGTAGACCTTTCAAACAAAATTGATATCTGTGCGGCCGCCAAAGTATGGCGCGCGCCAGGTGGCCACGTTCACGCGGATTTTAAATTCTGGCTTCCGGAAGGACGCCTTGAGAAATGTTCACGCCAGATGGCAGAGCTCTATCGTAAGTGGGCTGAGCTGGACAAGCTGATCCTTACCGACGGGGATGTAATCGACCATGCTCAGATTAAGGAAGAGCTGCAACAGTGGGTTGCTGGTGAAAGCCTGAAAGAAATTGGCTTCGATCCGTGGAGTGCCACGCAGTTCAGCCTCGCTCTGGCAGAAGAAGGGCTGCCGCTGGTGGAAGTTCCGCAGACGGTTCGCAATTTCTCTGAGGCGATGAAAGAGGTCGAAGCACTGGTGTACGGTGGCCGCTTCCATCACAGCGATCACCCGGTAATGAACTGGATGATGTCCAACGTAACCGTCAAACCTGACCGGAACGAGAACATTTTCCCGAACAAGTCCACACCAGAGGCCAAGATTGATGGCCCGGCGGCATTGTTCACAGCAATGAGCCGCGTTCTGGTTAACGGTGGCAACGACCAGCAGGATCTCTCCGGATTCTTCAATAATCCCATCATGGTAGGTTTCTGATGAAAAAAAACAAACAGCCAGGCAGGGTTAAAAGCGCTCTGCTTAACTGGCTCGGTGTGCCTATCAGCCTGACTACCGGCACGTTCTGGGAGGAATGGTTTGGCACCAGCAGCAGCGGAAAGGTGGTAACAGCCGATAAAGCCATCCAGCTATCGGCTGTGTGGGCATGCGTAAGGCTGTTAAGCGAGTCTATTTCAACCCTTCCGCTGAAAATATACGTTCGACAGCCTGACGGTTCGCGCAAAGCGGCAACCGATCATCCTGCCTATTCGATACTGTGCCGCCGCCCCAATTCAGAAATGACACCATCACGCTTTATGTTGATGGTGGTCGCCAGTATTTGCCTGCGCGGGAACGCCTTCATTGAGAAGAAATTCATCGCAAACCGCCTGGTTTCGCTGGTGCCTTTACTGCCGCAGAACATGGTGGTTAAACGTCTCACTACCGGGGCGCTGGAATACAAATACACTGAAAACAGAAACGAGCGCGTCATTCCGGTCAAAAACATCATGCACATTCGCGGGTTCGGTCTGGACGGTGTTTGCGGCATGATGCCGATGAAGACTGGCCGTGATGTGATCGGTTCAGCAATGGCCGTTGAAGAGTCCGCGGCGAAGATATTCGAACAGGGCCTGCAGAGTTCAGGATTCCTCTCTTCTGATAAAGCTCTGGATGATACTCAACGTGAAAAACTTCGCGGTTACATGGCGGCGTTTACCGGTTCGAAAAACGCCGGGAAAATCATGGTTCTTGAGGGTGGTTTGACGTACCAGGGCGTGACCATGAACCCGGAAGATGCTCAGATGCTCGAAAGCCGCGCATTTAGCATTGAGGAGATCTGCCGCTGGTTTCGCGTGCCGCCTTTCATGGTTGGTCACACCACGAAACAAAGCAGCTGGGCATCCAGCCTGGAAGGTATGAACCTGCAGTTTCTGACTCATACACTTCGACCGCTGCTGGTGAATATTGAGCAGGAAATTGGCCGGTGCTTACTCGACAGCGATGACGAAGTGTTTGCAGAATTCTCTGTTGAAGGTCTGCTGCGAGCCGATAGTGCCGGTCGCGCGGCATACTATACCAGCGCGCTTCAGAATGGCTGGATGTCCCGTAATGACGTTCGTCGTCTTGAGAACATGCCGCCGATTGAAGGGGGCGATATTTACACCGTTCAGCTCAACCTGACGCAACTGAAAAATCTCGAAAGCAGCAACCCTGCTGTTCAGGCACTGGCCCTGCGAGAGCTGCATAACCACGTATTCCCCGATATTTCCTTTGAACAATCTCCGCTGAAACAGGCCGCTTAGGAGCACTTTCCTGATGAGCAAAAAACAACTTCCGGTAGCACCGGCGGGTCGCCCCTGCGCGCGCGTTACCTGTGAAACATTACCGTCCGCACTGGACCGCTGGGACGGCGGGATCAAAGCGGCGGCCACCGACGATAACAGCATTTCTGTTTTTGATGTTATCGGGCAGGACTACTGGGGCGAAGGGGTAACAGCTAAACGTATTGCCGGTGCGCTTCGGGCGATGAACGGCGCCGACGTCACGGTGAATATCAACTCACCGGGCGGCGACATGTTCGAAGGTCTGGCTATTTATAACCTGCTCCGCGAATACGAAGGCCGTGTAACGGTGAAGGTGCTGGGCATTGCCGCCAGCGCCGCCTCGATAATTGCGATGGCCGGGGATGATATTCAGATTGGCCGTGGTGCCTTCCTGATGATCCACAACTGCTGGGTATACGCGATGGGAAACCGCCATGACTTTGCTGAACTGGCACAGTCACTGGAGCCATTCGATACCGCAATGGCTGATATCTACGCGGCACGCTCCGGGCTTGATATGGCCGCCGTGCAGAAGTTGATGGATGCTGAAAGCTATATCGGTGGCAGTGATGCTGTGGCGAAAGGTCTTGCAGACAGCCTGCTTTCTGCTGATGCAGTCAGTGATGGTGATGAATCTCCCGCCGCAGCGCTGCGTAAACTCGATGCGCTACTGGCTAAAACCAACACCCCGCGTTCTGAGCGCCGAAAACTCATTAAAGCCTTATCCGGTGGCATGCCTGGCGCTGTCACCACCAACGACGGTACGCCGGGCGCTGCCGAAGATATCAAACCTGAAACCCTCAATTCACTTGAAAGCGCCCTGGCGGCGTTAGTCAAATAAGGACCCTTTATGTCTGAAGTAAACGATATTCTGAAAAAAGTCACTGCCAGCATTGAAGAGGCGACCGGCAAATTCAACGCGAAAGCGGAGGACGCACTCAAAGAGGCGCAGAAGTCCGGCAAGCTGTCAGAAGAAACAAAAGCAGCCGTTGATAAAATGGCTTCTGAGTTCAACGCCCTGCGCGATGCAGAAAAAACGCTGAGGGCCGCTATGGGCGAGCTTGAGCAACATGTTGCCCAGATGCCGCTGGCAAACGCGAAACATGTTGTGGAATCAATCGGTCAGCAGGTGATCTCTGCTGAAGCGCTGAAAACCTTTGCCTCCGGCGTGGAAGGTGGCAAGCGTATCAGTATCCCGGTTAAGGCCGCACTGACTTCTGCTGATGTGCCTGATGGTGTTGTCGAACCCCAGCGAATTCCTGGCATCGATACGGCACCAAAACAGCGCCTGTTCATTCGAGATCTGATTGCGCCTGGCCGCACTTCCTCCCCGGCTATTTTCTGGGTGCAGCAGACGGGCTTTACCAATAACGCGAAAGTGGTTCCTGAGAATACGCAGAAACCCTACAGCGACATTGAGTTTACGCCGAAAATCACGGGCGTCAGCACCATCGCTCACCTGTTCAAAGCCTCCAAGCAGATCCTGGATGATTTCGCACAGCTGCAGTCAACCGTTGATGCCGAAATGCGCTACGGACTGAAGTACGCGGAAGAGCAGGAAATTCTCTTCGGAGACGGCACCGGTGTGCATCTGCATGGCATCGTTCCTCAGGCGTCAGCTTTCAACCCGGCGTTTACTGTTGAACAGCAGAGCGGTATTGACGATCTGCGTCTGGCAATGCTGCAGGCGCAACTTGCGCGCTTCCCAGCATCCGGCCACGTCCTTCACTTCATTGACTGGGCGCGGATCGAGCTGACTAAAGATAGCCTGGGTCGCTACATCCTGGCTAACCCTGCAGCGCTGACTGGTCCGACGCTGTGGGGCCTGCCGGTTGTTGCCACGGAAGCGGCAGCCTTCCAGGGTAAATTCCTGACGGGTGCTTTCAACGCTGGCGCGCAAATCTTCGACCGTGAAGATGCGAACGTTGTTATCTCCACGGAGAACGCCGACGACTTCGAGAAAAACATGATCACCATCCGTTGCGAGGAACGTCTGGCACTGGCCGTCAAACGCCCTGAAGCGTTCGTGTATGGCTCCTTCAGCACCGGTGCAGGTAGCTGATAAACACTGCGGCCTTCGGGCCGCTTTTACAGGTGGGAAAATGAAACTGATCGCACTCAAACCGATTTATTTCGGCGGTACCGTCGTTACTGAAGGGCTTCCTCTGGAAACTCTGGAACAGCACGGGCGCGAGCTCATCAAAAAAGGCTATGCGATGCTCGATGAATCAGAAAATCCTGCAGAGCAGGAACAGCAGCAGGAACAGCAGCAGGAACAGCAGCAGGAACAGCAGCAGGAACAGCAGCAGGAACAGCAGCAGGAACAGCAGCAGGAACAGCAGCAGGAACAGCAGCAGGAACAGCAGCAGGAACAGCCGGAAGTAAAAGTGGAAAAGAAGGCGAAAAAATAATGGTCGATCTTGATGTGGTGAAACAACACTGCCGCATTGATACCGATTTTTCCGGAGACGATGCCCTGCTGACTTTATACACCGGTGCGGCTGCGCGTTACGTCCAGACATGGACAAGGCGAACGCTCTATGAAAATCAAAGTTCCCCTGGCTACGCAGACGACCCGGACCCGATACTGCTCAATGATGATGTTAAGGCAGCCATGCTACTGCTTATCGGTCACTGGTATGCAAACCGGGAATCCGTGTCCATCGGGCAAACCGTTGCAGAGGTCCCGCTTGCAGTTGAAGCCCTGCTTCAGCCATACCGAATTTACGGAGTGTAGGAGGAGTTATGCAGGCCGGAAGACTGAGAGATAGGGTGGTAATTCAGAACATCACAACATCGCGTGATCCTTCTGGTCAGCCTGTTGAAACGTGGCATAACGGTGCAGAAGCCTGGGCAGAAGTTAAGGGCATCAGTGGGCGTGAGTTGGTAGCCGCTGGTGCTGAAACCGCAGTCGCAACCATCAGGGTATGGACACGATTTCGTAGCGATATAACTGCTGCGTCCAGACTCAGGGTTATGACTGGCCCGCTCAAGGGGGCCATTTTAAATATCATTGGTCCGCCGATACCTGATTCTCGCGGCATTCAGCTCGAAATTCTTTGTAAGCAGGGGATCGAAAAATGATAGACACGAGCCTCGATTTTTCTGGGTTAAATGATATCGCAAAGGACCTGGAGGCGCTTAGCCGCGCTGAAAACAACAAGGTCCTGCGTGATGCTACGCGCGCCGGTGCCGAAGTGCTTAAGGAAGAAGTAATCGCACGCGCACCAGTGCGCACCGGGAAACTGAAAAAAAACGTGGTGGTGGTGACCCAAAAAAGCCGCCGCCGCGGGGAGATTTCTTCCGGCGTCCATATTCGTGGCGTTAACCCGCGCACCGGCAACAGCGATAACACGATGAAGGCGAATAACCCGAGAAACGCCTTTTACTGGCGCTTTGTGGAGCTGGGAACGGCCAACATGCCTGCGCATCCTTTTGTGCGACCCGCTTACGATACGCGCGAGGAAGAGGCCGCCAGCGTCGCTATTGCCAGAATGAATCAGGCTATTGATGAGGTATTGAGCAAGTGAATGAAGATGATATCTACGCCTTGCTTTCTCCCCTGGCGCAAGGACGGGTATATCCCTACGTTGCACCATTAGGTAGTGACGGAAAGCCGTCTGTCTCGCCACCCTGGATTATTTTTTCCATCGTCGATGATGTTTCCGCTGACGTGCTGTGTGGCCAGGCAGAGAGCAGGGTTTCCATTCAGGTAGATGCTTACTCAACCTCCATCAAAGAGGCGCGCGCGCTCGTGGAAGATGCTCTAGTGGCGCTACGGCCACTAAACCCGACGGAGGTCGCCAGGCTCCCCGGATACGAGCCCCATCGACGACTCTACCGCATGACCCTCGATTTCAGGGTTACCCCCTGACAATTAATTCACCCAACGAACCCGCCTGATGGCGGGTTTTCTTTTTCCAGGAGACAGCTATGTCTGCACTTTATGAAAAATCGCAGCTGACGAAGATCCTTATTTCCTCTCTGCCAGCCACCAAAGAAACGATGGATTCCGCAACCTTCCTCGATCTGAGTTGCACCATCAAAGAAATTCAGTTCACCGGTGGTCAGAAGCAGGATATCGACGTAACAACGCTTTGCTCTACCGAGCAGGAGAACATCAACGGCCTGCCTTCTCCGTCAGAAATCTCTCTATCCGGTAACTTCTACAAGAATCCGGCGCAGGACGCCTTGCGTGAAGCGTATGACAACGATACGACCTACGCTTTCCAGGTTATCTTCCCGTCCGGCAAGGGCTTTAAGTTCCTGGCTGAAATCCGCCAGCACACCTGGTCTTCCGGTACCAACGGCGTAGTGGCGGCAACGTTCTCCCTGCGCCTGAAAGGTAAGCCTGAAAACATCGAGTCTGGCTCCTGAGAGGTCTCATGAAGAATATTAAAAATCTCGCCCTGGCTAAGATGTCGGGATTTCGTCATAAGACGGTCGCCGTTCCTGAGTGGGAAGGCGTCAAAGTGGTTCTCCGTGAGCCGTCAGGTGAAGCCTGGCTGCGCTGGCAGGAAGTGGTGAAAGCGGGAGCCGACGATGAAAATGTGTCGGTATCGGAAAAGGCGCACCGTAATCTTTGCGCTGACGTGGTGCTCTTCATTGACGTTCTGTGCGACACCGATAAGCAACCGGTGTTCAGCGTTGACGAAGAAGAGCAGGTGCGTGAAATTTACGGACCTGTCCACTCACGCCTGCTCAAACAGGCGCTTGACCTGATTAACAACGCGGACGAAGCGCGGGAAAAGTCTCAACCCCCGGCGTAAAGTTTCTGATGTCGCTTGCGCTCCGGATGGGGCGCACGCTATCAGAACTTCGGCAGAACATGACGGCAAGCGAGCTTCTGATGTGGATTGAGTACGACAGGCAAAGTCCGGTTGGCGATATTCGTGGTGACATTCAGGCAGCTCAGCTCGTCTCTGCCATCTACGGCTCGCAGGGGGCAAAAGTACCGCTGGACGATGCGATCCTGCGCTGGGGTGGTGATGAGCAATCAGCACCGAAGGACCCGTTTGCAGGGCTTGAGGCGGCGCTAACTGCTGCAACTCAGTGACATTTTACCTAGAAAACATTAGGATTTTAGCCACTAATAATTCTGGGGATAGAAAATGGAAATTTTACTTGTTTCAATTGTAATAGGCTTAGTTCCAGCCTTAATAGCTCAAAGCAAAGGCCGCTCTTTCTTTGCTTGGTGGGTTTATGGTGCATTGCTGTTTATTATTGCCTTTGTACACTCGCTTGTAATTAAGAAAGATGTGGCAGCTGAAGAAAAAGACTTAATTGAAAATGAGGGTATGAAAAAGTGTCCGTTCTGTGCGGAAATAATCAAAAACGCAGCCATTAAATGTAAACATTGTGGCAGTGATTTGATGGCCGAATCACCTCCGGCTAAAACCGATGAAGAATACCTTGAAGAAGCCAGGCAAAAGGTCTGGAAACAATAAAAATAAAACCGCTTCGGCGGTTTTTTTACGTCTGGAGTTTGGATAAATGGCAACCTTACGCGAATTAATAATCAAAATTTCCGCCAATTCTCAATCTTTCCAGACGGAAATTTCCCGCGCCTCACGTATGGGGCAAGACTATTACCGTACCATGCAAAATGGTGGACGACAGGCCGCCGCCGCCGCCCGTGAGAGCGAAAGGGCTCTATCCGATTTGACTGATGGATTTGCATCAGTAGGGAGAGCAGCAGCCGCTGCTACAGCTGCCTTTGCGACAGGTAAACTTGTTCAGATTGCCGATGAGTGGAATTCAGTAAACGCTCGTCTAAAGCAGGCCTCATCTTCTGCTGATGATTTTGCTGCCTCTCAGCGGCAGTTAATGGAAATAAGCCAAAGAACCGGCACGGCATTTTCAGATAACGCAAACCTTTTTTCTCGCGCAGCTGCCTCAATGCGCGAGTACGGTTATAGCTCTGACGAAGTTCTGAAAATTACAGAAGCTGTCTCTACCGGTCTTAAGCTTTCTGGGGCTAACACTCAGGAGGCGAGTTCTGTTATCACTCAGTTCAGTCAGGCGCTCGCACAAGGCGTTCTTCGTGGTGAAGAATTCAACGCCGTTAACGAAGCAGGTGATCGTGTTATTCGCGCACTTGCCGCCGGAATGGGCGTGGCCAGAAAAGACCTGAAGAGCATGGCTGACCAGGGGCAACTTACGATTGATAAGGTTGTACCTGCATTAATGAGCCAGCTGGGCTCATTACAGGGTGAGTTTGCCAGCATGCCGCAAACAGTTTCCGGATCCCTGCAAAAAGTCACAAACTCATTCATGGCCTGGGTGGGCGGTGTAAACCAGGCAACCGGTGCTACTGATGCGCTGTCTGGCGGATTGGATAATGTTGCCCAGACGCTTGATTCTTTTACCTCATCAGCAGTGAGCGGCGCGCTGAGTGACGTTGCTGACAATATGTCAACAATTACAACAGTCGCTGGGGCGCTTGTTGGCGTGGGGCTGGCTCGCTACCTAAGCGGAGTTGTAACCAGCGCCACGAGTGCAACAGGTGCGCTAATTTCAGCGGCTAAGTCAGAGGTTGCACTTGCTGTTGCGCAGGATAAAGCGGCTCAGTCTGCTGTTGCAGCTTCAAGGGCAGAAGTTTATCGAGCCCAGCAGGCTGTTCAGCGATCGCGAAGCGCAGATGTTCAGGCCGCCCAGCAAGAGAAAATTGCGGCAGCAGAGGCAAAAGTTACAGCAGCGCAAGCCAGACTGACAACCGCTCTTGCAAGTGGCACCGCTACGGAAAAAGTCAGGGCCAGAACTGCTCTTGAGCGCGCGCAGGCAGGGCTGGTGGCAGCTAAAAACGCTGATGCTCAAGCTATTGCTGAAAGGCGTCTGTCCGCGACCCAGGCTTCATTAAGCCGGAACCTCGCAAACCGCGTTTCGACTCAAAGCAATCTCAATAGCGTAACATCTGTCGGTACTCGCCTGATGAGTGGTGCGCTTGGCCTGATTGGCGGCGTGCCGGGTCTGGTGATGCTGGGGGCAGGAGCCTGGTATGCGATGTATCAAAATCAGGAGCAGGCTCGGCGTTCTGCTCAGGAATATGCCAGTCAAATCGACGAGATACGAGAAAAAACTTCCCGCATGTCTTTGTCTGAAACAGACGATAATAGGGGGAGGACTGTTGGTGCTCTGGTAGAGCAAAATCGTCTGATTGATGAGCAAGCCAAAAAAGTCCGAAATTTAAAAGATGAAATTGATAAGTTGAACTCAGCCCGTGGACAGCCAGGTATAACTAGCGTTAACGATGCGGATATTTTAAGAGCTATTGCCATCGCCACAGATCAGCTCGCTGTTGAAGAGGGGAAGTTAAATGGTATGCGAGATAAATCTCGCGGCATACAGCAGGCTCTCGAAGAAATTGAGCGGCGTCGTAATGATTTAATACGCGAACAAGCCTGGCGACAGAATGCGGTATATCAGTCGATGATCATGATGAATGGTCAGCATACTGAATTTAACCGCCTGCTGGGTCTGGGAAATCAGCTATTAATGGCCCGGCAAGGGCTGGCTAACGTCCCGCTCAGACTTCCGCAGGCCGACCTCGACAAAAAGCAAACCGATGCCCTCGAAAAGAGCCGCCGGGATCTGGAGTTGTCACGCCTGAAGGGTGAAGCAAAAGAGCGCCTGCGACTGAGTTATGCCGCCGATGACCTGGGGTTAACCAGTGATCCACAATTCCAGACAGGCCGTCAGGAGTTGATTAATAACGGTCTTGCTGAATGGCGGAATAATGAGGCCAACAAACCTAAGGCGAAGGTCGGTAAAACCGAAGGCGAGAAAACCGAGGATGTGTATAAGCGCCTTATCAAGCAGCAAAAAGAGCAGATTGCCCTGCAAGGCCAGAATACTGAACTGGCGAAGGTTAAATACCAGGTCAGCCAGGGCGAACTTGCTTCTCTGACAGAAGCCCAGAAAAAGACGGTATTGCAGAATGCTGCGCTGATTGACCAGGTTAAATTACGTGAGCAACTGCGAAATTACGAAGCCAACCTTGCTGACAGTAACGCCAGCGCCCGCGCAGCCAATGAAGCGCAACTGCTGGGATACGGGCAGGGAACCAGGTTTCGTGAAAGACTTCAGGAGCAGTTCAATCTGCGTAAGGAGTTTGAGCAGAAGAATACCGATCTTCTTCGCCAGCGTCAGGCTGGTGAAATCGACGAGACGTTCTATCAGCAGGGGCTGGCACTTAATAAGCGCTACCTCGAAGAGCGCCTGCGCGACCAGGAGGGATATTACGCAGCTTCTGATGCGCAGCGTGACGACTGGATGACGGGACTGTCTGAGGGTTATGCGAACTGGGTGGACGAAGCTACTGATTATTCTTCCATGGCCGCTGACGGCATGAAGCAGGCCATGGGTGGCGCGGTCACCACGATCACCGACATGCTCAATGGCAACGTTGACAGCTGGAAGGACTGGGGCGTGAGCGTACTGAAGATCATCCAGAACGTTCTGGTGAACATGGCTGTTGCTAATGGCGTCAGCTCAATTGGTTCACTGTTCAGTTTTGGGGCTTCGTCGGCCGCTACCGCTAGTGGCGGTACCGCTATTCAGAATGCTGGCGCGAACTTTACCTTTAATGCGAAGGGTAATGTTTATGACTCTCCTTCCCTGAGCGCCTACAGCAATGGCGTTTTTCAGACGCCTCAGCTGTTTGCTTTTGCCAAAGGCGCAGGGGTTTTTGCCGAGGCTGGTCCGGAAGCCATTATGCCGCTTACGCGCGCCGCTGATGGTTCGCTGGGCGTTCGGGCAGTTGGTACTCCGCAGGTCTCCGGCGGTGTGCCTTCAGTTAACTTCGGCGATATCAATATTCAGGGTGGATCACCACAGGCAGCCAGTCAGGGAACCGCCGGCGCCGCTGGCAGACAACTGAAAGATGCCATCACTGGCGTCATTAACGAACAGGCCAGCATGCCGGGCTCGCCTCTGTGGCGATTAATCAAGGGAGTTTAACCATGGCAGTCGAAACCTTCAGCTGGTGCCCAAAGGTTGCCTCTCAGGTTGATACAAGTTTTCGTACCCGAAAGGCGCAGTTTGGCGATGGCTATACACAGGTGGCCGGGGACGGCATCAACCCGGTAACACATCAGTGGAGCGTGAGCTTTACCGGCGACGAGGCTTACATTCAGGCCATTAAAAACTTTCTGAACAGACATGCAGGGTGGAAGTCATTTATCTGGAAGCCGCCGCTTGAGCCTTCAGGTTTATGGCGCGCGGAATCCTTCCAGATATCTACCCACGGCAACAAAAAATACACCCTCAGCAGCACATTCATACAGGCATACCATCCATGAGTATTTCATCTGATGTCCAGAAACTGGAGCCGGGTAAGCGCGTCCGCCTGATCGAGGTGGACGGCTCAGCGTTCGGTGCGGGTATTCTTCGCTTTCACAACGAGACAATCCCGCATACCGAGGCGGAAATCATCGCCGCAGGCGGCGACGAGTCAAAACTTGAGCCGAAGTCGGTGTGGTGGCAGGGGCAGGAGTATGGCGCGTGGCCGTACGAACTGACCGGCATATCTGTCAGCAGTGACGGCCAGAGCTCACGGCCGTCTCTCACCGTTGCAAACATCAGCGGTACGATTGGCGCGCTGTGCCGAAGGTTTCAGGGGATGGCTAAAGCAAAGGTGATCATCCATGACACCTTCGCCCACTACCTGGACGCAAGAAATTTTCCTGACGGGAACCCGACTGCGAATCCCAACGAGGAGCGCAAACAGGTTTATTACATCGACCGTAAATCAGGATCGGACGATGAAACCGTAGAGTTTGAGCTTTCCAGTCCAGCCGATCTGCGCGGGCAACTTATTCCGACCCGGCAAATTCAGCCAATGTGCACGTGGTGCATGCGGGGCTGGTACAAAACCGGGAACGGCTGCACCTACGCCGGGCAAAACGGCTGGTTCGATAAAGACGGCAATCGGGTGGACGATCCTTCACAGGATGTTTGCTCCGGACTGCTGTCAACGGGCTGTAAGCCTCGCTTCGGAGAGAATGAACAGCTGGATTATGGCGGGTTCCCCGGCGCTTCACTTCTGAGAGGATAATCATGCGCGACAAAACAGTTAGCGCCATTCTGGCGCATGCCGCCGCATCCTTCCCCGAGGAGTGCTGTGGCGTGGTTATTCAGAAGGGGCGGGTGGAGAAATACATCCCCTGCAAAAATAATGCTGAGTCGCCGACTGAGCAATTTGAACTTAATCCTGAGGATTATGCGGCCGCCGAAGAGCAGGGCACTGTGGTGGCGATCGTCCACAGCCATCCCGGCGACGGGGCAACAACTCAGCCGAGCGAGCTCGACATGCTGATGTGTGATGCCACGGAACTGCCCTGGATTATTGCATCGTGGCCGGAGGGCGACATTCGCACCGTCATGCCTCGCGGAGACCGCCCCCTCACAGGGCGCCAGTTTGTACTCGGGTATGCAGACTGCTGGTCTCTCATCATGGACTATTTCCGCATCGAGCACGGCATTGAACTGCCCAACTACAGCGTAGATCGCCACTGGTGGGAGCAGGGTGAAAACCTCTATATGGATAACTGGCAGGAATGCGGTTTCCGTGAGTACGACGGTCCCGCTCAGCCAGGTGACATGGTTATCATGCAGGTTCAGTCCACCGTCCCGAACCATGCCGGGATTTTGCTTGATGGCAACATGCTACTGCATCACATGTATGGCCAGCTAAGCCAGCGTATTCCCTACGGTGGCTATTACCGTGACCGTACCATCAAAATTCTGCGTTATAAGGATTTGATGTAATGGAAAGAAAAACCGTTATCAAACTCAGCGGCTCAATGGCTCAGCGATTTGGCAGGACACATCGCCGTGCACTAACGTCCGCCAGCGAAGTTTTCAGGGCGCTTTCTAACACCATTGACGGCTTTGATGCTTATCTGTGTGAAGCTCGGGCAAAGGGACTGGATTTTGTTATTTTCCGGGATCGTCGCAATATCGGGCACGAAGAGTTTGAACTCCTGGGGCCGGGTGATGAGTTAAGAATAATCCCTGTGATAAGGGGTAGTAAAAGAGCTGGAGTTTTCCAGGCGTTGCTCGGAACGGCTCTGGTCGCTGCTGCCATATGGATGCCGGGAGTTAGTATCGCAGCAAGTAACCTCATGTTTTCCGTTGGTGCCGCAATGGCCGTTGGCGGTGTAGTGCAAATGCTCTCTCCTCAGGTTTCAGGTCTGCGAATGCGTCAGGAACCTGATAACAAACCCTCCTATGCGTTTGGTGGTCCCGTTAATACAACAGCATCCGGAAATCCCGTCCCCCTGCTTTATGGGCAGCGCGAAATAGGTGGCGCGATTATTTCCGCCGGGATTTATGCTGAAGATCAGCAATAAACCAAACCACGCACTGTAAGCCACCTGACGGTGGCTTTTTTATGGACGCGATATGACGACGACAATCATCAAAGGCCGCGGTAAAGGTGGCAGCAATCAGACCCGAACACCCGTTGAAGCACCGGACAGCATTCAGTCGATTGCCAGGGCAAAGGTGCTAATTGCTCTTGGAGAGGGTGAGTTCGCAGGCGGACTTGATGGTAAAAACATTTTTCTTGGTGACTCATCTTCGTATACGCCTCTTCAGAACGCCGACGGAAGTTATAACTTCAATAATGTGAAATATGAGTTCCGTTCCGGCACTCAGGACCAGGACTATATTCAGGGCTTCCCCGGCATTGAAAACGAACTTCAGGTTTCATACGAGCTGAAACAGGCTGTGCCGTACGTGCGCGCGGTTTCCAACACGCAGCTCTCTGCGCTGCGAATTCGCCTGGGATGGCCAACTCTTTTACTCCAGAAAAACAACGGTGATAAAGTCGGAACCCGCGTCGAGTATGCTATCGATCTGTCGGTCGATGGCGGGCCGTATGAAACGGTGGTTAACGGTGCTGTTGATGACAAAACCATGTCGCTTTATGAGCGCAGTCACCGCGTCAATCTTCCGAAAGCCTCGACTGGATGGCAGTTGCGGGTTCGCAGAATCACGCCGGATTCCACGAGCATGAATATCGTCGACACCATGCGCGTTGTGGCCGTTACTGAAATTATTGACGCCAAAATTCGCTACGTTAACACAGCGCTGCTGTATGTAGAGTTTGACGCAAAGCAGTTCCCTAATGGCATTCCTCAGGTTGTGTGCAATCCGAAAGGGCGAATCATCCGTGTACCTGATACTTATGATCCCGAAACCCGCACTTATTCTGGTACATGGGAGGGCGTATTTAAATGGGCGTGGACGGATAACCCTGCCTGGATTTATTACGACATCATTCTGAACGAGCGCTTCGGGCTGGGTCAAAGAATCGATGCGAATCAGATAGACAAATGGGAACTTTATCGCATCGCCCAGTATTGCGATCAACTGGTACCAGACGGCAAGGGCGGCAGCGGGACGGAACCTCGTTTTCGTTGCAACGTTTATATCCAGGACCGTAATGACGCCTGGACCGTACTTCGTGATCTGGCGGGTATATTTCGCGGCATGACGTACTGGGGCGACAATAAGATGTATGTCCTGGCCGATATGCCCCGTGATGTGTGGCACATCTACAACCACGCCAGCGTTGTTGAAGGAAAATTTACCTTTGCGGACCCGAGTGAAACCACCCGAAACACTGCCGCGCTGGTGAACTGGTCAGACCCTGCCAACCACTACAAAGATACGCCTGAGCCTGTTTACGATAGCGATCTGGCCATGCGCTTCGATTATCGTCAGCTCGAAATGACTGCGATCGGCTGCACCAGGCAGTCAGAGGCAAACCGGCGGGGGCGCTGGGCGCTGCTTACCAACGGTATCGGCGAGGTGGTGACCTTCAGCACAGGCATGGACGTCCCCCCTGTTGGTGAGGTGATCGGCGTGGCTGCTAACGAGCTGGCCGGAAGAACTATCGGCGGCAGGGTGAGTGCGGTTAACGGCCGCAACATAACCCTCGATCGCGCTGCTGATGTGAAAGCCGGTAACAGGCTGTTTTTGAATCTTCCGTCAGGCACAGCTCAGGCCAGAACCGTCCAGGCCATTAACGGAAACACAGTCACTGTCACCACACCCTACAGCGAAACGCCGGAGGCTGAATGTAACTGGGGTGTGGACTCTGACGATCTGTTTATAGCGCTTTTCCGTGTTACGGGAACGCGGGACAACAACGACGGTACTTTCGAGGTCACCGGGACGACTTACAACCCTGATATCTATTCCGCTGTTGATACTGGCGCAAGACTGGACGAGCGGCCAGTCAGTGTCATTCCGCCAGGGGTTCAGGCTCCCCCAGGAAATATTGTCGTAGACAGTTACTCTACGGTTAACCAGAACATTGCGATTACCACCATGCGCGTTGCTTGGGATGCTGTTCAGGGTGCAGTTGCGTACGAGGCGGAATGGCGGCGTGACAGCGGCAACTGGATTAGTGTGCCCCGAACGTCTTCTCTCGGCTTTGAAGTGCAGGGTATCTACTCGGGTCGCTATCTGGTCCGCGTCAGGGCGGTGAACGCCAGCGACGTTTCATCAGTGTGGGCGACATCACCAGAAGTAAATCTTACTGGTAAAGTGGGCAATCCACCGAAGCCGGTTGGCTTTATCGCTTCTGAAAACGTGGTATTCGGTATCGAGCTGAATTGGGGATTCCCGGCGAATACCGACGACACGCTGAAGACCGAAATTCAGTACAGCCTGACCGGTACTGAAGACGATGCGATGCTGCTGGCCGATGTGCCTTACCCGCAGCGCAAATATCAGCAGATGGGCCTTAAGGCTGGGCAGATTTTCTGGTACCGCGCGCAGCTGGTGGACCGCAGTGGAAACGAATCAGGTTATACAGAGTTTGTGCGCGGGCAGGCCAGCATCGATGTATCCGATATCACCGATGCGATCCTGGAGGAGATTAAAGATTCCGAGGTATTTAAGGATCTGATTGAAAGTGCTGTAGACAGTAGCGAGAAACTGGCCGAGCTTTCTGATGCAATTAAGGAGAACGCCGATGGGCTGGCTGCCGCCGTAGGTTCGAATAAGCAGACAGCAGAAGCAATCATCGGCAACGCGCTGGCTATTGCCGATGTTATCGTGCGCCAGACAGCCCAACAGGGAGCTAACTCTGCGACATTCGAACAGCTCCGGGAGGTGATCGCCACTGAGACGGAAGCCCGCGTTACGGATGTTACTCGTCTTGAGGCGAAAACTGCCCAGAATGAAGCGGGTATTACTGATGTTCGCCAGGCGTTAGCAACGGAAACTGAAGCTCGCGCTTCTGCGGTAAGTCAATTGACGGCTGCCACTCAGGTCGCATCTGACAAAGCTGATTCAGCAGCTGCTGTAGGTGCTCAGAATACAGCATCAATCACTGACCTTAGCCAGGTTGTCACGGACCTCGATTCCTCAATGGCATCACGCCTGGAAGAGCTGGGGGCACAAACTGATAAGGCCAGCGGCGGTATTCAGAACAATGCTATCGCGCTGATCACCAGCACGCTCGCGCAGGTTAACCAGCGTAACCTTCTGAGCGTGCAATATGGCGATAACAAAGCCGGTATTGAGCGGGTCGATAATGTAATGGCCGATGCCAGCAAAGCTGTTGCTGAGTCGTTGCGCACCCTTGACTCCAGTGCCGGCGAAAACACTGCGAATGTCACTGACCTGTCAAAGACGCTTGCTGACTTCACCCAGGCGTCGGCTACTCAGATCAACTCACTGAAGGTCACCGTAAATGGCCAGCAGGCCGCCATTGTTCAGAATGCGCAGGTATCAGCGGACATCAACAATAACCTGAATGCGATGTACAGCATTAAGGTGGCTGTTGATTCCAATGGCAACCAGTACGTAGCGGGAATGGGCATTGGTGTTCAGAATACGCCTTCAGGGATGCAGACTCAGGCTCTGTTCCTGGTTGACCGCTTCGCTGTGATGAGTCAGGCAGGAGGAACCCCTACCATCGTCTTCACCACGCAAAATGGGCAGTTGATAATCCGTGATGCTGTTATCGGAGAGGGGACGATCGGTAACACCAAAATCGGTAATTACATCCAGTCATCAACCTGGGATGGGACTGGGAATGTCGGATGGCATATCAACAAGTCCGGGTATGCCGTGTTTAACAACGTGACTGTTCGTGGCTCGATTTACGCCACAACGGGTAACTTTGGATTCAGTGGGCCGAACAAGGCGACGGTGATAGACAGTAATGGTGTAACTATCAACCTGACCGGAGGCGGCCGTATCGTACTTGGAGAATGGACATAACATGCCAAGAGGACTACTGATTGATCTGAATGACGGCGGAAAGCGGATGGAGATAACGGCGGGTCTTCGGTGCCCGTCTTTTGGAGCCTACTTTGACAGTGGCTACCAGAAAGCCAAATACGCTGATATTGCCGGTTATGTTTCCGGGGCGCAGGTGCTGTTTATCCCGCACGCGACAGCTTACCTTGATTCAGGTCTGCTTCATAAAATGAACTCGGTCACCATATCCGGTGGCCGTGTGACGCAGAACTCCACGATGAAGGACGTAAGCATCAGTGAGCGTGAGAGTACGTACACGTTCCCCGGAAGCATCTGGCAGATATTTCCTCCTGGCCAGCGTAAAGGAGAAGGCCTGCTTATTGATGACAGTACTGACTTCCTGGCGATTACCAATGCCACGCAGTCAGGGCAGTGTATCTGGAAGGGGACCGTCAATGTCCCCACTGGCGGCTGGGCAGTTCCCACAATAGCGGGATACGACAAGTCCAAATATATCGTCTTTGGGCGCTGCAATAGCGGTAACACAGTCGATTTCGATGGCAACACGGTCAGGTTCTTCAGCCCTCCATCCACCAACGATGACGCCCCGACAACCGGCACGATAGATATTGTCATATTCGCCAGTGGTGTGACGCCGCAGCCGGGAACGGGGCTAAACATCTTCAATGCAGCCGGGGCCTGCACGTTTTCAACGACAAAGCGGCCTTTCGTCTACCTCAACCAGCTCTGGACGCCTTCAAAAAATGCCGTGAGCATCGGCAGCGGCTATGTTCCGCTGGGCAGATTCGGGCTGATGGCTCACGAAGTAAATGGCATGTACGTGTATCGAATGTTCGGAATAAAAATACAGAACGGCAGTGCTTCAGTTCAGGGTGGGAAATATCTGGGGCGCGAGCGGTATGCAATTTTTGGTAATGACACGGTAACGCCACTGAATCTTCCCGTTCTTCCTGATATGTACGTCTGAATAAACTGTCTTTTTAATCAACCCCGCTCCGGCGGGTTTTTTTATTGCCTGGAGAAAACATGATTTATACTACTGGCACTATCGCCATCAGCGGAAACACCCTTACAGGTACCGGCACAAACTTCACTGCTGCTGGTTCTCTTATTCGTAACGGCTGTACCGTTATTGCAATGACCAGCCCTGTGCAGGTATTTCAGATTACCGCAATTGGAGGAGCAACAAGCCTCACTGTTACGCCAGCGGCCAGCCCTGCCATTCCGGCTGGAACCAAATACGCCATTCTTCTGAGCGACAGCCTGAGCGTGGACGGTCTGGCGCAGGACATCGCTGAAACCTTCACAATGTACCAGCGCTATATGAGCGGGTTCGCTGATGTGATGAACGGGACATCTGATGTCACCATCACTATCAATGGCGTTGCCGTTACCGTACCGGGTCAAAAATCACTGGCGAAGAAAGGTGCAAACAGCGACATTACCAGCCTTTCCGGGCTGACTACCGCGCTCAGCGTTGGCCAGGGTGGCACTGGTGCGAAAAATGCCGCAGATGCTCGCTCAAACCTCGGTTTAAGAAGTAGCGCGACCTATGACATTACTACGAGCAACAACGATGCTGTTCGTGGCCGCGTGATGAAATCAGGGGACTATGGGCTTGGCGGGCAGGGGTACACATACCAGAACAATGACAGTGTAGGATTCCTGAGACTTATCAAAACCTATGGTTCACAGTTTGCTCGTAACAGTGGTGATGCCACATTAGCGTTTAAGCACGGTGCAGGTATTTACTCATATTGTGCTGATGCTCATAGCTTT